>JBLGAT010000022.1:0-34316 GCA_047612485.1 Psychroserpens sp.
TGGATGCAGATCTACAACAGGTAGATCTTCGTAAGACCAATAGCTGGCGCTTAAAATTAGGGGAGATTGAGACTCCGGAAATGATTGAGGTACAATTGGTGAATGCCATAGCTCCCTTTGTATTGTGTAATCGTTTATCTAGATTGATGCGTCAGGAAAACACGGGAAAAAAGCATATTATCAACGTTTCTGCCATGGAAGGTAAATTCCATCGTTTTTATAAGGAAGACCGTCATCCCCATACCAATATGGCTAAAGCAGCCTTAAATATGATGACCCATACTTCCGCCCTTGATTTTGCGAAAGATGGGGTATACATGAACGCTGTGGATACGGGTTGGGTTACCGATGAGGATCCAGTGGAACTTTCTAAGAGAAAAGTGGATGTTCATGACTTTCAACCGCCTTTGGATATTGTGGATGGCGCTGCCAGAGTGTTGGATCCACTCATTGATGGGATTAATACCGGAAAACATTGGGCCGGAAAGTTCCTGAAGGATTACCATCCTATCGATTGGTAGAATTAAGTTGATTTACTTACACGCATCCTTAAGGGATGGATCCAATTCAATGGTCTGTTTTTTGGAAAATCTATAAGATATCCCAAAATTTATAAGATAATCAGCAAAGGCAGCATCACCGCTTCTTGGTTGACCAGTGGCTATCTCTGTCTGTCTGTAACACTTTGGGGACGTTCCCTTCGAACAGCAAACGGAAGGTTTAGGTTTAAAGTAAAATTATTTTTCATATAAGCAATGCCAGACTCAATGGATAGCACCTTTCCAAGTCTTTTAAAGCCTTCATTGCCACCCAAAAGGTCTTTCGCCGGTACAGCGTCAAATCGGGCTCCTAAGGAGGTGGAGATCGTTTTTGAAGCGCTAAAACTTAATCCTATACGTATCGAATACTGATCGGGTATGGCCATAATGGCCTCGTTCTCCAAAACTGGGCTAAGGGTCTCCCTAAATGTACAGACCCCGTTAGTTTCCACAGGGTTGAGTAAATAGAATCCACCACCATAGGCAAAGAGATTGTCACTTATTTTTTGATAGAATTGGATATCAAGGGTAATCCCAAAGCCACCATCTCCGGGCGGAATGGATTGGTCTACTTGACGTGCCTGGGGTTCGCCATTAGGGCCAACATTATAAAATATATCGGAAGCGTTATATTTTCCTATTGGAAGCTTTAAACCTAGACCCAGCGCCAAGTTACCATTGGTATGGTCTTCGAGATTGAAAATCCAATAGCCCACACCTAATCGTATATCGGCCAAGCCTCGGGAAAATGTGGAATTGCGTTCTTGCCTACCGTGTTTGTAAAGGGAGGAACGCGAATTGAGGACAGGTAGGGATGGTGATGCTTGTATAAAGCCTATCATGGGTCAGAAAATAGTCCCAAGCATGGGATTGGTTGATCACTTCCGAATTATTTGCAATCCTATCTGGTTCTTCCTCGGTTCCCCTAAAATGACAAAAAGACTTGAAATACCTATAGTTCATGCCAAGCTGTATGTTGCCTTTCTGTAGAAGGTTATTTTCCAAATTGTTCCCAACACAGGAGGAAAAATGCCGAATGGCCACGCAACCTTGGGCTTTAAATAAAAATATAGAAGAAAAGAAGAGTATAAGTACTGCTATACTGGTATGTTTAGTATGTGGTATGTGGCGAGGTGTTTGCTTTGAGCAGGCTGTACAATGCCCCTATTATAATAATGTTCTTAACGATATATTGTCCAAGTAAGGTGGGTAAAAATACATTTTGGTTAAAGGTCAATTCAGGAAAAAAGAGCAAGGGAGTAAAGGTCATGGAAATATGAATCAGGGCCAATACAATTACCGGTCTTCTGAAGATCTGTAAAATTAATAACAATCCAATGACCGTTTCCCAAAGAGCAAGAGCTATAATCGAGATGTAAGTGGGGAGGAGACCCAAAGTCAATCGATCGATTGTGTTGATGGCTAAATCCTCGGCGGGACTTAGGCTAGTGAAAAATTTTAATGATCCAAACCATAGGTAAACCAAACCAATGCAAATAGCCAGGACATTGGTTTTTGATATCCTGGTGGTTATGTTCATATATATATCTTTCATTTTTTCTGATCAATGTGAACTACCCTTTTTCGGTTGTATTCATTTTAGATTTTAGGGAGGCAATTAGACGGAGCTTAAAGTATTTTTTACAAAAAGCTAACCTGTTGGGGTTAGCTTCTTATGACTAATTACTAGTAATGGTGTTCCTGTGAAATTGAAATTAACTTGAGACCGAAATTAAGAGATTTTACCTTTGAGAGGGGTTAAGGATAGGTAAAGAAGATTAATGAAAGGTTAATAGAATTAATAAATTATTAATCTTGGTGAAATAGTCCAATTTTGTCTTATTTTGAAGCCTACTTTGAAAAGGAGAAAACTACATATTATTGTATTTGTTATCGCGGTACTAGGTTTGTTCGTGGTACAATATCAATATTTGAAGATTGGGCTCAATCTAGCAAAGGTGCAGTTTAATAAAAATATGGGAACTGCCAGTCGGACTATAAAAAATGATCTGACCGAAGAAAATGAGCTCACTTTTTTAATTGGGAAGTCAATTTCAAAGGACGATTCCTATTTTAACCTTAGTTTGGATAGTGTGCAGAGCGCCACTGGGCATTTTTTAAATGACTTCTTAAAAGATAGATTGGCAGTTAACGGTATCGCTGCCGAATTTTCATATCAGCTGTTCTCTAGGGATTCCACTGATTACCTCACTTCACCCATTGTTTTTAAAAAAGATGATAAGCTGAATACTTATCCCATAGAATTGGAGGGTTACCTTCCTGCCTTGAGGGGAAAAAGCTTGGTATTGGAGCTTCAGTTCAAAGATATTAATACCTACTTCTTATTTCAATTGAATGGGCTAACCATTCCAAGCCTAATATTTATATTAGCCATTATTATGGTCGTTATTTGGGTGCTTAGGTCATTTTATTGGCAAGGGAAACTCATTACAACAACCAACGAATTCATTAACAATCTCACCCATGAATTAAAGACCCCTGTATTCGCCATAGGGTTGGCCACTAAAATTTTGGAAGAGGATTTGGACGAGAAACACAAACCAATAGTAGCTATTGTCCGGCAACAGATAGAAAGATTGAAAGTCCATATTGATAAGGTTTTGGAATTGGGAAGCATGGAGAACAATAAAAAAGTATTGGTTTTCAAGGATGTTGATTTTAGACCTAATTTACAAAGGCTTTGTGAAGAGTTTCAGACATTGGTGTCATTGGAGAGTCTTCAGTTCTCATACGAATTGGAGAATGGGGAATACCCAGTGCATGTCGCTGCTTCCCATTTAGAAAATGCGATAATCAATCTACTGGAAAATGCTAAAAAGTATTCTGAAGATCCTAACATACAGTTAAAAGCATTTTTTGCTGGAAAGTGCCTGATGGTAAGTGTTAAGGATAACGGGATAGGGTTGGATAAAAAGGATCAACAGCGTATTTTTAATAAATATTATAGGGTCACCCAAGGAAATCTTCATACGGTCAAGGGATATGGGCTCGGTTTGCATTACGTAAAACATGTGGTGGATAGCCATAAGGGCCATATCAAAGTGGATAGCGTGGTTGGCATAGGGACCACCATTTCACTACTAATCCCATTAAAGAAAAATGGAAAAAGAATATAGCATATTATTGGTAGAGGACGATCCTGCATTAGGTTATTTGCTCACAGAGTATTTGAAGATGAAAGGATTTCTGCTCACCTGGGCAAAATCCGGGAAGGAAGGATTGAAAAATATTGAAACCAACAATTTTGATTTGGCCATTTTGGATGTGATGATGCCCGAAATGGACGGATTTACCCTTGGCGGGAAGATTCAAATTTTGTCCCCTGATTTACCGTTTATATTTTTAACGGCGAGATCCTTGAAAATTGATGTATTAAAGGGCTTTGCCCTTGGGGCCGTGGACTATCTTAAAAAGCCAATTGATGAAGAGGAACTTGTAGTACGCATTGAGAGCCTGTTGTCCAGACTTGTTAAGAAAACCGTAGCTGTCCCAGAAGATAAAAATTACACCATTGGTAAGTATAGATTGAACAGTATCAATCAAGAATTGGTCTTTAATAAGGAAGTAATATCCTTGACCAGTAGGGAAAACGAACTACTGGTTTACTTGGTAAATAACAAAAACAAACTCTGTACTCATAAGGACATACTCATACACCTATGGGGGAAGAACGATTACTTCAATAGAAAGAGCTTAAATGTATTTGTTTCTCATTTAAGAGGATACCTCATTAATGACCCAAGTATCAAAATTGACAATGTACACGGTCAAGGCTTTATCTTTAAAGTGAGTTCACCTTGAGCGCTGGCATTTTCATTATTTAGTATTCCAAAGGAAAAGAGGATTTTTAGTATATTTATTGAGAATTAATATCCGGTCATGGAAACCTATGCAAATGCTTTGCTTTATGCAATTCCCTTTTTTATACTTTTATTGGTAATTGAAATCGCCTATGGGTATTTCATAAAAAATCAAATGCATAAAGTACTGGATACTGTTTCTAGCATCAGTTCCGGACTCACAAATATTATTAAAGATTCTCTTGGTCTTGCTTTTATTGTAATCAGTTATCCGTTTTTACTGGAACAATTGGCTCTAACGGAGATTAAGGCTACTTGGTTGGTTTGGGTAATGGCTTTCGTGGTCTTGGATTTTGCGGGTTATTGGAACCACAGATTAAGCCATAAGATCAATATATTTTGGAATCAGCATGTGATCCATCACAGCAGTGAAGAGTTTAACCTTGCCTGCGCCCTACGGCAGCCCATCTCAAACTTGATCGGTTATTTTTCAATTCTATTGATCCCTGCTGCGCTTTTGGGAGTGCCTTATGAAGTTATCGCGATTTTGGTCCCAGTGCATTTATTTGCCCAATTTTGGTACCATACCCAGCATATAGGTAGCATGGGGTGGGTTGAAAAGGTGTTGGTGACACCATCCCAGCATAGGGTTCACCATGCCATCAATCCAGAATATATAGACAAGAATCTTGGACAGATCTTATGTGTTTGGGATCGGATGTTTGGTACGTTCCAAGAAGAATTGGAAGACGTCCCTCCCCAGTTTGGGGTGTTAAAACAAGCAGCAACCTGGAATCCTGTGCATATTAATTTTCAACACTTTTGGAGTTTGTTGAAGGATGCCTGGAGAACTGGGAATTCTTGGGATAAAATTAGGATTTGGTTTATGCCAACGGGATGGAGGCCAATAGATGTGCGTGAAAAATATCCCATCACTATTATAGAGGATGTTTATCAATTTAAACGGTATAAGACTGTGGCGTCCTTGAAGCTCAAAGCCTATGTGATTTTTCAAATGTTGTTCAGCGTACTTTTGTTGCTGTTTATGTTTTATAGTTACAGCGATATTGGCTTTGATGGGCTATTGCTATTTGGGGCATTCGTATTTGTGGGTATCTATGGGTATTCGTCCTTAATGGATAGGAATAGAATAGCGGTTTTTGTTGAGGTGGTAAGGGGAGTGTGTGGACTTGGGTTAATATTTTATACAGGGGATTGGTTTGGCCTTGAAAATTTTATGCCCTCTGGAAAAGTTCTAATGGCAAGTTATTTTGTGATCACAATATTATTTGGGGTGTACTTTACTTATTTGGAGAAAGAGGAGTCCAATGCCCAATTATTGGCATAAGTACTGGATTGACAAGGATGTAATTATGACTTATTGCGAAGTTCCTTATCTACAAGGGCAATATATAGCTTCATGGCCTGTTTTGGTTTTACATTTTTGGCCTGGATCAGCGCATTGGCCTTAAATGCATTGATAAGGGGAGTGCTGCTTCCTGGATGGTTGAAGTTCTCGTTCGCAATGCGGTAATAAGCATACAGCTTTAGCAGAAGATCAGCAGGGAGGGGTTCTGTAAATTGGTTCACAAAAGCAACGGCTTCAGAAAATTTCATGTATAATTTATCACTCGTCATCCTGATTTTTAAGTATAGCAATACAGGTTTTGGCACCTGTAACTTTTTGGTTCAATTTTACGGTAATTGGACAATCTAAAGGTAAGAACAAATCTACCCTAGAACCAAATTTAATAAACCCGCCATCCTCGCCCTGGCGTACACTTTCCCCTTCAATGGCATAATTTACAATTCTTTTGGCCATTGCCCCTGCAATTTGTCTGTACAAGATGTCGCCAAATTTTGGAGTTTTTATAACAACTGTGGTCCGTTCGTTTTCGGTACTTGCTTTTGGATGCCAAGCGACCAAATATTTTCCCGGATGGTATTTGGAATACTTGACTACTCCACTGACCGGGTACCTCGTTACATGCACATTTATGGGAGACATAAAAATGGAGACCTGTATCCTCTTATCCTTAAAGAATTCCGTTTCCTCTACCTCTTCAATAACCACTACTTTGCCATCTACGGGTGCCAAAATCTCATCAAAATTTTTGACGACCTTGCGATTTGGGTTTCTAAAAAATTGTAAGATCATCACCAAAATGAATAAGGCAAAGATTTGTACAGTAAGTCTAGCCCAAGTAATTTCAATAAAAAAATGGGCCAAAAGACAGATTGAGGCAATAGTCAAAAATGTGATCAAAATGATTTTTTGACCTTCTTTATGAAACATAAGAAAATATATTTAACGTTAAATAAGCAAATGGAGCGGAAAACACCAAACTGTCCAACCTATCCAACATGCCTCCATGACCCGGCAATATGGCACCACTATCTTTTACGCCTGCGCTTCTTTTGAACTTGGATTCGATCAAATCCCCTAAACTGCCGGTTATAACAATCACGACTGCTAGTATCAACCATTCCCTAAGGGAGAGGTTGGTTTCAAATGAAGACATGATGTACGCCGCGATCAGAGCGAAAACAAGACCTCCCACAGCACCTTCAATTGTTTTTTTTGGGGAAACCGCTGGATATAGTTTTGTTCTTCCAATGCTTCTTCCTACCAAATAGGCAAAGGAGTCGTTTACCCAAATGAGGATAAAAATACCCATGATCAAAAACTGGGCAAATTCGTCATCCTTGTAAGGTATCATAGTTAGAAAAATACAGCCGCCACCAATATAAAATAATCCAAAAATAAATTTCTGCATGGTGTTGAACTTTATTTCTTTTTTATTGAAAAGAAATACCAGTAGTGCAAAATTAATAGTAATTGTCAATAACATCAAAATATTGATGACTACTTTATCCTGAATAATATAAATAAATGCCCACCAAAGGACCAAATAGGCCACATATAAATGGTACCCCCTAAGTTTTACAATTCTCTTGTATTCATGAATACAAGCCAGGCCAAAGGCCATAAACAGAAAGTCAAAGGCATCCGAGCTAAGGAATATAGCAGATAGTAATAAAAAGACATAGACGACACCCGTTATTAGGCGCCTAAGCATTTCTCTCATATGTTAAAGGTCTTCCAGAAGTAAAAGATATAAATTTTTTGAACTACTTCCGTAAGAGAGGAAATCATCTTTGTCCTCTGTAGTGGACTGAAAATGTTTTATGGTCGTAATATTGGCCGGAATGCTGTTTTTATACTTTTTCTTAATGTTTTTTAGACCTTCACCAATAGATTCCACCAATTGACTGGTAGTGGCAAAAACAATAAGATTTTCTGGTAAATCGTGTAGTTTGTATTCTTTTAATTGGTTGGAGCATACTAAAATAGACCCGTTTTGGGCTATGAGTTGCTCGCAAGTGGTAAAAAATACCGTGCTCTTGTTTGGACTGTTGGTAAATAGAAGACCTTGTTTGGAAAATCTAGCTTCCAATCTGTCGTCTATTGTGAAGAAGGCTTGATCTTGCCATTGATTTTCTACAATGATATTGTCCAAGGTTTCTGTTATTTCTGAAAAGGAATCGCAGTATAGAAATTTCCCCCCGTTCTTTTTGAAGTTAATCGTAAATTTCTCGTCTACTGGAATATTGAGGTCGGGCATATGCAACCCCCTGGTTTCAGCAGTTTCCTTTGAAACCTTCTTCTTTCCTCCCCCAAATAGTTTATCAAATAGACCCATAGTTGTTTATACGATCTTCAATTTATGGCATAAAGTAAAGCAAAAGACGTGTAATAACACGTCTTTTGTTTCTAAGATTCTAGTTCTTCTTTTGGTAATTCCTCCTTATTGCTCTTTTCTTGGCCTTTTTCATCAAACTCCTTGTCAAATGGTCTTTTGCCAAAGATCTTTTCCAAATCGTCCTTAAAGATAACTTCTTTTTCCAAAAGACGTTCTGCCAATTCGGTAAGTTTATCCTTATGTTTTGAAAGAAGTTCTACGGCTCTTTTGTATTGTTCTTCAATTAATTTGGATATTTCCCTGTCGATCTTTTGTGCAGTTTCTTCACTATAAGGTTTGGTGAAGCCATATTCGTTCTGTCCGGAAGAATCATAGAAGGTAATGTTTCCTATCTCCTCATTAAGTCCATATATGGTAACCATCGCCCTAGCTTGTTTTGTCACTTTTTCAAGATCACTCAAGGCTCCAGTAGAAATCTTGTCGAACATAACCCTTTCGGCAGCTCTCCCTCCTAAAGTGGCACACATTTCATCCTTCATTTGATCCGGTCTAACGATAAGTCGTTCTTCCGGCAAATACCATGCGGAACCTAAAGATTGCCCTCTGGGAACTATGGTCACTTTTACCAAGGGAGCAGCGTGTTCCAACATCCAGCTAACTGTGGCGTGTCCGGCCTCATGATATGCTATTGTTTTCTTTTCTCCGGGAGTGATGATTTTGTTTTTTTTCTCAAGACCTCCTACAATCCTATCTACAGCATCCAAGAAATCCTGTTTTGTAACGGCCTTTTTCTCTTTTCGGGCTGCAATAAGTGCTGCCTCATTACAAACATTGGCTATATCCGCACCTGAGAAACCAGGTGTTTGTCTAGCAAGAAAATCAAGATCCAAGGTCTCGGCAGTTTTGATTGGTCTAAGGTGTACCTCAAAAATCTCCTTACGTTCATTGAGGTCGGGAAGATCTACATAGATCTGTCTGTCGAACCTACCAGCCCTCATTAGGGCTTTGTCCAAAACATCCGCACGGTTGGTAGCAGCCAATACGATAACGTTTGTATTGGTTCCAAAACCATCCATTTCTGTCAGTAATTGGTTCAGGGTGTTTTCCCTTTCATCGTTGGAACCGGTAAAATTATTTTTACCTCTAGCCCTACCAATTGCATCTATCTCATCGATAAATATAATGGCGGGGGATTTATCCTTAGCCTGTTTGAACAGGTCGCGCACTCTTGAAGCACCAACCCCAACAAACATTTCAACGAAATCTGAACCTGATAGTGAAAAGAAAGGCACTTTCGCTTCCCCGGCCACAGCTTTGGCCAATAATGTTTTACCGGTTCCCGGAGGTCCCACAAGGAGGGCGCCTTTCGGTATTTTTCCACCTAGAGAGGTGTATTTGTCCGGGTTTCTTAGAAATTCAACTATTTCTTCTACTTCCTCTTTTGCACCTTCAAGACCAGCGACATCCTTAAAGGAGGTTCTTGTATCCGTTTTTTCGTCGAAAAGTTTAGCTTTTGATTTGCCAATATTGAAAATCTGTCCACCAGCACCTCCACCGGCACCTCCTGACATCCTGCGCATCAAATAGATCCAAATACCTATGATAAGGACAAAGGGCAGTAAGGTCAATAACAGATCACCCAGAACATTGGACTCCGTATCGTAATCGACAATGGTGTCCAGGTTATTTTCCTTTTTAATGTTTTTTATTTCGTTCTCGAAATTCTGTAAATCCCCATAATCCAAGATGTACTGTGGGGTAACGCCTTGTGTAAGAGCAAAAGATTTCTCGGCCACATCTTTGTGAACGTCCTTATTTAAAGCCTCCTCAGTAAGGAAAACTTTAGCTTGACGTGTATTGGTGATAATCAAAATTTTTGAAATATCTCCGTTCCTTAGGTATTCCTGAAGTTCAGATGAGGTGGTTTTTTTGGTGCTATTGAAGTTGCTGCTTCCGAAAAATTGGAAACCAATAAGCAACATTGCAATTAACCCATAAATCCACCATGAGCTGAATTTTGGTTTTTTGGGACTTGTATTATTTTCTTTAGCCATTATTTTTTTTTACTTATTAAAACTACTTTCAATAGCGGTTACTTTCGCATCACCCCATAGACCCTCTATGTCATAATATTCCCTAGTTTGCGTCTGGAAGACATGTACCACAACATTTACGTAGTCCATTAAGACCCACTCCGAATTGTCGGAACCTTCAACGTGCCAAGGCTTATCTTTTAAGCCCTTGCTTACAGTTTTCTGGATTGAGTTGACGATTGCATTTACATGCGTATTGGAAGTGCCATCACAGATAATAAAGTAGTCACAAACAGTATTCTCAATTTCTCTGAGATCGAGGATGTTTATATGGTTTCCTTTAACTTCTTCTATTCCGAATAAAATTGAAGTGATTAATTCATCTTGACTAACTTTACTATTCTGCATTCAAAAATTTTATATTTTACAAAGTTATCGTTTTTTTGTTTTTTTAGCTATTGTTTTTAACATAAGATTGTGCAACAAAATAACTACTTACTTATGCAGATACTCAAACTTAATGCCACGGAATCCACAAATGCATACTTAAAGGAGCTATTGACAGAAGTTGCGCTGAATGATTTTACGGTTGTGGTGGCCCATGAACAGTCCAAGGGTAGGGGGCAGATGGGGACCGAATGGGTGTCGGAACCAGGTAAAAATCTGACCTTTAGTGTGTTCAAGAGGTTTGATGACTTCATGGTAGCTCATCAATTTATGATAAATGTAGTGGTTTCCATGGCCCTTTTCGAGCATTTAAAGAAGCTTCAAATACCTGATCTAAGTATTAAATGGCCAAACGACATTCTGTCAGGTCACCATAAGATTGCCGGGATCCTGATCGAAAATATCCTTTCTGGTGATAAAATCCAGTCTTCCGTCATAGGGATTGGGCTAAATGTGAACCAAATGCACTTCAATAATCTTCCCAATGTTTCCTCTTTAAAACTGATTTTGGGAAAAAATCAAGATTTGGATGAGCTTTTGGGTACCCTTTTAGAAACGATACAGGAAACTTTTGAATCGTTTAGGGCTAAAAACCCTACAAAAGGAAGTACCCTAATCGAAAAATACAAAAGTGTGCTCTTTAGAAAAGATAAGCCTTCCACCTTTAGAAACCAGAATGACGAATTGTTTATGGGATTCATCACGGACGTATCCTCCGAAGGTAAGCTTATTGTTGTTTTGGAGGACGATGTTAAAAAAGAATTTGGACTAAAGGAAATTAAATTGCTCTATTAGATTTTATGAAGGTTTTCCGATAAGGTTCCCATAAAATTAGTGATAGGGGTTTTTATCATCATGGCCATCATGGCGTTGAATTCCCCTTCGAAACTTAGGAAAACATCGCTTTCGTTTTCACCAAGGGATACAATATCTGCCGTTAAGGTGAAGGGTAGCTTGTCACTTGCAGCGCCTAAAACAACCTGGTCATATGGATTTTTTTCCTTCAGTTTTAAAACTATTTCCGGCATTCCTTTTAATGCAAAAAGAAATTTATCTTCTCCCAAAACTTCAAATTTACTGATGTTCTCGGGCATTAATTTTTCAAAATTTTTGATGTCAAGCAAAAAAGCATAAACTTCTTTTGCGCTTTTTGTTATTGTTTTCTTTGGAGTTTCAATGTGCATAATCAATTATATTTTCCATCCTGCAGGATTATTTTTCCATGCTAGTAGGGTGTTCAGTTGTGCTTCTTTTATATAGTTGGTCTCGGAGGCCTGTTTTATCAGGTGGTCGTAGTCGCTCAAGGTATGGAGTTCTATGCCTTTCTTCGCAAAATTCTCCGTGGCCACGGAGAAGCCATAGGTGAAAATGGCGATCATTCCCTTAATATTGGCGCCGCTTTCTTTAAGGGCGTCCACAGCATTTAAACTACTTTTTCCTGTACTGATCAAATCTTCGATGACCACTACATTCTGATTGGCTTCCAAATATCCTTCAATTTGGTTTTGTCTGCCATGGGATTTAGCCTCGGGTCTGACATAGACAAAAGGAAGGCCCAAAGATTCGGCTACTAACATACCAATACCAATGGCACCGGTAGCTACGCCCGCTATGACGTCTGGTTTTCCGTAAAGGTGTTCCACTTGTTTGGCCATCTCATCCCTGACATAATTTCTAATGGTAGGATAGGACAGGATTATTCTATTGTCGCAGTAGATTGGAGATTTCCAACCTGAAGCCCATGTAAAAGGATTTTCAGGTGTCAACTTTATTGCATTAATTTGCAACAAAAGCTCTGCAGTTTTTTTTGCGGTGTCTTTATTTAAAACCATGACGCAAATGTATAAAGTTTTTGTTAATGAGTCTGCTCTTATTTTAACAAATAAACTCTCGGAAACAGACAACAGTAAATATTTTTTGTTGAATGGGAAATCTATCAACGAGGCTATAGATGCGCTAGCAAAAAACAAAATTAGTGAAGCCTATATCTATCATCCCAACCATGAAGAAATACTAAAAAAGTTCACCAAAAAGATTCCTTTGGTGGTTGCAGCTGGTGGTGTAGTAACCAATAAGGAGGGAAAAGTACTTTTTATTTATAGGAATGATAAATGGGATCTGCCCAAAGGAAAAGTAGACAAGGGGGAGACCCTGCCCGATGCGGCAATTAGGGAGGTAGAGGAAGAAACAGGGGTAAGGGGACTGAAAATCGAGAACTTTCTTAGGACTACCTACCATGTGTTTAAGAGGAATGGCACCTACAAACTAAAGGAAGTACATTGGTACGCCATGCGTACGGCATATAAGGGTCCGTTGATGGGCCAAGCGGATGAAGGGATAGTGAAAGTGAAATGGAAGGGGCCAAAAAAAATTAAAAAGGCGCTTCAGAATTCCTATACCAATATTAAGATACTCTTTGAGGACTAACTGTTATTTTGTTGCCAAGCCACTGTCTTTTAGTATGCGGTATACTGGATACTGCAGATGTGCAGATTCATAGTAATTAGAATGGGTATAAAGCCAGTCCAACTGTGCATACCAATTTTTCGAAAATTCAGGTTCCATTTCTTTTTTGAGCTGAAATTCAAGGTTCAACGATTCGTTTTCCTGTAACATTTTAAGAGCTACATCTTCAAAAACATATGGAGAAAATCCTTCTTTCCTGCTAAGAATTGTGTCAAAGAAATTCCAGTTGAAAAAGGAATCAGAAGCTTCTGGCTCCAAGGTTTCCAGAAGATAGCGCATTCCGGGTTGGTTTGTTGGGACCAAAAAATCTCCCTGGGAAAATTTAATGGTGTCCGGTTTTTTGGAAATTATGGTCCCGTAATGTGGGTAGTGGCCCTCATAGGGCCTATCATAGGTGTTGTATGACGCTATTTTATAGGACTCAACAGAGAAGGTGGTGTCTTGCTGCAAAGTTTGGTAGCCAATTTGGTTTTTTATTAGGAGATCCATAACTTTTGACCATCCTTTTTTTATGATATATGCCCTGGGAACTTCCACAATCACCGAAGGTTTAAAGTTGTCCCTGTAGGCTATTTCTTTTGTGAAAGGCCTGGTTCTATCGTATTTTAAGCGGGTGAGGCCCGTGACTTCACTGATGAGCGTGTCGGCTTCAAATCCCTTGAAATTTAAGGTGGAAATTTTGGTGCTGTCCACTTCCCATTGCAAAGGGTAGTTGTCCATTTCCAATTGTTCTGAAAAGGCAATTTCCCGTAATTCCTTTATATTTTTTGAGTCTGCATCTGCTATTTCTATCATCTTCACCATTAGTTGATAAGTCCCCTCCACCCTTTTTTTATACGGTTTTAGCATATGGGTCTCTACCATCATTCCAAGAGTGTTCCATAAAGTGGTGTATCCGGTGGAGTACCGAGGGGAGTCCATGAACTGGGAAAAACCTTTTTCGGGCACATCATTGAATACATTCACATAGGGCGTAATATCCCAATTTGAGCTTGCCAATGATTGTTCCAATTTAGGTCTTAATTCCTGGTCCAGATATGTTCCAAGGTCTCCCCCAAGTTTATTGTGCTGGGTAAATAGGTGTGTAAGGGTGTATTGGTAGTCCGCTCCGTTACTAACGTGGTTGTCAATGAAAATGTCAGGTTTTACCAAATGAAAGATATCGGCAAAAGTTTTTGCATTTTTTGTGTCGGATTTTATAAAATCCCGATTGAGATCATAATTTTGGGCATTGCCCCTAAATCCATAGGTCTCAGGTCCGTTTTGATTGGCACGGCTCGTGGAGTTTCTGTTTAGGGCGCCATCAATATTATAGATAGGAATGGTTGTGATGACCGTGTTTTTTGGAGGGGTTATTTTTTCCACTGCCAAATCCCGGAACAAATTCATGGTAGCATCTATCCCGTCACTTTCTCCAGGGTGGATACCATTGTTGATCAGAATGATGGTTTTTTTCTTGCTTATTTTGATGAAATTGAAATCACCGTCTAAATTATAGGTGACAATGTGCAAGGGATTTCCGCTATCTGTCTCTCCAATGGTTTGGATGTTGATGGCTGGAAATTCTTTGGCCAATTGTATATAAAAATCTATTACCTCTGGGTAGGTAGCGGTTTGGTTACCATTCGATTTTTCGAATGGGGTGGGATATTCCGCTATTTTGTCTTCTATTTTTTTTTCACAGGAAAGTAGCAGGAAAAGAATGGATAAGAGTAAAAAATATCTCATTTACTTGCAATTATAAAGAGGACATTATCGGCAATGTCTTTTCAAAATTAAGCAAAATTAAAGTTTAATGGCTAAGCTGCATTTGTTATTTCTTCAATTTCATTTCTCCTAATTGGCTTGGTCTTATATTCAATGGTGTGGTGGGTTCTTGATTTGAAGGTTTCCGATTTTTGTTGATCGGCCGGATCTATGGAGGATGTAACTATATTAATGAATACTTTTTTCTCCAGTTTTAAGGCTATGAACTCCTCCAAAAACTGCCAACCATCCATAATGGGCATATTGATATCCAAGAAAATTATACTTGGAATCTCCCTATTTTCCTCCATCATTACCCGAATGCCTTCCAATGCGAGCAAACCATTTCCATAGGTGAAGATATTTTCGCAATCCACAACCGATCCAAGCATTTTTTTTATGCCAAATACGACAATGCGGTCATCGTCTATGATACAGACAGAATTAATTTTTTTCATGGAAATGTATGTTAAATGTGGTGCCTTTGCCAACTTCACTACATGTAATTATTTTGCCATTCATAGCCTCGACCTGGTTGTTTGTTATATAAAGGCCAATTCCCCGGGCATCTGTATTGCTGTGAAAGGTTTTGTACATGCCAAACAATTTGCTGCCGTATTTTTTAAGGTCGATACCCAAGCCGTTATCAGCTATGCTCAAGATGATATAATCTTGACTTCTTTTTGTGGTCAAGGTTATAATTGGAGCTCTATTTGGGTCTTTATATTTAACAGCGTTGGTGATAAAATTCATCAATATACTTTCCAAATAGGCAGGAATCGCTTTAATGTATACATCATCTGGCACGTTATTGATTATTGTGGCGTTATTGTTTTTTAGAAATGCCAAAAGATTTTGCTGTACCGCCTCAAGTTTTGAGTTCAAATGTAGCGGATGTTTGCCCAAGTTAATATTGGTATTGATAGCAACTACCTCATTTAAATTATCCAAGGTTTCCAATAAATTGTCTGAGGCATCCGTTAACATATTTACTATTTTAAGCTTTTCTTCTTCATCTTTCTCGTTGATCAAGAAATCCAATAACATAGAAAAATTAGCGGTATGGGACCTTAGGTTGTGGGAAACAATATGGGCAAAATTGATTAATTTTCTGTTCTGCAATGAGGTCACATTGATCAAATCCCTCAGTTCTTCCTCTTTTTGTTTTAGGTTGGAAATGTCCAGACTGAACCCAACCAGGGCAGTTGCTTTGCCGTCCAGTCCTTTAAGGGGTATCTTGGAAGTGAGGAAATAGGTTGCCTTCCCATTTTTTGTAATGTTTACCGTTTCTTTTCCAATTATAGGATTTAAGGTGTTGAGGACCTGTAGGTCTTCGTCCCTTGATATTTGGGCAATTTTTTTATCATAAAGGTCAAAATCGCTTTTGCCCAATAATTCTTCTTGGTTTTTCACGCCCAAATATTCGCATTCTGATCGGTTGACAAGAATTTTTCTTGATTCAAGGTCTTTTATATAAACATTTAGGGGTAGGTTATCCAATACGGTCCGAAGCAGTTCTTCACTTTCTTTGGTCTTGGTCTCCGCTTTTACAATATCCGTTATGTCTTGGCAAGTCCCTATGAGCCCAATAAATATACCATTTTTTCTTATGGGTTGGCCCGCGGCAAGGACCCAAATATCATTTCCCTTCGCGGTTACCAAAGGAATTCTTCCGCTCACCTGTTTACCTGTACTTACGGCTTTGCGGACCATGTTTGCAATGGTTTCCCCTCTATATCCTTCTTTATAAAAAGTATGGCCGTTAAGCATGGAGGGGATATAATCCATAGGGACTTCATGAATGGCCTTTGTAATATTACACCAAAGAAGCTCATTCTTTTCCGCACCATATTCCCAATGTCCTATTTTTCCAATTTCAGATTTTTCCTTGAAAAGTACTTCAAGCTTTTTCAATTTCAGTTCATTCTGTATTCTTTCAGTTACATCCTGGGTGCTCAAAATGACACCGATGATGTTTTCATTGTCATCATACCAGGGAATATTGGACCATTCCAACCAACGCTCATTCTTGTCCTTATCAATAAGTCTCTCAATATGAGCCTCATTGTGTATTCCCAATAGGCAACCCTCCAAGGCATTTTGCCAATCCTGGTTTATACTTTTAAAGAGTTTATGAAGTGTTTTTCCGTATACGGTGGAAGGGTTAAAATCGAAATAGGATACCCATTTGTCCGAAGCATGAATCACCTCGAACTTAGTGTTCACAAAAGCCATTTCACCTGGCAATTGTTTTATGAGGTAATTATTGGTTTGTGCTTGGGTCTCCCGCAACATTTAGTCGAAATTTCTTACTAATATAAACGGATTTTACGTCTTGAGTAAGGGTTTGTTGTGAATAGAACCAAAGTAGTGGTGGAGACCCCTTATTCAAGGGTGTAGCGTCTTAAAAAATCGATGATATGCAGAAAATGACTACATTTTCAATAAAAAGGGAAGGAGTAGGCTTGATAGATAGTTATCGAAAATTCCTAGTTTTGCTTTGATTAATTGTCCCACCAAAAACTAATACTTGAAGAGTTTTATTTTTTGTGATTTTGCATCTTTGAGAAGTGTTCTATTTGTTGACACGAACACTATCTGGAACTAAGCCAGTATAATCTCCCCCATTTCTAATAACATCCCTTACAATGGATGAACTGATATAAGATTTACCGGAAGAGGTAAGGAGGAAAACGGTCTCTATTTCCGAAAGTTTCCGGTTGGTATGAGCGATAGCCTTTTCAAATTCGAAATCTCCAGGATTCCTTAAACCCCTTAAAATAAAATTGGCATCTATTTTTCTACAGAAATCCACTGTTAGGCCCTCGTAGGTCATTACCTTAATTTTTGGCTGGCCTTTAAAGGCCTCCTTTATAAAGCGTGTCCTTTCTTCCAAAGTGAACATGTATTTCTTATCGGCATTGATTCCAATGGCTATCACGAGTTCATCAAAAAGGGTAATCCCTCTATGGATGATATCAAAATGGCCTAGGGTCAGGGGATCAAAAGAGCCTGGAAAAATGGCACGTCTCATTATAGTTGGTTTTGTGGTGTTTAAAGGTACTTATTTTTCTTTTAAGGCTTCCATGATGGCGCTTTCAAAGAGTTGTGGCAATTCTATGCCAGCAGCTTTGGCCTGTTGGGGTAAAATACTTTCTTCGGTGAGACCTGGGGTTGTGTTCATTTCCAACATATAGGGTTCGTCACCCACAAATATAAATTCGCTCCTGGAGAATCCTTTCATTTTAAGAACGTCATAAGCGCGACGGGCGGCTTCCGAAACTTTCATTTCCTGCTCTTTCGTTATTCTTGCAGGGGTTATTTCTTTGGATTTTCCCTCATATTTGGCTTCGTAATCAAAAAAGTCGTTCTCCGTGACAATTTCCGTAATGGGCAATACTTTGGTAGCTCCGTTGAAGGTAATTACCCCTACGGAAACTTCTGTACCATTCAAAAAACTTTCAATGATAATCTCATCATCTTCCCTATATGCTTTTGAAATAGCCTCGGAAAGGTCTTCTTTGTGATAGACTTTAGAAATCCCAAAGCTGCTGCCGGCCTTATTGGCTTTAACAAAACATGGCAGTCCTACTTTTTCAACAATTTCTTCTTCCTTAACTATATCTCCCAAATTTAAATAGTAGGAGTTTGCAGATAAGATCCCATAAGGTTTTAGGACACTTAGGAGGTCTCTTTTGTTAAAGGTCAATGCCGCTTGGTAGTAATCACAAGAAGTTTGGGGGATGCCCATCAATTTAAAATAGGCTTGCATTAAACCATCTTCCCCTGGAGTGCCGTGAATGGCATTAAAGACACAATCAAATACTATTTTGCCATCGGGCATTGCCAAGGAGAAATCATTCCTATTTATTTGCAATTCATTTTGTTTTTCGTCTACATAAACCCATTTGTCTTTATAAATATGGATTGGAAAGGCATTGAACTTTTCCTTGTCCAAAAATTTAAGTACTACCCCTCCACTTTTTAGGGAAATTTTATATTCGCTGGAATACCCACCCATTATGATGGCAATGTTTTTTTTCATCTGTATGTGCTTCGTTGCATATTGTGGATAGGTTTATTTCCCAAGGTTGTTATATACCTAAACCATCAAAACAAATATCATTTTTTTAAAGTAAAGAAAAAAGCTTTGTGTTTCATATATTTGTTCGGATTATTAAAAGAGTTATGATGAATTTTTTCCGTTTTTTGGGGAGTAAGGTTTTTCTAAAGCAATTGGCACTCGCAGTTGTGGTTATTGTGCTATTGGTCTTTGGAATAATGCAATGGCTTAAAAATTCAACCAATCACGGTGAGTTTGTTACGGTACCCGATCTGTCAAAATTATCAGTTTCTGAAATGAGGATTGTAATTGAGCAAAATAAGCTTAGGTACGAAGTATTGGATTCGGCAAATTACAATCCTGAATACCCTAGATTTTCCATTATTGAACAAGACCCTCCAGCAGGGAATAAGGTGAAATCCAAAAGGAAAATTTATATTACCATCAACCCATCGGGTTACAATAAAGTGACAGTTCCGGATATTATTCAAAATTCGATCCGTAACGCTACTTCTAAACTAAGGGCTGTGGGTCTGGATGTTCAACGTATCACCTACATTGAGGAAATGGGAAAGGATATGGTGTACGAAATTAGATTTAAAGGCAAATACATCAAGCCAGGTGACCAATTGCCCAAAACTTCCAAAATAGAACTGGTCTGTGGAAGAGGAGAAATAACGGAAAGGGCTGTGATAAAAGATGAATCAGAAGAATAACATATGGAAGAGGTACAAGGGCCGGAATTGAATGAGGAGGAGTTATATGAACATTTCAAATTTGTTGCAGGAAAGGGACAAGAGCCACTGAGGGTAGACAAGTTTCTAATGAACTTTATTGAAAATGCCACCAGGAACAAAATTCAACAAGCGGCCAAGGACGGAAATATTTGGGTCAATGATTCCATCGTAAAGTCGAACTATAAAGTGAAGGCAGGTGACGAGGTACGTGTGATGTTCGAGCACCCTCCCTATGAATTTCTATTGACCCCTGAGGATATCCCTTTAAACATTGTTTATGAGGACGATGTGCTTTTGGTGGTCAATAAACCTCCGGGCATGGTCGTACATCCAGGCCATGGAAATTATTCGGGTACCTTGATCAATGCGCTTTTGTACCATATAGAGTCGTTGCCAATGAACAGTGATGAACGACCTGGGCTGGTACATCGAATAGATAAGGACACATCGGGACTTTTGGTGGTTGCGAAAACAGAGGCGGCCATGACGCATCTGGCAAAACAATTCCACGACAAAACTTCGGAACGGGAATATGTCGCCGTGGTCTGGGGTAATGTGGAGGATGAAAGTGGAACCATTGAAGGGAATATTGCCAGGAATCCTAAAAACCGACTCCAAATGGAAGTTTTTCCAAAGGGGGATCAGGGCAAGGAGGCAGTTACACACTACAAGGTATTGGATCGCTTGGGGTATGTTACGGTCCTCTCCTGTAAATTGGAAACGGGCAGGACCCATCAGATAAGGGTGCATCTTAAGTATATTGGACATACTTTGTTCAACGATGAACGCTACGGGGGCGAGAAAATATTAAAGGGAACCACCTTTACCAAATACAAGCAATTTGTGGATAATGCATTTAAAATCTTGCCAAGACAGGCCCTACATGCAAAGACCCTTGGTTTTATTCACCCTGTTTCGGGAGAATTTATGCGTTTCGACTCAGAGATTCCAGATGATATGGCCAATTGTATTGAGAAATGGAAGCAGTATGCCAAGCATAGTCAAGAAGAATAAATTTCATCGATAGAATCATTGAAAAGTCCTTTTGCAATGAGGTGATTTCTAAAAAGGAAGGCGTTAATTTTATCGAACGTTTAGGAATTTAAATTAAAGTAAGGAATGAAAATTGTAGTATCACCAGCAAAATCGCTCGATTTTGAAAGTGAATTGCCAACAGATAAATTTACACAACCTACCTTTTTAAAGGAAGCAGGGACCCTTAATGCAATATTGGCAAAAAAAAAGCCCAAAGCATTGTCGGAATTAATGGATATCTCCAATAATTTGGCAGAATTGAATTGGAAAAGGAACCAAAATTTTATGGTGCCATTTACAAAGGAGAACGCCAGACCTGCTATTTATGCCTTTAGCGGAGACGTATACCAAGGATTGGACGCCTACACACTCTCGGAACAACAACTACAGAATCTACAGGATAAACTAAGGATATTATCTGGCCAGTACGGTATTTTGAAACCGCTGGACCTGATGCAGCCCTATCGGTTGGAAATGGGGACTCAATTGAAGGTCGGTAGAAAGAAAAATCTATATGAATTTTGGAAAAAACAACTTACCGCCCACCTAAATGAAGAATTGAAGGATGACGAACTGTTTGTAAATTTAGCCAGTAATGAATATTTCAGTGTCGTTGATAAAAAGGCCCTAAAGGTACCTGTTATCACCCCTATTTTTAAAGACTGGAAAAACGATAAGCTTAAGGTCATCAGTTTTTTTGCCAAAAAGGCCAGAGGGACCATGGTACGCTATATTTTAGAGAGCAATGCCGAGACTTTGGAGGATATAAAGGCATTTGACGTGGATGGTTATGCCTATAGTGAGCAGTTCACCGAAAATGTGCAAGAACCCGTATTTGTGCGATAATATATCCCCTCAAAAAACGTTTATTATTTGATACTAATTTTAAAATATCAAATGATGGGCAAAGTAATTTCATCTGTAGTACTTATTGTATTGGTTTGTTTTGGTTGTACCGATAGGGATGATTCAATTACCATGGCCAATATCAGGGTAAAGAACGTGAGCGAAATAAATTTCGACTCGGTACAAGTAGGGGCAGAAGATAAAATCCATGAAAATGTGGCCACTGGCGCTTTTTCCACTTACTTGGAATACGAAACAGCCTATTCCTATGATTACATAAAAATAACCTCAGGGGAAGAAGGTGTTTTTATTCTTCAACCAATCGACTTTGTTGGGGAAACGCCACTGACACCTGGTTTTTACACCTATGAACTCAATGTTCTGGAAACAGGAGAGGTTCAGTTAGAATTTGTGGTAGACTAATACTATTTCTTTTTTTCTATTTTGATTTTTTCCTCTATGGTAGGTCGTTTTTTGATTTTACGTTTTCTCCTGGCCCCATAGGAGTTGTTCGAAATTTTACCTTTTTTAGATTTGAGATCACCTTTGCCCATGCTTCTATTTTTAGTTTCTTAAAATTAAAAAATTCATAAATCAACTTCAAGCTCTTTCCATTAAATTTTTCCCCCTTGTGCATTTAAAGAGCATACTTCAGTGAAGGTAGCGCTTATTTTGCTTTATTTCTATATTCAATTAATATGGATTATATTGAACACCAATTATTTAAGCTTATTTTTCCATTGCCGGTAATTTGAAGGCTAATCTAAAAATAGTGAGTTTGTTATGCAGGCTACCTCACTTTTTGGATTTGTCTGTTAAGCCTATTAGTAATTTTCAGTAAAGAAAAGCTATGAAGATAAAAAAGGTTTTAGTAGCGAATAGAGGGGAAATTGCCATTCGAATATTTAGGGCCTGTGTAGAAATAGGTGTAAAAACTGTAGGCATATATACCTATGAAGATCGATATTCCCTACATCGTTATAAAGCTGACGAATCTTACCAGATAGGGGAGGATAAGGATCCTTTAAAACCCTATTTGGACATAGACATCATTATAAATGTAGCCAAGGAGAACGAAGTGGATGCGATACACCCTGGTTATGGGTTTTTATCTGAAAACGCTAAATTCGCTCAAAAATGTGAGGAAAATGGAATTATATTTATTGGTCCCAAAGTATCCGTGTTATTGGCCCTAGGGGACAAGATTAGAGCGAAAGAGGTTGCTGTTGCCAATAATATACCAATCATTAAAAGTAGCGCCAAAGATCTTACCGATATAGAAACGGCCTTATCAGAAGCAGAACATATTGGATACCCAGTGATGTTAAAAGCGGCTTCTGGAGGTGGTGGTCGAGGGATGAGGGTAATCCGCAATGTGGAGGAATTAAGAAAGGGCCTCCCCGAGGCAAAACGGGAATCCCTAAATGCCTTTGGGGATGATTCTGTTTTCTTGGAGAAATTTATAGAAAATCCCAAGCATATTGAAATACAAATTGTAGCCGACACCCATGGTAATATCGTACACCTATATGAAAGGGATTGTTCGGTTCAGCGTCGGTATCAAAAAGTTATAGAATTCGCGCCCTCCGTAGGGCTTTCACAACAAATGAAGGATAGGCTATATTCCTATGCGATTCTAATTTGTAAGGCCGTGGATTATGACAATATTGGTACTGTGGAATTTCTGGTAGACGACGATGGAAGTATTTATTTTATCGAGGTCAATCCGCGAATTCAAGTAGAACATACAGTAACCGAAATGATCACCAATATAGATTTGGTAAAGCTGCAATTATTTATTGCCGGCGGCTATAAACTTTCGGATCAACAAATAAAAATAGAAAACCAGGCCGCCATAACAACGTCGGGGTTTGCATTACAGTGCAGAATAACAACAGAAGACCCCACCAATGACTTTAAGCCAGATTATGGGGTGGTGACTACATATAGGAGTGCTTCAGGATTCGGGATAAGGCTGGATGCAGGGAGCATTTATCAGGGAGTGAACATCTCTCCTTTCTTTGATTCCATGCTTGTTAAAGTTTCGTCCACAGGTCAGACCTTGGACGGTGCCTGTCGTAAAATGAGGAGGGCCTTGGCGGAATTCCGTATCCGTGGTGTACAAACCAACATGGCATTTTTGGATAATATATTAAAGCACCCAACTTTTAGGGAAGGGAGGGTGACGGTCAATTTCATAAAAAACGAACCTAAATTATTCGAAATTGTTGAACCTAGAAATAGGGCCAATAAATTGATCGAATATTTAGGGGAAATCATAGTCAACGGTAACCCGGACGTAAAACGGAAAAATGCCAGCCATTTGTTTGCCAAACCAAAAGTACCTACTTTTCCTAAAGGCAGCGAGTACCCAAAAGGGACAAAGGACTTACTTACGGAGCTTGGACCCGAGAAATTTGTACAATGGTTGAAAAATGAAAAGAAAGTTCATTTTACGGACACCACAATGCGCGATGCCCATCAAAGTTTGTTGGCAACACGAATGAGGACCACTGATATGCTGAAAGTTGCCGAGGGATATGCCAAAAATCATCCTGAGATCTTTAGTATGGAAGTATGGGGAGGGGCCACCTTTGATGTCTGCTTACGTTTTTTACAAGAAAATCCCTGGGAGCGATTGGAGTTATTGCGAAAGGCAATGCCAAACGTATTGCTGCAGATGTTAATACGAGGTTCCAATGGCGTTGGATACACTGCCTATCCCGATAACCTTATTGAAAAATTTGTCGAAAAATCATGGGAATCTGGAATTGATGTATTTCGAATCTTTGATTCACTTAACTGGATGAAGTCAATTGCCCCATGTATAGAACATGTGCGTACAAGAACAGGGGGATTGGCTGAGGGGTCACTTTGTTATACGGGAGATATTTTGGATGTGCATAAAACCAAGTACAGCTTAAAATATTATGTGCAGTTGGCCAAGGACATTGAAAATGCCGGAGCTCATATCTTAGGGGTAAAGGACATGGCCGGTTTGTTAAAGCCATATGCTGCATATGAACTGATATCGGCATTAAAGTCTGAAATAAAGATACCGATTCATTTGCATACCCATGACACTTCTTCCATTCAGGCGGCCACTTATTTAAAGGCCATTGAGGCCGGAGTTGACGTCGTGGATGTTGCCATAGGTGGCTTATCCGGATTAACCTCCCAGCCCAATTTCAATTCCGTGGTGGAAATGTTACGCTTTCATGAAAGGGCACCCAAACTTAATACAGAAAAGTTAGCGGAATATTCCAATTATTGGGAAACCGTGCGGAATTATTATTACACTTTTGAATCCGGTTTAAAATCGGGCACCGGGGATGTATACAAGCACGAGATTCCAGGGGGGCAGTTCTCAAATCTTAAAGGGCAGGCGATAGCCCTGGGGCTAGAAGATAAATTTCCCGAGATAACAAAGATGTATGGTGAGGTGAACCAACTTTTTGGAGACATCATAAAAGTTACCCCAAGCTCTAAAGTGGTTGGGGACATGGCCCAATTTATGGTCAGCAATAATTTAACGGTTAAAGATGTTCAGGAAAAAGGGGATACGATTTCTTTTCCGCAATCTGTCTTAAGTTTTTTTAAAGGCGATTTGGGTCAACCCGTAGGGGGCTTTAACCAAGAATTGCAAAAATTGATCTTAAAAGGACATAAGCCATATTCAGAAAGGCCCAATGCCCATTTGGAACCCATAGATTTTGAAAATGAATTTGAAAAGTTCCGAAATCAATTTTCTTCAGGAATGGGAAGGGAATTAAAAATAACCGACTTTCTATCCTATAAATTATATCCAAAAGTATTTACAGATGCCTACCAAAAACATCTAAAATATGGGAATGTCATGAACATCCCCACTAAAAATTTCTTTTATGGAATGGAGGTAGGGGAAGAAATTATGGTAGAATTGGATAAGGGAAAAAACCTTCTGGTGTCATTAATGTTAAAAGGAGCACCAGATGAAAATGGCAATGTCAGCATCATTTTTAAGGTGAATGGGCAATCCCGGAATGTTTTGATCCGAGATACTTCCATCACTATAGTAAAAGAGGAACATATAAAGGCTGACTCTTCCAATCCCAAACACATTGGTTCCCCTTTACAAGGCCTATTGTCCAACGTTTTGGTAAAGAAAGGTCAAGCTGTGAAGAAAAATCAACCTCTATTCATCATTGAAGCTATGAAAATGGAAACTACAGTAACGGCTACGGAAGAAGGGGTAGTAGACAAGATCCACCTGGATGGGGGGACATTGGTTAATTCTGAGGACTTGGTACTGGTTTTAGGATAGTTCATAGTTCCAAAAATATAATTGGATTAACTTGTATGGTTCTACTTGATTTTCTTACTTGACCTGATGAAACCATTTATACATACACACCCTTATGAGCCTTTTCTATTTGAAGAGGCCACAAAATTGATTGTGGGTACCTTGCCTCCGCCCAGATTTACAACTGGTATGCTCAAAGAAGGAGATGTGGATTTTTCCTATGGAAGTAGGGACGGGCAGTTATGGCCTATTTTAAATCGAATATTTAATTTGAACCTGGAATTTGAGACCACGGAAGAGGCCATAGCCCAACGAAAGGATTTTTTAAGGCAGCGAGGCATCGGAATATGTGATATTGTAGCCAGTTCGGAGCGTTCCAAAATTGATGCATCCGACCTGGGAATGGAACAAATACAACTAAGAAATGTCATAGGGTACCTTCAAGATTGTCCCAAGGTCCATACGCTGCTATTTACTGGTGGAAATAGTAAAAATGGTCCAGAATATTTTTTCCGAAAACACCTAAAGGAGTTCGGTTTACGTTTACACTTGATTTCAAACGAAGTACCGAGAATTCATGATTTTAAACTCCCTTCAGAGATGCGATCATCTGTGAATAATAAAGGAAAAGAGCGCACCATCAGAACTGTCTCACTTACTGCTCCTTCAGGAGCTGCCAATAGGGCTGTGGGAAGTTTGCCAAGGTATAAAGCGTTGAAAAAGAAAGACGCGAAATTCAATACGATTGATTTTCGGGTAATGCAGTATAAAGAATTCTTTTAAAGTGGATGATCCTATCTAAAGAGATTATTGATATTCTTGAAATAACTATTTGATATTGAAAAATTTAAAATTCGGGAAGCTACTTATTTATTATATTTCATGTAAAAAAAGGCTAATTTTAAGACGTCATTAAATACATAATATGGTTTTTCATCTCACATATCGTTCAAAAGCTAAATCTGGCTTATCTGCCAATGAAATTCAAGATATTCTCAAATTAGCTAGAAAGAGAAATTCACAAAATGATATTACCGGATGCTTACTTTATAACAAGGGTAACTTTATTCAAATACTTGAGGGAGAAAAGCAATTGGTAAAAGAGATTTTCATTAGCATTAATAATGATGATAGACACAATGATGTGGATATTTTAAGTGAAGGGGTGTCGCAGAAAAGAATCTTTGCAGATTGGGATATGGCCAATTATGAAGCTCCCGAAAAGATTCTGGGTAAAAAGGCCTTAGACATTGATAGTGCCTTGTTGGAACTTTCAAATACATCAGCCATACAGAACGAAACTTTGAAGATTTTTTGGTACAATATATATGCTTTACTCTCCGAGAAAGGGTTTTATAGAAAGTAACAGCATTAATAAAATAAAAATATATTTTAGTCTTTTCTAAGACCCTTGTCGTGATAATGGTCTTAAATTATAAGCGTATAAATTTTGGCTTTTAAAAGCGTTTAACTTTTTGGGCCCATATAAAAGGAAAGACCCGAAATCCAATACCATAGAATTCCGGATCTTGCAATACCTTCAATTTTTATCATTTCGATGCATTCCAGTTTATCTGGAGCATATGGGTCGTTATCTATTTCTTATTTTGTTGTCCTTGTATGGTCTCTTTTCAATATCGAATTTATTGGTTTCAATATCAGTTTTCTCCGTTGGATTGGTAGGATTTTTTTTTCTTTTCATGTGCCGATAAAATACACCTCGATCCAAATCAATTAAAAAGCCCCCATATTTGGGGGCTTTTATTCTTGTAGGATGGGAATCCATCTTTTTATGTATTTTCAAGACAGCTGATGAATTTTTAAAGTTTTGGGGAGCTCAATAAAGTATAAAACACCTCTATCCCATAAGCTATCTGTCCAATTTTCAAATTTTCATTTGGGCTGTGTTGATTGTTGTCCGGGTTTACCAAAGGGACAATAAAGGCCGGAATCTCTAATTCATTGATAAATGGGGCAATTGGCACTGTTCCGCCCATTATGCGTATTTGTACCACCTCTTCATTAAAGGTGTTTTTTAAGGTTTCGACCAAAAATTTACCATAGGGATTATTCAGATCTGTTCTAAAGGCATTGGTAACGGTCCCTTCTGTAATGGTCATGATTTTATCATGTGCCAATCGCTCTTCTTTGGTTGGGGTTTTATCGGTGATGTAAAAGCCTTGTTTTTCAACATGCTTCTTAACCAAATTTTTAAGACGGGTTCCATCACTTTCAGGAACCAAACGGATGTCTATTTCAGCAGTGGCACTTTCCGGCACGATGGTACGGGCTTTATCGCCGATCCAACCAGATCCTAGACCTCTAATGTTCAATGAGGGATATTGTAGTGCCTCCTGATAGAAGCTCCCCACTTTTTCAGACGTTTTTATCTGTAGGTTGTTTTTGATGACCGTTTCATCATCTGGCACACTTTTTAAAATGGCCATAGTGGCTTCGTCCAAGGTAATTCCATTATAGAACCCATCGATAATAACCTTGCCATTGGTATCTTTCATACTAGCAAGCACCTGGGCCAATCGAAAACCAGGATTTGGGGCATAATTTCCATAATGACCGCTATGTTGGGGCTTTTCTGGACCATAGGTGGTTAGTGAAAGGGTAGTGATGCCCCTGCAGCCATATACCACCGTAGGTTTACCGGAATTGTGCACCGGCCCATCATTGATGATCAAAAAGTCGGCCTTTAAAAGTTCTTTGTACTCTTTTACCGCCTTTGCCAAGGGTGCACTGCTCTTTTCCTCTTCACTGTCCAAAATGACCTTGATATTATAGGGGAGGGCTTTATTCTCCTTTTTTAAAAGATCTATGGCGTTCAAGAACATCACAATAGGCCCTTTGTCATCGGAGGTAGATCTACCGAACAACCGCCAATCGTAATTGATATCATCATTAAGCTCATCAAAGGATAGGTTTTTCCAACCATCACCTTCAGGAGCTTTCAGTACCACATTATAGGGGTTGGGCTGGTCCCATTTGGCAGGATCCACGGACTGTCCATCAAAATGCATGTAAAATAAGATGGTAGGTTTAGTGTCCTGCATAGGAAGGGCCGCAAAAAACAGGGATTCCCCTTCGGTTGGCAATACGGAGGTGTTAAAACCACGTTCGCTAAATTTTTTGGTGAGCCAGGTAATGTTCCTGTTGATATCTGCATGTTCCAAGGCATCGTTGGGAATGGAAACAAAATCCCTCAATTCATCAATAGTGTGCCTTACGCTTGATTTCAATGGTATGGCCTCTTGTGCAGAAATGGCAGAAAAGACAAGGAATATAATGGGAAACAGTAATTTTTTCATGAAGTTTTAAATGAATATTAAAAAGCTAAATTTAGCGAATACTTTTATAATAAGGGTATTATCGAACCTCTTTTAAAGGTCTAAAAAAAGTAGCTAAAATAGCTTCTTGATTATTTACGTATGATTTTTAAGAGGAGTAGCCTAAAAAGCAAGAGGAAGGGCAAACCGTGCAACAAAACATCGAACCAGTCCATGGGTTGCATCCCTTGCGCACCGCCCCATATCCATATTATTTTCCCTAAAATATGGGGTTCAGGAAGAAAGGGAGCCAAGCCTAAGGTCAGGCATAGTACTAGGACAATTTTCCAGTTGTTGATTAAATCCATAGCAGTGCATCATTTAGAATTTTACGGTTGTGTTTTGTTTAGCGAATGGCCTTCACAAATTCAGCAATTTTGTCTACTCCCTTTTGGGTCAAATGTTTAATGAATGCAGAACCAATAATGGCACCTTTTGCTTTTTTTGTGGCTTGTATAAAGGTTTCTGAATTGCTAATACCAAAGCCTACAATTTGAGGATTTGAAAGATTCATCTCAGCTATTCTATTGAAGTAAGCTTCTTGAGTGTTCCCAAAACCATCTTGTGATCCAGTTACACTGGCAGAACTCACCATATAGATAAAGGCGTTGGAAGCTTCATCAATTTGTTGGATGCGGGCATCGCTGGTCTGAGGGGTGATCAGGTAGATATTGGCAAGGCCGTTTGCTTTAAAGATATGTTCGTACTTTTCCTGATATACATCTAAGGGCAAATCTGGCATGATGATCCCATCTATGCCTATTTCTTGACATTTTTTACAAAAGGTCTCTACCCCATATTGGAGCATTGGGTTAAAATACCCCATAACGATCAACGGAATGGAGACGGTTTTTCTAATGTCCTTTAGCTGCTCAAAAAGTAGGGCTGTGTTCATGCCATTTTTAAGGGCCTGGGTAGAACTTGCCTGTATCGTTGGTCCATCTGCCAAAGGGTCGCTAAAGGGCAATCCAATCTCTATCATGTCCACCCCATTTTTTTCCAGGTCCTGAATAATTTTCACGGTATCGTTCAAAGCGGGATATCCGGCAGTAAAATAGATGGAAAGTAACTTGTTGTTATCTTGTAATTTCTGATTGATTCTGTTCATCTTGTAGGTACTAGTCCAAATTAAAATATTTAATGTAAGTGTTTAGGTCCTTATCGCCACGGCCAGATAGGTTAATGACCACCACATCGTCCGGTTTAAATTTTCTGTGCTCAAATATGGCCAGGGCATGTGAGGTTTCAATGGCAGGGATAATACCTTCCATTTTGGAAAGTTCCAAGCCCGCCTGCATGGCGTCATCATCGGTGATCGAAATGAATTCTGCTCTTCCTGTTTTATATAGATGGGCGTGCATTGGTCCAACCCCGGGATAGTCCAAACCTGCTGAAATGGAATAGGGTTCGGTAATTTGTCCGTCCAAGGTTTGCATCAATAGGGTTTTACAGCCATGGATAATACCCTCCTTGCCCAAAGCTGAGGTTGCCGCACTTTCGCCTGAATTCACGCCTTTTCCTGCCGCTTCAACTGCAATAATACCTACCTCTTTTTCATGAAGGAAATGATAATATGTGCCGGCAGCGTTACTACCCCCCCCAATACAAGCAACAACGTAATCAGGGTTTTCTTTCCCTTCTTTTTCTTTCAACTGCCATTTGATCTCTTCTGAAATTACTGCCTGAAAACGGGTAACCATGTCCGGATAGGGGTGTGGTCCAATGGCAGAACCAATAATATAATGGGTATCCACAGGATTGTTGATCCAATCCCTAATGGCCTCATTTGTGGCATCTTTTAAGGTCCTGCTCCCTGAAAGGGCAGGGCGTACTTCGGCGCCCAACATTTTCATTCGGGCCACATTCGGAGCTTGACGGGCAATATCTATCTCCCCCATGTACACAATACATTCCATACCCATTAAAGCGCAAACTGTGGCCGTGGCAACACCGTGCTGTCCGGCACCGGTTTCTGCAATAATCCTTGGTTTGCCCAAGCGCTTTGCCATTAAGATCTGGCCAATGGTGTTATTGATCTTATGTGCCCCTGTGTGGTTCAGGTCTTCCCTTTTGAGATAGATTTTGGTATTGTATTTTTCGGATAGTCGCTTGGCAAAATATAGGGGAGTTGGTCTGCCCACATAATCTTTCAACAATTGGTCGAACTCTTCCTTAAAGGAAGGTTCCGCCATAATCTTCAAATAGTTCTCCCTTAGGTTCTCTACATTGGGATAGAGCATTTCCGGAATATAAGCCCCGCCGAAATCTCCATAATATCCTTTTTCGTCTACGTTAAATGTCATCGTGTTCAATATTTATTTACGTAATAATTTTACAAATGTTTTTAGCTTTTCAATTTGTTTTACCCCCGGTTCCAGTTCAAACTTGCTGTTAACGTCTACGGCGTAGCAGAATTGGGATTCTGGCGCTTGCAGGAATGTCGATATTTTATCAACCTCTTCCAATCCAATGCCACCGCTCAAAAAGAAGGGTTTTGTGGAAGGATAGTTCTTGAGAACCTCCCAACTAAAGGTATATCCGTTACCTCCGGGCAGTTTTCCCTTGGTATCGAATAAATAATAGTCACAGACGGCTTCATACCCAGACAAGATTGAAAAATCGAAATCATCTTTTATAGAAAATACCTTTATGATCTCCAAAGTGCCAAGTTGCCGTGTAGTATGAAATTCCTTGAGGTCCTTACAAAATTTTGGGGATTCCTTACCATGTAACTGAACGGCCTGCAGTCCAAATTCCAATACTTTTTGGATAATTTCATCGATGGTGGCATCCACAAAAACACCTACCTTTTTTATGTTGGAGGGCAATATTCCTAAATCTCCTGTAAAAAAACGCTTGGATGGTTCCCAGAAAATGAACCCCAAGTAATCTGGTCCTAAATGGGCAACTGTTTCCATGTTTTCTGCATATTTCATACCGCAGACCTTGATCTTAACTTCTTGGTCTTTATATGAAATCTTCTTGTTGTCTTTTGCTAGTGCCATGATTTCCATTATTCAGCAGTTCCTATCCTAATCATTAGGCTTCTCTTAGTGCTTTTATAAATTGATGGGCACTTTCCCCCGGGTCATCCGTCCTCATGAAATTTTCCCCTATTAAAAACCCTTTATACCCGTAGTTTTTTAGATCCTTTATGGCTTCTATGGAACTTATCCCGCTTTCAGAGACTTTTACAAAGTCATCCGGAATGATGGTAGACAAGCTTTTGCTGGTCTGCAAACTGACTTCGAAAGTTTTTAGATTCCTGTTGTTGACCCCCAACATATCCAAACTGGGCATTATTGATTTGTGCAATTCTTCCTCATTGTGGACTTCCAGTAAAACATCGAGGTTCAATTGTTTTGCGAATTCGGAATAGGCCTTAATTTCATCCTTCGATAAAATGGCGGCAATCAATAGAATGACATCAGCACCATGTGCTTTGGCTTCGAGGATTTGATATTCATCTATGATAAACTCTTTACGCAGTAAGGGTATGTTTACAGCGGCCCGAGCCAATAGTAAATCGTCCATGGAACCGCCAAAATATTTTCCATCCGTAAGTACCGACATACCACATACGCCTGCATCTTCATACCCCGTGGCAACATCTTGCACATTGAGGTTTTGGTTGATCACGGCTTTGGAAGGAGATCTTCGTTTATGTTCGGCAATTATTCCAGTATCACTATGCTGTAAAGCTTTTGCCAGTGAAACAGTGGGCCTTTCAAAAAGGGCCGATGCTTCTAGTTGGGAGGTAGGGATGATCAATTTTTTTAAATTGACCTCCTTTCGCTTATCCAGGACTATTTTATCTAATATATTCATTTGTTCAAGAGACCGCTCTTTATGTTGCGGGCATTTCTAATAGTTATTTTATTGGGCACTAAGGACCTGAAGCTTTTTGAGTGCCGCCAATCCTTTCCCGGAAAGTAAGGACTCCTTTGCTATTTCAAAACCATCTTTTGGACTGATATTGTTTACGGTAGCTATGGCCACCCCAGCATTGGCACAAACCACATTGTTTTGTGGGACCGTACCCTTGCCCTGAAGGACATTAAGGAAAATTTGGGCCGACTCTCCTATGGTCTCCCCACCAACAATGTCCGATTGTAAAATGGTCTCCACACCAAAATCAGATGGTTTTAAGATGGTCTCGGAGCGGTTGGAAATGGTTTTGGTATTCCCGGTCAAGGAAATTTCGTCATAACCATCCAAAGCATGTAAAACAGTGAAATTTATATCGGTTTTCTGATATAGGTATCCGTACATTCTTGCAAGCTCAAGATTAAAAACACCTACCATTTGGTTTTTTGGAAAGGCGGGGTTGACCATTGGCCCCAACATATTGAAGAATGTTTTTACACCCAACTCCTTTCTTATGGGGGCTACATTTTTCATGGCTGGGTGGAACAAGGGCGCATGCAAAACACAAATGCCGGCTTCATCTATCGATTTTTCTAGAAAACCAGGGTCATTACTGAACTTGATTCCTAAAAATTCCATGACATTACTACTGCCGCAGGTGGAGGAAACCCCATAATTTCCGTGTTTGGTCACTTTGATCCCAGCGCCTGCCGTTACAAATGAGGACAAGGTGGAAATATTAAAGGTATCCTTGCCATCCCCCCCAGTTCCGCACAGATCAACTGGATTATATGCAGAAAGGTCTACGGCCAAACAAAGTTCCAAGAGGGCATCCCTAAAACCTTCAAGCTCTTCAATAGTTACACTTCTCATCATATATACCGTAAGAAAGGCCGCAATCTGGCTGGTATTATAATCCCCATTGGCAATATTGACCAACACCTGTTTGGCATCCGTCTTGGAAAGGACATCGTGGTTGATCAATCTATTTAAAATCTGTTTCATTTTCTTGTCTGTTGCAGTATTCTTATGGAAGCAAATTATAATCTATCCATCGTAATCCCTTTTGTGTTTTACTTGTTTTTGTCTACAGTAACATGTTGCCTTTTTGGGCATCACCATATTAATTTTCGACCCAATTCTTTAATATTTTTTTACCTTCCGGCGTCAGTACCGATTCGGGATGGAATTGTACGGCACACACGTCATACTCCTTGTGACGAAGAGACATTATCAGTCCATTTTCATCAACGGAAGTGGCTTCAAGGGACGTGGGGAGGTTGGTGTTTACCACCCATGAGTGGTACCGTCCCACTTCAATTTCCTTGGGCATTCCCTGGAACAGGATATCGTCCTTAATAATAGTGATCTTCGTTGCAATACCATGGTATACCT
>JBLGAT010000023.1:0-32666 GCA_047612485.1 Psychroserpens sp.
CAGAAATGTGTACAAAATGTTCTTTACCAGAACCTTCTTCTGCGATAAAACCAAATCCTTTGGTATCATTGAAGAACTTTACTGTCCCTTTACTCATTGTTAAAATTTAAAATTAATACGTATTTGTCGGCAAAGATGCTACCATTTATTATAACTAGCACTATAAAGCACAATATTTATTTTTGTCCGGCTCAAAACACCCTTAATTCATTCACCTATAATAGGTTGCAAGCATTTTTGTTTTTCTTCTTTTATGCCCAGACCGCTGTTAAAAATCGAACTTATATTTAAATCCCGCCAAGGCTTGAAATCCTTGGACCGGGTAATTGGCCCACCTTTGATAATCGTTATTTGCGATATTGCTCAGTTTTAAAAATACAGAAAATTGATCGTTAAACCGGTATCCCATATGGGCATTGGCATCAAAATAGCCATCTAAAGTAATCGAGGTTGAAGGAAATTGGAATGGCATCACGTTTTGAACCACCTGTGAACTCAGGTCTTCCCTTTCCCCAACGTAGAAGATATTGGCGCCCATATACCAATGCTCATCAATTTGATAATCCATAAAAAGTGAACCCGTCATATTGGGAAGGTTCCAAGCAGGGTTGTCTGTTTCTGTATCGTAATCATACACCTCTGCATTGATGCCCAAGGAAAAATTACGATTGATATCCAAATTCAATTCTCCAAAGATCCCCAATGTTTTTACGTCATCGTAAAACACCTCAAAGGAATTCCCATAATAGTACCCCTTTTCATCATTCCTAAAATCATTGGAAGGATTCAACTTAAACAAGGGCTTCCTGTTTTCGGCCGTATAAGAGCCTTTAATATTGTAACTAAGACTCGGCAGAAGCATCCCTTTTAGTCCTATATAGGCATCGTATTGTTTATCCGTTGGTGTTATGGCCAAAGTTGGCGATACATAAGGATTGTCCCCTACAAAATCATAAAAGGAGTTTTGTTTTAGATCTCCTTCTATTCCACCATAGGCAATGACATTTTCATCTAGAACGCGGTACGAAGCAGTTACTGCCGGGTAGATATAAAAATTGCTGTCGCTGTTTTCCGTATCCATACCATACACAATATTTGCTCCTAAATTTATCCTGACATCATCGCTTACTATCAAAAGACTAGGGCTTACTCCAACTTGAAAATGGCTATAATCAAAGGCTCCGGTATTGGTAGAATTATTTACATCGGCATTTTTAAAGGTCCCTCCTACATAGTCAAAATTAGCAGAAATGGACAAGGTTTGGTCCGTTAGGGGAAATTCAAAAACAGGTTGGAACTTCAATCTATTTTCTCCAGAATCCGTTACATCCCAGAAACGTCTCAAGAGTAGGTCCGCACTTTTAAAGAGGGCATCCTCCATTTTTACGTTGGCACCCAATTCTACATTATAATAGTTTTGTTTCGCATCGATACCGGCTACAACGGCATCTGGATATGCACCTTCCGGAACCCCGTACCAATTGTAGATCTGATGTTGCAAACCTATGTTCGTGCCCCAACTTATATCCCTATCCCTTTTAGTATATGAGGCATCCAATTTGGTATTGTAAAAATCATTGTCCAAGACGGTACCGTCTATATCCCCTCTGGAGGAAAAATGGTTGAGCCCTATATCCAAACGCTCATCCCTGTTCAATGCCCTACTGGTATAAAAATCCAGCATGGCGTTATTGTAATTCCCAAGACCCAAGGCCAAATAGGAATTGTAGAGCTTTTCCGGTTTGGCTTTCTGTACTTCGGTGGCCTTACCTTTCGCAGGGGTAAAATTAGAAGCTACAGGAATTGAAAAAATGCTGTAATTGATCTTCTTCTTTTGCAGAACGATGGAATCGTTTAAATTGGGCATGGATTTAATTTTAAAGGCATCGGAAATCGTTGGGGTGTATGCTTTGGTCACCGTTACTGTTTCCGTACCGATATCATTTTTGTCCTTTTCCTGGGAAATCCCCAATTGAAAAACGCCTAAAATGGAAAGGATGCTTATATATATCTGCTTTTGCATAGTGTTCTCTTTTTGCAAGGTATTTTAATTCTTGTCAGGATTTATTGATGAATTGCTCTCAGCCTCCTTGGTTTTTATTCTGATAAGTTCTTGTTTGGCTTCTTCCACGATTGTGGTGAATTGCACGAAATTGGTGATAACGCTTTCCAAAATATAGGTAGCCTGGAATGCATCTCCCAAGGCATAGAAATTCTTAGCCATGAGCACCAACCCTTTGCCACCCCATTCCTTGTAGGCCGAATAGTCCTTGGCTATTTTTGAAACCGATGCATTGGATGCTTCGTAGTTCTTCTGCTTATTTTTAAAATAGGCATCATAGTACAAGGCTTCTGCGGCCAATTCACCTGAAGCAATCTTTAAAACTTCCCCATAAGCCTTCTGAGCCCTTGCCTCATTGTTGGTAGCTATGGCAGACCTGGCAATCATAATCTGCGCATCACTCTTGATCCGGTCATCTATTTTGGAAGTGGCCAATACTTTCTCTGCATAGGCTATGGTTTTGTCGAAATTCTTTTGCTCATAGTATCCTTTCATGAGGTTGGATTGGGCAAAAGTGATGTTTTGCTGTATGTTGGCCGTATTTTCCAATTGCTCCAAAAAGGGAATTGCCGTCGTATAATTTTTGTTCCCTGCATAAATTTCACATGTTCGGGTCAACGCTTGTTCGGAATACTCACTACCGCCTTTGTTAGCGACAAATGTGTAATGGGTGAGCGCTTTTTCCTTCTCCCCTTTGGCAAAATACAATTGGGCCAAATTAAAATTGGCCTTTAGGGCATTTAAGCCTGATGGAAATTGTTGGATATACGTTTGGTACCCTTTTATGGCAGCTTCTGTACGTCCTTCAATATACTGTTTGTCCGCAGATTCAAAAGTAGCATTGTCCAATTCAGCATCGGTCACTTCCACAAAATCGAGGTTTTTTACCCAGGCGGCATATTCGTTAACACGCCCAAGGTCAACATAGATCAATTTGGCAGTGGCCACCGCTTGTATCGCTTCTTGTGTATTTGGATAATCGTTCACTACGGTTTTAAACTTACCCAATGCCTGATCGTTTTGACTGGCATTGTAATGCACCAATCCTTGTCGCATCAAAGCCTGTGGCACCAAAGAGCTCGCTTTATACTGGTTGATCAACTGATCATAGGACCGCAATCCTAAATCAATCTTATTTTCTTTAATGTAAGAGTTCCCCAATTCAAAAAGGGCATCGTCCATTAAAGTGGAATTGGGATACTTTGTGGTAAAACTCCTCAATTCTTCAATCTTGGTGGCAGTTCTATCCACAAAACCATAAGAAAGGGCTTTTTGAAATGACGCGTAATCCTTTTCTGGCCCACTTAATGCCAATGCCTGGTTATAGGCTTCCATCGCAGGCCAATATTTACTGCTTACAAAATAACTATCTCCCAAACGCAAGTAGGCATCGTGAAATTTATTGGTATCCGAAGGATTTGCGGCTGTATATTTTAAAAAATAAGATGCTGCATTGGTGTAGTCCTTCAGCTTGAAATAGGTGTACCCCAAATTGTATGCAAGCTCTTTGTATTCTGGGATAGAGCGTGCATTGGGATTTGATTGAAACTGGATAAAATCTACCAAGGCATCCTTATAATTGTTCAATAAATATTGGGCTTCCGCCTTCCAATACTGTGCCCTGGCCTTAAATGTTCCTTCTTCCGCACTTCCCAATGATTTTTTGAAATTCTCCACAGCCCCTGGATAATCAGCATCTATGAACAATTCTATCCCCCTATAGTAAGCCACTTTCTGGTAGGTGGCCTTACTGGCGTAATTCTTATTTTCTTCCAATAGGGTCATGGCCCCTTTAAAATTCTTGGAAGTGATATAGGAATCCACCAAAAGTTCCTGAATTTCTTTGGTCTGGGCACTCCCTGGGTATTTATCCAGATAGGTAGTCAACACCTTGGGGACACTCTCATAGGCGTTTCCAATGTCATAGCTCAAACGGGCATAGTTCAAATAGGCATCTTTCTGAATGTCAGGAACGAATTCCATTTGTGAGGCATTCCTAAACGCGTTCAACGCTTCTTGCTTTTTGTCCAATTTCAAATAACATTCGGCCAAATGGTAATAGGCATTTTGGGCCACGCTATTGTCTCCCCCAATAATTTTATTGAACTGCTGAATGGCATTGGCAAAATCTTCCTGTTTGTAATACGAGTAGCCTAAGAAATAATAATCCGTATTGCTCCATTTTCCTTTTTTCCCTTTGTATTCTTCCAAATAGGGAATAGCATTGTTGTACTGTTTAAGATTGAAGTAACTCTCCCCAATAATTTTATTGAGTTCGGAAACCTCAAACCTATCCGCCTTTGGCAATTGTTTTTTAGCAAGCTCTATTGCTTTTTCAAAATTACCAAGCTTAAAATTCATATCAGCTTGATAATACGATAGGTTTTCATCCAAGAGCCTTTGATCTGTAATCTGATCGAAGCGGGCACTAGCGCCTGCATAATCATCATTCTGATACGCTATAAAGCCCAGGTAATATTTTGCTTGGGAACCGTACTTTGGCGAATTGGTCACTTTATTTAGATACGGTTGAGCCTCTTTGGATCTGTTGGACGAAAAAAGGGAATACCCATTATTAAAGTTAAAACGGTCCCTATCTGCTCTGGAAATAGAACCTTCGTCTACTTTTCCGTACCATTTTAAGGCATACGGATATTTCCCGGTCTCAAAATAATAATCGGCCACATCGAAGAAGGCCGAATTTCTTTTGGTGGAGGTTGGGTACTGTTCCACAAAATCCTCCATCAAGCGATCTGCCCCTATCTGGTTTAGCCGAATGGCAGCATTGGCAGCATAGTAGGCACTATTGGCTTGGACCTCCAAATCATCGGTGTTGGATTTCACCTTGTCAAAAATAGTCTGGGATGCTTGATACTGTTTGTTATTGTAAAGCGCAAGCGCTTCTTGATAATCCTTTTCATTATGGGTATAGATCTTGGATTCCTGGCAATAGCCAATCCATACCATCCCCGTAAGACACAGTAGTAAAGCGGTTTTTTTATTTCGCATAATGTTCTCTAGCTGTTAAAAATTAACCGAATATGAATTTATATAACGTTAAAAATTGTGCTTAAGTATTCTTGGAAAGCCACATTTTATATGCCTTTATATAGAACGCCCAATAACAAATCTACTTAACAAAATCCATGCCTTGTTTAACTTTATTTAATGCGAAAGATATATATTTTTAAAAGACCTTGATTTCTTTTAACAAGAACTTATTACCTTTATCCCATTAATCAAAAACATGGGCGAAAGCATATTGCATTTAGAGGACGTAGCCGTTTTCCAGCAGGAAAATTTAGTGCTCAACGAAATCAATTTAGAAATAAAAAAAGGAGAATTTGTTTACCTCATTGGGAAGACCGGGAGTGGCAAAAGCAGCTTTATGAAATTGCTCTACGGGGACCTACCTCTTTTGGAGGGTTCCGGCAAGATCGTGGATTTTGATCTAAAGACCTTGAAAGAAAAAGACATCCCATATTTGCGAAGAAAACTGGGCATTGTCTTTCAGGATTTTAAATTATTGCCCGATAGGAGCATCAACAAAAACCTGCGCTTTGTCCTTAAAGCTACAGGGTGGACAGATGACAGCCTAATGGATGCGAAGATAGACGAGGTCTTGGGCAAGGTAGGCATGAAGACCAAAGGTTTCAAATTTCCGCATGAGCTTTCCGGAGGCGAGCAACAGCGTATCGCCATTGCCCGTGCCCTGTTGAACGATCCCGAATTGATATTGGCCGATGAGCCAACGGGCAACTTGGACCCACAGACCAGTGTGGAAGTCATGAAGGTATTGCAAGAGATCAATGCCACTGGGCGAACCATTTTAATGGCTACCCATGATTACGCCCTAATACTAAAGTATCCCTCCAAAACCTTGAAATGTGATGGTAATAAAGTGTTTGAAGTGGTACAAAAGGCCGTTTAACAAAATCATTTTTCCGTAATCCGTACATTTGGCTAATCGCCTATGATCATAAAAAAACGAGTCTATAGCGCAGATAAAAAGGTGAATCCCATTATTGGTATTCTCCTCTTTATAATTTCCATTCTGCTTTTCGTCTTCACGGTTCCTTTTGGCTTCATCTATGCCCTTTTTTACAAACTTTTTAAAAAGGGAATAACCGGAATAGGGGAATATGCCCTCAAAATAGCAATATCCATTGACCAATTGGGCAATGTGAGCATGCAGCACCTCCTGAACTTTCTATGGATTAAAGAAGGTGGTTATTATTTTGGGAATAGGGACGAGACCATTTCCAGTGCCATAGGTCGGAATAAAAAATTGGGCACCCTAACCATTTTCGGCCGGGGTATTGATAAACTATTGGATACTATAGATTCCAACCATTCCCTTAATTCCATTGATTATTACATAGAACCTACCGAAAATATAATTGACAAACTGGCTTGGATCCATTTGATGGACCGCAGAATATTGAGCACCCGCAGTAAGGGCAAGACCAAATATTATATTCCAGGAGGAAAAAGAGAATTGGGGGAAACAGATAGCGCAACCTTGGCCAGAGAAATAAAAGAAGAACTCAGTGTGGATATACACGTGCCTTCACTGGAATATATAGGAGTTTTTGAAGCTCAGGCCGATGGCCACATACCGGGCATTCTGGTCCGCATGACCTGTTATGCCGCACAATACCATGGCCAATTGCTGCCCGATTCGGAAATTGAGGAAATGGTATGGCTTACCTACAAAGACCGTAAAATGGTCTCAGCCGTGGACCAATTGATTTTCGATTTTCTTTACCATAAAGGGGATCTGGTAAATTAGCATTATTACCAATTGCCGAAACTTTTTTGTTTCTTTACCGCGCATAGGAACAAAATACACTACATGGAAATACTCGGTATAGATATAGGTGGCTCTGGAATAAAAGGGGCATTGGTAAATGTTGAAACAGGGGAAATGCTAACAGAGCGCTACCGGATACCTACCCCAAAATCTAAAAAACCGGCCGATATTGCCGAGGTGGTTTCACAAATTGTATCCCATTTCAATTATACAGGTCCTGTGGGATGCGGCTTCCCTTCCATTATCAGACATGGAATCTGTAAGTCCCAGGGGAACCTCCATAAATCATGGGTGGGCATAAAAGTGGACGATCTTTTCAGTGAGGCCACAGGGCAACCCTTTACAGTAATCAACGATGCCGATGCTGCAGGATGCGCCTGTATGAATTACGGTGTGGGCAAGGGTGAAATGGGATTGGTGATCATGATCACCATAGGAACTGGTCTGGGAAGTGGTGCATTTTTGGATGGCAGGTTGATCCCAAATTTTGAACTGGGTCAAATTCCCTATAAAAAACACGATAAGATAGAATCATGGGCTGCAGGGTCCGTGAAAGAAAACAAGAACATGAGTTACAAAAAGTGGGGCAAGCGCTTTAACAAATTCCTGAATTACGTGGATCTGATCGTAGCCCCGGAATTGATCATCCTAGGTGGCGGCGCCTCCAAGGATTGGGACGAATTTAAGGGCCAAATAGATGTGGACACCAGAGTTATCCCAGCAGGATTGGAGAATACGGCCGGCATCATAGGTGCGGCGTCTGCCTGTGAAATTCCATAATTCAGCATTTTAAAAACAAAAAGCCCCGAACCATTGGTTCGGGGCTTTTTTATTGCATTAAGATTGCTATTAAGCGATTTTATTACGCTTACGATCATTTTCCGTTAAATATATTTTCCTTAAACGGATATGTTTTGGAGTAACCTCTACATATTCATCTTTCTGAATATATTCCAATGCTTCCTCTAAAGAGAATTTAATGGCAGGCACAATTTTTGCCTTGTCATCTGCTCCTGAAGAACGTACGTTGGACATTTTCTTGGTTTTAGTGATATTCACGGTCATATCATCACCTCTTGAATTTTCACCAATAACTTGACCTTCATATATATCTTCTCCTGGCTCAACAAAAAATTTGCCTCTATCTTGTAATTTGTCAATTGAATAAGGAATGGATTTTCCCATTTCCATAGAAACCAATGACCCATTTTGACGTTGCGGAATATCACCTTTCATTGGTTGGTATTCTAAAAATCTATGAGACATTATGGCTTCCCCAGCTGTAGCGGTCAATAATTGATTCCTTAAACCAATGATACCTCTTGATGGAATCAAGAATTCACAGATCATACGGTTTCCTTTAGCTTCCATACTGGTCATCTCTCCTTTACGGATAGAAACCATCTCAACAGCCCTACCAGAAACTTCTTCTGGTAAATCAATTGTCAAATGCTCAATAGGCTCACATTTTACACCATCAACTTCTTTGATGATTACCTGTGGTTGACCAATTTGCATTTCATACCCTTCACGACGCATTGTCTCTATTAATACAGATAAATGCAATACACCTCTACCAAAAACAAGGAATTTATCAGCACTATCAGTTGCATTAACGCGCAATGCCAAATTCTTCTCCAGTTCACGTGCTAAACGATCTTTAATATGACGAGAGGTAACGAATTTACCGTCTTTACCAAAAAACGGACTATCGTTAATGGTAAACAGCATACTCATTGTTGGCTCATCAATAGCGATTGTTTTTAAGCCTTCTGGATTTTCGATATCGGCAACAGTATCACCAATCTCAAAACCTTCTAAACCAACAATAGCACAAATATCACCAGTTTTAACTTCTTCTACTTTAAGTCTACCTAGACCTTCAAACGTATAAAGCTCTTTAATTTTTGTTTTAACAATTTTACCATCTCTTTTTACCAAAGAAATTTGTTGTCCTTCTTTTAGGCTACCCCTTAACAATCTACCGATCGCAATACGACCTGTGAAAGAAGAGAAATCCAAGGAAGTGATCAACATTTGAGTATTCCCCTCTTTAGCTTCAAAAGTTGGAATATGCTCTATAACCATATCCAATAATGGCTCTATATTATCTGTTTGGTTTTTCCAATCATCGCTCATCCAGTTGTTCTTTGCAGAACCGTAAACGGTTGGAAAATCGAGCTGCCATTCTTCGGCACCCAATTCATACATTAAATCAAACACTTTTTCATGCACTTCTTCCGGAGTACAGTTTTCCTTGTCAACTTTATTTATCACAACACAAGGTTTCAACCCAAGATCGATAGCTTTTTGCAATACAAAACGTGTTTGTGGCATTGGACCTTCAAAAGCATCCACCAACAACAATACCCCGTCGGCCATGTTCAAAACACGTTCAACCTCACCACCGAAATCGGCGTGACCAGGAGTATCGATAATATTTATTTTGGTTCCTTTATATACAACAGAAACGTTTTTAGAAGTAATGGTGATACCCCTTTCACGTTCCAAATCGTTGTTGTCCAAAATTAAATCGCCAGTGTTCTGGTTTTCCCTGAACAATTGGCAGTGGTACATAATCTTATCCACTAACGTAGTCTTACCGTGGTCTACGTGGGCAATGATTGCAATATTTTTTGTTGCTGACATAACTATATTTTAAAAGCATTCTATGTTCCTGAATGCGCGTGCAAAGATACTCCTTTTTTTAACCCTTTTGACAAAAGGTTCGATTTTCTTAATATATTGATTTTGAAGTAGTTTCACAAAGCACGAATGCCAAATTTTTTGATCCTAAATGGAGTTAAAAACCTTCTGCAAAGGACAATACAACCTATAAGTTCCTTGTCCTAAATGGCACTGCTTGCTATATGTGTACACACTATTGCTCATCTGCCGATGGGCCGTAAGTAGTGGGTACCGACTGATCCAATAACCGTAGACACACCCCTAATTGTGCTCTATGGTGTGGCAATTGATTGAGAACCATGCCCCGCAGAACTTGATATTTTGGCATTTCCATTACTGTTTTACCGCCTTGGATCATTTTCCAATGCTTATCAAATTCACTATTGGGAACCTTTAGGGATTTTTTGGCCTCCTCCGCTGAGGATTTCAATACCTTCAACATTTCATCCACACTTTCATTAATGGGCGGCTTGTAATCATCCATGGTCATTTCATCTTGTACCATCGTACCGGTCACCCAACTAGGTATCTCTGCCAAATGGCTTCCCAATTGTTTCAGGGACATAGATTTTGGATGGGGCCGCCATTCCAATTTATCTTTCGGGATACGCTTTAAGAATTTTTCTGTCAGCGCCACTTCATGCTCCAGTTCTGTAATTAACATATCTTGTAATTCCATGACCTTTTTAATTAATGGTTATCCCTTTAATTTACAAAAATTTAAGATGCCTACATAAGATCTGGGTCATGTTGCCATTGGATTTAATACAATTTTATGAATTTAAAAGACGGCTTGTTCAGTTACCTCCCAACACACCATCGCTTTTCATTGATGATCCAACCAATGCTTACATTCGCAACAGGAAGAATAGCGTTCTCAAACTGACCCGCATAATAGGCTGCACCTACATCCACCGAAAAGTTGATTCCAGAATCATAGCTGCGTTGCAGGCCAGTGACTATGCCACCATAACCAAAAACACCTTTTACCAACCCATTGTTGATAGTGCGGGTGCCTGGAAAGAAAACCGCAACTGCAGGAGCCACATAATTGGCCGAGTTGCCATAAATTTGCCTACTATTTCGTTGGCGATTTTCAAAATTGTAATAATACCGATATTGGCCAGCGATTGCAGGAAAAAAACCAACCTCCTCGTACACTTCGGGAAGTTCTGGATCCAAGGCTAATTGCATTCCTACTTTGATATCAAAAGTGGTGTTTACTCCCAACGCCATTTCATATTCCAACCCTGGATTTATAAGATTGATTTTTAACTGTCTCAATTCACAATTTTTACCGAATTGGGCATTGGCGTGGCAAACCAAAAGCAGTATTATAAACAAAGATGTTTTCCGTATCTGGGTCATTTTGACAAAAGTTTAGACAATCGCACCCCTATACAACAGTTAGTTGCTTAAAATATTATCTTTGTCCCAAAAATAGCAGCGCATGAATCTATCCCTAATACCTCAAATAAAACATACCGATAGCAATAACTTTTTTCTGCTTTGTGGGCCTTGTGCCATTGAAGGAGAGGAAATGGCAATGCGCATTGCGGAAAAGGTGGTCTCCATTACCGATAAGCTACAAATCCCGTATGTATTTAAAGGCAGTTTTAAGAAGGCCAACAGAAGTAGGGTAGATTCTTTTACTGGTATAGGTGATGAAAAGGCTTTAAAAATATTACGTAAAGTCTCGGAAACCTTCCATGTGCCCACCGTAACGGATATCCATGAAATATCTGATGCCGCCATGGCTGCAGAATATGTTGACGTTTTACAGATCCCAGCTTTTTTGGTTAGGCAAACCGATTTGGTGGTTGCCGCCGCTGAGACAGGTAAGGTTGTTAACCTTAAAAAAGGACAGTTTATGAGTCCAGAAAGCATGAAACATGCGGTAATGAAAGTGGAGGAATCAGGTAACGGACAAGTGATGGTGACAGACCGTGGTACCATGTTTGGATACCAGGATATGATTGTGGATTTTAGGGGCATCCCTACCATGAAGCAATATGCGCCTGTGGTCTTGGACGTAACGCATTCCCTGCAGCAACCCAATCAGTCTTCAGGGGTTACCGGGGGTAGACCGGATATGATAGAGACCATTGCACGTGCAGGTATTGTGACTGGAGCTGATGGTATTTTCATGGAGACACATTTTGATCCCGCCAATGCCAAAAGCGATGGGGCCAACATGTTGCATTTGGACCATTTGGAAAAATTATTGACCAATTTAGTCGCTATTCGAAAAACCGTGAACAGCTTGAAATAAAAATCCAGTTCCCAACAAATCATAGAAAAGGCCAGTGCAAATGCATTGGCCTTTTTATATTCAAAGAAGTTACTGCCTTTTATTCCTTACCCTCCACAAAATCCTGTAAATAGGAATAACGTTCCGTAAGTTTTCCGTTTTGGGTCATTCTAGCTCTTAACAATACGCCATCGGCATCATCGTTAAAAAAAGCCGGGATCACATTTTTTAAGAAAGCATCCCCAAAACCTACACTGGCATCTCTGGGCAATTCGCACGGCAGGTTATCCACGGCCATAACCGCAATGGCCGTCTCATTTTTAAATTTCACCTCTGTTTCCGATGCCGCATCATATCCATATATGGGATCGGCAATGGTGGAAGGTTTTATGGTCGTGGCCACAGGTCCATCAATATCACAACTGACATCGGCGACCACTTTAATCTTAAAGCTTGGATCTTTGGCATCTTCGCGAGTGAACAGATATGGCGCGCCATCACCGTAAAAATGTCCTGCTATATAAAAGTCGGTCACCTTCGTAAACCGAATAAAATTACTCTTATACTCTTCTGGATGGGCAAAAAAATCAGCTTTGTTGCCGCGTACACCGTCCTTGCGTTTGTTGTATTCGGAAGCATCGATCTGGCAGTAGACCGGTTCCTGGAATTCGTCGTGCAAATATTCCTCCACGTTCACCTTTTTAATGCCCATGGCATCCAACATTTCTTTGGCTCCATTGCCAACCCTACCCCTACCGGATAGCAATATTTTGATATTGGGAAGGTTAATATTCTGCAATTCTGTGATTAGCGCCTTTTGGTCCACCAAATCCTCCGCCTTGGGCAGATTGAACAGATCAAACTTAAGTCCATAAGCCCTGATGCCATTGTAGGCCCCTACAATTCCGGCATAGCGACCGAAAGCCACCAAACGTTGCCCATTAGGATTGGTGATGACCTCGTGATCGTAAAGCTCAATATTCTTTTCTAAAATAGCTTGGAGCAGCTCCCTGTTATAGGGTTGCTTTTTAATGGTATGGGAAAAGAAAAAATATTTTTTATTGGGAATCAGATCTTCCATGGGAACCTCTTTGACCCCTAGAAGCACATCGCATTCCTCCATTTTGGAGGCCACCTCAAAGCCTATTTTAGAGTATTCCTCATCCTTGAAAATCCTGATAGGCGATGGCTCAACAATAATAGTTGCATTGGGATAAATACTTCTTAATTTTAAGCAAGCCTCGGGTGAAAGTACCACTCTCCTATCGGGAGGGTTTTTACGTTCCCTAATGATTCCAAATTTCATAGAAAAATACTTTTTATAACTTTAGGAAGATAAACGGTTGTAAATGTAACATATGACATGTTGACAAGCAAAACTTTTTTTGGAATACTTTTTGAAGTACCTTTGCCGACCGCGTTAGGGATAGAAGTATTATCTTTTTTGATTTTCTCTGGACTGAGCTTTAGAAAACATCAAAAAAACATAACGGATAGCCCGACCTTTTTTCTGCAAGGTATTTCTCCTTACAGGAAGGAAAAAGGGAACGCCATCAAAGAGTTCATTGATACATATAATACTGGAACACAGTTCCAAATATTATGGGGCCGACTGGTTTTGACAGCGAGACCAATTGGAATGTAAGCATGCCGAGCGCTGGGCTACAGCTCGTAAATCTCATTTTCCACACTTTTTAATTGGCGAAAATAATTACGCTCTTGCCGCTTAATCCGAATCACAGTAGGATTTAGCCTCGTCCCTACAAGGTAGGGAAGCGAGATGTTTCTGGGAAGCCCTTGTTGACGGCGTCCCTTTCAGAAGCACCATCAAAGTCAACACAAGGGTAGTGAAGCTTCGGCACTATCACCAAAACTTAAGAAGATAAGTGTGTATTAGGCTGTTTTTGGTCAGGTGCACATCGAAAATCAATCAAAAACTACGCATGTAGAAAGCTTTGTAATTGCTTGTTTGGACGAGGGTTCGAATCCCTCCGGCTCCACGATTAGGCGCAACTTTGTTGCGGATTAAAACAAATAAAATCCGAGAAGTTTACTTCATCGGATTTTTGCGTTTTAAGACGCTTGTCTTGAAAAGACAAAAAGTTGTATTTACAGGACGGGACCCAATAGGGATATGTAATCCTCCGCCTCCACTTCAAAAAACCACCTACGGGTGGTTTTTTTGTTTTGTTCATTGTCTATTAATGATCTTTAAATGTATTTAGAACCTCCTTATGTTCGTTTGTCCTGCGGGATGCGAAGACCAACACAACAGCAGGCTCTTTACTGCATTAAATCAGAGGACACGTAAAGGTGTATTGTAAAGGAATTAAGTAACAGCCATAATTGATATTCTTTATTATATACCTAGGCCGCTTCTTCAAAAGAACTGATATTATATCTTATTGCGACCACCTATACCCTTTTGATTTACAACATTTATAGAGAACATTTTACCTTCCCATTGGCCGTGTTTCTGAAATATAGGGTTGGCTCGGCCCTACTTTTTAGCGTTTTAATTACCTTATTAAGGTAGTTTGCCAGATGTTGTACATGCCTTGGTGCTAAATCAGAAATAACCAAAGGATCATTGCAAAAAGCTGCATCTATTTTGCTAACCTGAAGGAGGTAACTAGATTAATGCATCAGCTTGACTTTCTCATATTTAACATTTAATAATTTTTATTTAATAGATTTATTTCTATATTTGCCAACCTAAATCTTATACTAAGATAGCTCCCCCAATGATTTTAGTAAATGTATTACGAAAAGACCCAGGTATTAAAACCAATGAACCTGAACCTACAGCTCCATCTATTTTGCTAAATCACCAATAGAATAACTGAGGGTTGAGTTAAAATAATAATCATGACACCTACTACAATCAAGACCAAAATATTTAATGTTCTATCCATCATATGTGCCTGTCACCTTTTCTTTGCAGGCTTGGATTTACCGGAAGTCTTTTATACCTATCTCAGGGTTTTTGTAACCTGTGTTGCTTTATTGACCGTGGGGAACAATATCGGAAAAAACAATTTTTTTGCGATTACCTTTGGAGTTATAGCCTTTATTTTCAATCCTATATTTCCCCTATATCAATTCAATAAAACCGTTTGGGTATTGTTGGATATTATTACCGCCCTTTTATTTCTCCTAGAAGCCTATGACATACCAGGAGTTAAATCTGCTGCGTTGAAAAGAAGAAAAAGAAGAGGATTGTTTCGGTACAAACTTTAATCTTTTCCACCTAAACCCTTTGGTCCGTGCCAGGGTATTGACCTAAGTGGTCTACAAGATATTGGATTTGATCTTTTTCCACATCTTGGTCATCAGAAATGCAGACACCACAACGATGCCCGTTAACACCCATGCATAGGTATAATCGCCATAAATCCAATAGCCCGTAGCGAACATACAACTATAGATCATTACACATCCCAGTAACATGGCCACGATTCCCGAGGGCACGCTCCAGCCTTCTTTGGTATTTATGATTTCCTCCCCATCTGCCTTGGCTTCCCTCACTACTTTTGACCACCCTGGACCTCCTGGCTGGATTTTTTTATAGAAGGACCGCAGCACTTCGGTACTTTCAGCTTGCGTTATAAAGGTAGCCCCTACCCAGATGATGGTGGTCACCAATACCACAAAGGGGTATTCATAATAATTTTCAAAAACTCCAGATTCAGTATCAAACAAATACCCTCCCAAAGGGGTCAATTTCAAGAGAATGGATATTATTCCCGATGCAAACATGGCAGTTATCTCACTCCACGCATTGATTCTCCACCAAAACCAGCGCAAAATAAAAATAAGTCCGGTTCCTGCCCCAAAGACCAATAGCACTTCAAACAATTGGAGTGCGTTCTGCAGCACTAATGCCAAGAGCGCACTGAACACCATCAATACCACTGTGGAGATCCTACCCACCAATACCAATTTCTTTTCGGAAGCCTTGGGATTGATCATCTGCTTGTAAAAATCATAAACCACATAGGAAGAGCCCCAATTCAATTGGGTGGAAATTGTACTCATATAAGCCGCCACCAAGGAGGCCAATACCAGGCCTAGTAATCCACTTGGCAATTTGGTCAACATGGCGGAATAGGCCAGATCATGCCCCAATTTATCATCGGCAATATTAGGGAAAGCCTCCTGTATACTTGCCAAATCCGGGTATACGACCAAGGAGGCCAAGGCCACCAAGATCCACGGCCAAGGTCTAAGGGCATAATGCATGATATTAAAGAAAAAGGTGGCACCAATGGCATGGTTTTCATCCTTGGCGGCCAACATCCTTTGGGCAATATAACCCCCGCCCCCAGGTTCCGCCCCAGGATACCAGGAACTCCACCATTGCACGGCCAAAGGAATAATAAATAAGGTAATCAAGGTCTGTTTATTGCTGAAATCTGGGAGAATGGACAATTTTCCCGCCACGGCATCATTTGCCATCAAAGCTGCTACGCCACCTACTTCTGGTAAGTTTACTAAATAATACGCGGCCCCTATGGCGCCGCCCATAGCCACAAAGAATAGTACAAAATCTGTATAGACCACCCCTTTGAAGCCCCCTGCCGCGCTAAATATAACAGTTATAACACCTCCAAAGACCACGGTCTGCCAAGGCTCCAAGCCCAACATGATACCCCCAATCTTAATGGCCGCCAAAGTAACTGCCGACATGGTTATAACATTAAAAATAACCCCTAAATAGATGGCCCTAAATTTTCGTAAAAACCTGGCAGGGGCTCCCCCATAACGGAATTCATAAAATTCAATATCGGTTTTGACGTTGGATTTACGCCATAATTTAGCATACACAAACACTGTAAGCAGGCCTGTCAATAAAAACGCCCACCATACCCAGTTACCGGAAACCCCATTGGTCCGTACAATATCGGTCACCAAATTGGGCGTATCCGTAGAAAAGGTGGTAGCCACCATGGAAACCCCCAACAGCCACCACGGCATGGTACGTCCAGAAAGAAAAAATTCAGAGGAATCTTTCCCTGATTTTTTGGAAACATATAGCCCTATGGAAAGGGTAATAGTAAAGAATACAGCAATAATTAAATAATCCCAGAAACTCAATGATACCATATATGACGGGGTTTGATTGGTGTTATTATGGAGTAAAAATCAGTAATACTCCTTGGTTTTTTAAATATATATCAACGACTAATTTGCACTTAATTTTTCTTTTCCATTTCCCAACAACTATCAACCACATACCATAAACTGTCCACCAGCAACAACCGTCCCTTTACTCCTGGGAAAGCTGCATTGGTTTTTTCAACTGGCGGGCACTACTATCCTTCGCAATGGAATCGAGCTTTTGCTGCAATGGGGCCAATGAATCATTTTTCACCTCAAGTAATGGTAGTCCCCTGATAGAATCGCGCATCCTCAAAAAATGTCTATAGGTGGTATCGGACAATGCCAACGGATAGGCCTCTTGGGCCGTTAACTCACTATAAGGCCAACAAGAAAAATTATCCATTTCATACTCAAAATTAGTCAGGATGGGACGCCTCCAATAACTAAGGTCTTTAAAGACGGAGGCCACCATAGGTAAGGCCGTATTGGCCCCAGACCCCATAGTTGTGGAACTGAACTGTACGCGTTTATCAAAAGTTCCAACCCAGGCTCCCACCACCAATTCGGGAGAACATCCAATAAACCAGCCGTCTCCATTATTTTGAGTGGTCCCTGTTTTTCCAATGATATTGAACGGAATGTTATAGCCAGCCAAACGGGAACCTGTTCCCCCCTGTACTACGCCCTCCATCATTTTTTGTAGGGCCTTCACATTTTTATAACTGGCGACCCTACCTTCATAGGATGGTTGCGCTTCAAAAATTACATTGCCCTGTTCATCTTCTATTCGCTCTATGGAGAAAGGTTTTACTTTGTTACCCCCATTGGAAATACTGGCATAGGCCCGTACCATTTCCAACAAACTGATATCCGCAGTTCCCAAAACGATGGAAGGTACGTCCGGTAACTCCCTTTCAATGCCCATTTTCTTCGCCTGTTCCAATACCCGTTCTGTTCCCGTACGCATTTGTATGGCAACCGATACTGTGTTGATGGAACCCGCCAAGGCCCCGTGCATACTATAACTACCTCCATAGGTATGGTCTGCATTTCTCGGTCTCCAATCCTCATATTTGGAATAGGTCAACAACCTGTTATCATAGAAACTACACGGCTCCTGCCCGGTTTGAAGCGCCGCGAGATAAGTAATGGGTTTAAAGGTGGACCCAACCTGTCTTGGGGTGGTAATATTATCCGACTGGCTAAAACCGTAATCGATACCCCCAACATAGCCCATGATCCTACCAGAGGTACTGCTCATGACCAACACTCCGGCATGTAACCTATTGATGCTTTTTGTTATAGAATCTTCCAGGGACATTAGTTGCGCTTCATATCCTTTCCCTACCACCCAGTAGTTCCGTTCCTTTTTCTGTTGTATAAAAGCATTGATCTCCGCATCGGTCTTCCCTGCCTTTCGCATCGCTTGGATGACTCCCGTGCTCTCCTCTATTTTCTTTAAGAGGGCTTCTTTTCCGCCTTCGGTAGTGGATGCCGACCAATACCGATCCATCAGATTTTGAAGTTGGTCTATTTGCCTTTGTATGGCCAATTCCGCATAGTGTTGAATATCTACGTTCAGGGTGGTGTACACACTTAGCCCATCGGCTTCCAAGTCGTAGGTATGTCCGTCCGGAGCTAGATTTTCTTCGGCCCACAGCTTAAACTCTGAGGCCACATATTCCTTGTAATAATTAGAGAAGGAAGAGGCTTTCTTAGGCGTCTGATAATCCAGCTTTAAAGCAGACTTAGCCGCTTCCAATTCCTCAGGTGTCAAATAATTGTACTTCTGCATCTGGGACAGGACCACATTACGGCGTTGTTCCGCACGTTCAGGAAAGGCTCTGGGATTGTAATAGGTAGGGGCTTTTAACATCCCTACCAAGGTGGCACATTCTGTGAGTGTCAACTCTTCAGGTGGCTTATTAAAAAAACGGTTGGCCGCTTTTTCTATCCCATAAGTGTTCTCTCCAAAAGAAACGGTGTTGAAATAGAGCAGTAGAATATCATCCTTATCGTAAATGTTTTCCAAACGCATCGCAATAAAAACTTCACGGATCTTATTGATGGGCGTTGAAAGAAAAAACTGTTTTTCCCTCCCAAACAGGTTTTTGGCCACTTGTTGGGTAATGGTACTTCCCCCACCTGCATTTTGACCTAGAATGATAGATTTTACAAATACCCTGGCATAACTCTTATAATCCACACCTCCGTGGTCATAAAAACGGGTATCCTCGGTGGCGACCAAAGCATTTTTTAGGTTGGAAGAAATCTGGGAACTGTCCACATTGGACCTGTTCTGTAAGAAGTAATAGCCTATAGGCTCCTTGTTGGAAGCATAAATGGTAGAGGTGACCGGGTTTTTTAGCCCTTTTAAATAGGCTGGAGTAGGGAGTTTACCAAAGACCCCATAATAGATGAGGGACATGAAAATAGCAACAGCCAAGAACCCTAAAAATACAAGGCCGAAAAATGTTTTGAAGGGATGCTTTCTTACAAAACGAAACAACCGTTTGATTTTGGCACCTATGGCACCTATAAAACTCTGTATACCCCCCATGTAAAAGACAGCTATTATGCTAGTTATTGACCCCCTTTGGATTCGGATTAAAAATAGCCTAATTTTTTTAGGGTTGGTTGATTTTGGATAAAAATCGATGTTAATGCTTTTTAAATACCTTGTTTAACCCATTGTAGGATATTAACAATCGGATTTCAATGTGCAAAATCTACTAGGTAAATTACATATTTTCAAAGAAGTCAAACCCCATTCTCCTCTGCCATTTTTCTTTCAGAACCCCTGCGTGGATCCTTAAACGCCCAAAAAATCCCCTTGACGTCCTTTACCCAATGCGGGTACATAAATATCAGGGAAATCTCTTCTATGGTTTCTAAAATACCAATAATAATCATGGCATAGAACAACCAATACACGGGACCAAAAAACAAGAGCCACAATATAAATACACCCTGTAGAACGGCAGACGTTTTTGCGAGATAGGTGTGGAACGCAGTGGCCTTCCCGTATTTAATCAAGGCGATGATCATTTGAAGGACATAGGGAATAAACGCCAAGAGAATAAGGCCATAATTGGCCTTCATAAAAGCAGTTTCAAAAATAATTAGGCCAACAAGCCCCATTGCCAAGGTAATCTGATCGCCAACAGAATCTAATTGGGAACCCCTGGCACTCACAATATTCAACCTCCTTGCCAAAAAACCATCAATGGCATCTGTACTATAACTGATCAATAAAAACCAGGTAAATAGTTGTCGTTCCCCAAGCCAGACCAAGCCTAAAAGCAAGGGCACGGCAAATATTCTGTAAAAGGAAAACCAATCTGCAATATTGTATTTATCAAATCTGAACATTAATTGGCTTTTAAAAGTCTTATAAACGGAAAAATATCAATCATGGTTTATACTTTTAAATCCGGATTTATATTTTAATAATTGCCGTCAAGTATTTAGGCCGATACTCAATTGTTGAATTTCCAAAATGACATCTGCCCTTTCTAAACAATAGAGTTATGGACTACCCTACTTCCAAAACTACCCTGCATCTTCCTGAAATAAAATGATGGATATCATATAATCTCTTTTCTATGAAGATTGACTTTTATCATTTTTTACCCTCCTATAATGCTATAGCTTCATGCACATCTATAACTACAATCCTATGCAAACCATTCTCTATGCCACCGATTATTCGCAAAACTCTGTTGCGGCACTACATTATGCCCATACCCTTTGTTTTAGGTTGAAGGCAAAGCTGCTGGTACTCCATGTTTTTGACGAGCCTATGTCCTTGGCCACCAAAGTTTCCTTGTCCTACCTAAAAAAAGAAAAGGAACTTTACGAGGCACACAAAATGAAATTGGAGGCCTTTTGTTATGAGCATCTAAAGGGCAGTCCCATTGTCACCAACAGAGAGGTCCTTGCCATAGAAAATAGATCCAGTATAGATGGTATCCTTGAAGCTATTGTGACCCATGGTCCTGATATGGTGGTGGTGGGCACCAAGGGCGGTAGTGCCCTAAAAGAATTTTTACTGGGGAGTACAGCAAAAGGACTGATCAAAAAAGCCCCCTGTAGCGTATTGACCATCCCCGAGCATACGGCCCCTACCAATATTCATACCCTTGTCTATGCGACCGATTTTGAGGAGGCCGATATTTTTGCGATCCGCCAACTGGTGAAAATTGCAGAGCCTTTTAAGGCGGCCGTTAAAATTGTCCATATTACCACCCAAGCGGAATATGAAGAGAATCGGCAGGTAGAATGGATAAAAAAAATGCTGGAGCAAAAGGTCGACTATAAACCGATGGGGTTTGAACGCATCTTCTCCGAAGACATCTTGAAGGAACTCCATGCCTATGTACAACGGTCGGAAATATCCATCCTGGGGATGTTGGAACGTGACGATGGTAGCTTGATGCGGAAAGTTATGCACAAGGATCTGGTCATAGCCATGGAATCTTACTTGGCCATCCCCCTATTGTGCTTTAAGGTTGGTGGACTCTGAAAGCTTTACCCACTAGTTTTAGACAATTTGACACAACCCAAATTATTCTAATCCAGAAAAGGGGATTCATAAAAATCTCCTCATCCACCACGGTTTAATTGAGTTTGAAATTGGCTACAAAAAACTAATGAAAAGCAAATGTCCACAACAGCGTTAGCGCTTATAATTAATTGCTGGCAAACATTAAGAACACCATGATAGAATTCAGACCACTTAATACTTTATCAGTTCATTTGGATCGGCTTATAAAAGGCCAATTATGGATTAAGGTAATTATTGGAATCGTTTTAGGGGCGGGATTGGGAGTACTACTTAATCCCTCTTCAGAGCTTCTTACTGAGAATATTAGTTTGCGGCTGGCCGATTGGCTTGACCTTCCGGGACAAATTTTTATGAGGCTGGTTCAAATGATCATGATCCCATTGATATTTACATCTATCATTACGGGAATTGTGAGTAACACATCGGAGAATCTTAAATCTTTTGGTCTTCGGCTATTGCTGTATTTCGTTTCCACTACCGCTATTGCTATCATGATAGGTCTGGCCGTAACACTTATTTTGAAACCCGGCCAGTATATTTTTACACTTGGTGGATTTCCAAATAGTGGTGAAAGTGAAATAGCACCTAATGGGCAAACCAACGCTATTGAAAACATTCCAATTGCTATATCAAATCTTATCCCTAATAATCCGTTGGAGTCCATTTTGATGGGAGAAATGTTGGGCGTTGTAATTTTTACCATCATAATAGGTGTAGCAATTACCCAACTCCGCCAGGAAACAGCAAGACCTATTATTCATTTTTCAGAAGCCATTCAGAAAATTTGTATGATCATAGTATCATGGGCTATGATGCTGGTACCCTATGCCGTATTCGGCTTAATGGCGGCTTTGTTATCCAGAACAAGCGTTGAAATATTCCTTGGTTTAGGGTATTACATGGCTGTAGTTATCCTGGGCCTGATCATATTAGTGATCTTCTATTTAGCGCTGGTTTTATTCGTCACCAAAAAAAATCCTTTCAAGTTCTTAAAAGCAATCAGGGAACCACAACTATTGGCATTTTCTACCGCCAGTTCCGCTGCCGTTATGCCGCTTTCTATGAAAACAGCAGATGACAAATTAGATGTGTCTTCCAATATCAGTGATTTTGTTATCCCGGTTGGGGCCACAATTAATATGGATGGAACAGCATTATTTCAATGCGTAACGACTTTATTTATGGCACAAGCCTATGGCATTGAATTGTCCACAATCAACCTACTATTAATCACCTTCACCGTTGTGGCTGCTTCCATAGGAACTCCCGCCATTCCAGGAGGTGGGGTTATTATTCTTACATCGGTATTACAAAGTACGGGAATTCCAATTGATGGTCTGATCATTATTATTGGCATAGACCGTATTTTGGGAATGTTTAGAACAGCAGTTAATGTAACCGGAGATCTTACTGCATGCTTAATTTTCAACAAGTTTTATGGGGCTATATCAAACACTAAAACATTTGCCAACAAAACCTAATCGTTATATTAATTCCTCCACCTCTCTATGTGCTGCATTCATACTACGTACCTGCGCCCATGCCCCTCCTATCATAGTATACTCCATTTTGATCTTTTCCCTGTTCCACCAAAGAATCCAATGCCCTAAAAGGGGGGAATAACGTGTTATAAGCCCTGCAAGATGACCAAGCCCGGTCAGGGTTGTGGCGTTCCTACGCATGGCAATCTGTACACATACACTTTTGGCCACTGACTGCTTGGTTGCAAGCCTTTGATTTGTTCTTTTAGGTAGATAGATCCATGATCCATCCACATCCAATATGGTCTTTTTAGGATCATTCTCCGTAAACCCTACATAAGTGATCCCAACGTGGACCCCGTTATCGGACAACTCTATCCGTAAGGCTTCCGCCAACCCTGCCTGTGCCATTTTAGATGTACTATAGGCGGCATTATAGGGCATCCCCCTAAAACTGGCCACACTATTGATAAACATGAGATGCCCTTTTGATATTTTCAGGTGGGGAATTGCATATTTGCTTAAATGGGCAGCCCCGTTAAAATTGGTCTCGCTAATAATCTTATAATTGGAATCGGACATTTCTTCCACACTGCCCCTACTGCTTATCCCAGCGTTATTCACCAAAATATCCACCCCTCCAAATTTTATTACCGACGTTTCAATAAGATGTTTGCATTGGGCAGGAAATCGGATATCTGCGACCACGGGCAGTATGTCATAGCCCAATTCCCTATATTCCGCCGCTGTGCGTTCCAACTTCTTCCCGTCCCTACCATTTAACACTACCTTGGCCCCCATGGTCAGTAATTCCAATGCAATGGTCTTCCCTATTCCCATACTGGAGCCACTAACAATGGCTACCTTATTTTTAAAGAACCCGTTTCCCATCACTTACGATTTATAGATTTACCATTTCACCACAATTTTTCCCATGGATTTCCTTGATTCCAAAAATTGATGTGCCTCCGCCAACTTTTCAATGTCATATTCCGCACCTACAAAAGGTTTTAAATCGCCTTTCTCGGTCATTTGTATAACGGCCTTCATGGCAGTTGTAATTTTTTCTGGTCTTTCTTCTCCAACTTTAAGCATGTTCACCCCGATCATTCCCTTGGATCCCCCCAAAAACTGAATAGGATGATAGATCCCAAATTGGAACAGCACCTTTAATTTTCCTAAGAGGGACGTATTTTTGTTCATGGAAGACACGCCATAGGTGAGCAACCTACCCCCTGCTCCCAATAACCGGAATCCCTTCCGTACCGAAGCGCCTCCCACGGGGTCAAAAATCACATCCAACCCAGAGCCCTTATTGATTGAACGAATCTCCTTTTCAAAATTGGTTTCCTTATAATTAATGGGATAGTGTACCCCATTGTCTTTTATATATTTAATTTTTTCCGAGGTGCTACAGGTGCCAAAGACCGTACATTTTTTCAACAATGCCATTTGTACCAAGGCCGTCCCCACGCCACCTGCCGCTGCATGGATCAACACCTTGTCCCCCTTTTGTAGGTTCGCCATAGTATGGGACAAAAAAAAGGCCGTAGTATATTGGGTGGCCAAGGCCACAGAAATCCCTTCAGTAAAAGATTCGGAAATCTTTTGGACCATCTCCTTTTCTGCCAAGGCATATTCCGCATATCCTCCGAAACGTGTTAATGCCACTACCCTATCTCCTACTTTTAATTCCGAAATATTCGAAGCACATTGTTCTATATGTCCCACTACATCATACCCTAGAATTGCAGGTAAGGGCGGTGCCGCTTTATAGAGATCTAACCGCGCCATTACATCAGCGAAATTGAGCCCAAAAGCCTCTACTTTAATCAAAACCTGATCTGGTGAGGGACTTGGCTTTTCAGACTCCCGTACTTCAAAGGCCGTACCGGCAAGGCCATATTTCACTAAAAAGGCTGCTCTCATAGGTTGCTATTTACCAATAGAAAGGTAGCCATCATATAACGTCTTTTGACTGATCCACATCATTTGATTATCACTTGATTAGTGTTTTATTTGATTTAAGAACCCCCATCAATAATAAAAGTATGAAAGCTATCATCTTATTATGGGTCTTTTTAATTTCATTTGCCACTAGTGCCCAGTTTATATCGGGGGAAAACGTGAGCATTGACCAACCACAGGAGGACGATGTTTACCTCTCCGGGGAGCTCATCAGTATCAATCAACCGATTCATGGTGATTTGGTGGCCAGTGGGGGCACCATTATCATAACGGACACCATAAAACAAGACCTTATCGTTGCCGGGGGAGAACTCACCTTAAAGGGATATGTTGCCGATGATGTCCGAGCTGCAGGGGGCAAACTGTTTATAGATTCAGAAGTTGGAGACGATGTTGTGGTGGCCGGGGGAGAAATACGGATCAGCAAAAACAGTGTTATCCATGGCAATCTCGTTACTTATTCGGGGGATCTTCAGCTTGATGGGGATGTAAAAGGTCTCTTGAAAGCGTCTGCAGGAAAGGTCTCCATCTACGGGAACATAGGCCAAGATGCGAAGATAACCGGTGGTGAAGTTTACCTGGATGGGGATTTTTATGGAAAGACACAAATTATAGCGGAACATCTTACTATTGGCATCAACTCAAAATTCAACGGGGAGGTTACCTATTGGACAGAGAAGGGGGAAGTGGACTTTAAAAACGCCCTTATCAATACAACAGCCAACTATAATGAAGATCTTCGTAGGGATGAGGACGAGTTCTCCATTTTTAATTTTGCGTCATTATCCATAGGTGTGATCCTCTTTTATCTCTTTTCTGTTTTCTTGATACTCCTGTTGCTCAATGCCCTGTTCAAAAACAAATTTCCACCTCTTCTGGAAGCCTTGGAACGCAACAAGTGGAATACTTTGGGCTATGGTCTGCTATATCTTTTTGGATTGCCATTTGTTATCCTGATTACGATTATTACCCTCATTGGGATCCCCATAGGGTTGTTTTTATTGGCCGCCTACCTTTTTAGTCTACTCTTTGGCCATATAATCGCAGCATTGTTTATCACCTATTATGTAAATAACCGCAGAGAAAAAAAATGGGGGTTCTGGACCATAGTATTTCTAGCCCTCGGTTTTGCACTCCTCCTGCGGTTGGTAACCCTTATTCCAATTATAGGGTGGATCATCTCGGTTGTGGTATTGGGCTTCACTTATGGTCTTTTTATGCAGAAGGTGATAAAACGCAAAGAAGTTGTAGTATAAAAGAATGGAATATGTCTGTAACAATCACAAATAACACCTTGGATATCCCCTTGAAGAATGTAACCTTAGAAGGAACCCTAATTCTTCCAGAAGACGCCCTGGGCCTGGTCATTTTTTCACATGGAAGCGGCAGTAGTAGGTTAAGTCCTAGAAACAACTTTGTAGCCGAAGTACTGCAAAAAAATGGTTTGGGCACTTTTTTGTTCGATCTACTTACCAAAAAGGAAGATATGATTTACGAAACAAGGTTCAATATTGAACTGTTAACGCAACGACTTATCAGCGTAACCGAATGGTTGCAAAAGTATGCCCCCACAAAAAAATTGAAAAAAGGATATTTTGGTGCCAGTACCGGTGCAGCTTCCGCATTGCGGGCAGCAGCCTTTTTTGGCGATGTTATTGGAGCGGTAGTTTCCAGGGGAGGAAGGCCCGATTTGGCCATGGAGGATCTAACCAGGGTTAGAGCACCAACCCTTTTATTGGTTGGGGGATGGGACCATATGGTCATAGAATTAAATGAGAGTGCCTACGAAAAATTAAAATGTAAGCGAAAACTGGAGATCATTCCCGAGGCTTCCCATCTTTTTGAGGAGCCCGGAAAATTGAAAGATGTGGCCGAAAGGTCTTCCAAATGGTTTAGTAAATGGTTAACTTAAAAATAACCCAATGTTTAAAGATCGTAAAGACGCCGGACTTAAATTAGCTGAAAGGCTGCAGGACTATAGGGACAAAGATACCGTGGTATTGGCAATCCCCAGAGGGGGTCTACCCTTGGGGGCTATCATTGCCAGGTCATTACATGCCCCACTGGATGTGGTCCTTTCAAAAAAAATAGGCCATCCCTATAATAAAGAATATGCCATAGGAGCAGTAAGTATGGATCACATTATCCTTGGTGACGCTGCAGAGGTTGTAAATGGATATATCGAAAAAGAAACGGCAAAGATACGCCAGAAACTAAAAAAACACCATGATCAATACTTTAAGGATAGAAAACCGGAACCTCTAAAAGACAAGGTGGTCATCATTGTGGATGATGGGATAGCAACAGGAAATACCATTCTCGTTACGGCTGAGCTCATACATGCCCAAAACCCAAGGAAAACTATCGTGGCAATTCCGGTAGCTCCAAAATCGGCCATCCCCATGCTCGAAGCATCGCCATACATAGACGAGGTCATTTGCCTTTTTGCCCCATATAACTTTCATGCCGTGGGCCAATTTTATCAACATTTCTATCAGGTATCAGACGAAGAGGCGGTAGCAATTTTAGAAGAGGCCATTCATCAAACATAAAAAAGCGCACTAAAAGAGAACTTTTTAGTGCGCCTAAACCAAATACCGCAAGATGACTAATTCTTGATACCGAAAGTTATTTTGGTGTTGACACGGTATTCGGAAATTTTATTATCCTTTACGGAAACCTGCATTTCCTGAATATAAACAGATTTAATATCCTTTACTGATTTAGAAGCTTCATTGATGACATTCTGTACGGCATCCTCGAAACTAGTTTTGGAATTCCCCAAGATTTCGATCACTTTTAATACGGACATAATATGTTGTTCTTTAAATTATGGTTAATGTTCAGTATAACTTATCCATAACAAGATATTTATCCTTTCGGTTATAAACTATGATCTAAATCAGTCTTTTAAAATTAGTTAATCTAAGAGACCTTGAACTTTAGTTGCTTACTGATCAATGTCATACCGTATAATTGAGACTACGGCTAGCTTTACGTGAAAGAAAATAAAAAAGGATGTATATCAAGGAATTCAATACGTTAGGGATAAAAGATATTGCATTGGTTGGCGGCAAAAATGCCTCTTTGGGAGAAATGTACAACCAATTGACATCTAAAGGCGTACGTGTGCCCAATGGTTTTGCCACCACCTCAACAGCCTTTTGGCAATTTTTGGAAGAAAACAAGATTAGGCAATCCTTGGAAGATCTTATGGCACAATTGGACAGGTCCAAATTTTCAAACTTGAACGCCATTGGAAAAAAAGCAAGGGAGCATATTTTGGGAGGGACAATTTCCCCTGAATTTTCCGAGGCCGTTACCATCTCCTATAAACAATTGAGTGGTGACACCTATCGGGAAGTTGCTGTGCGCAGCAGTGCAACGGCCGAAGACCTCCCCGATGCCAGTTTTGCGGGACAGCACGAAACCTTTTTAAATGTAAAGGGGGAAAATGAGGTCGTGGAGGCCGTTAAAAAATGTTTTGCCTCCCTCTATACCGATCGTGCCATTAAATACAGGGAAGACAAAGGGTTCAAGCATCATGACATAGCCCTTTCGGTAGGAGTTCAGCTAATGGTGCGCGCCGATGTTGGATGTTCGGGAGTTGGATTCACCATTGAACCAGAGTCCGGATTTGATAATGTCATGTTGTTATCAGGTGTTTGGGGCCTAGGGGAAAATATTGTCCAGGGCGTTATAAATCCAGATGAATTTTATGTCTTCAAACCTACCCTGCGCCTAGGAAAGTTTCCCATCATCCAAAAGAAATTGGGGGATAAAAAATTGACATTGGTGTATGCACCTTCCAAAGAAAAATTCACCACCGTTAACAAGGATACCCCCCTTAAAAAAAGACAACAATTTGTTTTGACAGATGACGAAATCATATCCTTGGCCAAATGGGCATTGCTCATAGAAGAGCACTATCAAAAACCCATGGATATAGAATGGGCCAAAGATGGACTCACCAATGAGTTGTTCATTATACAGGCACGTCCCGAAACTGTGCATCATTTAAAAAATAAAAACATACACGTTTCCTATCAGTTATTGGAAACGGGCACTCTCTTGGCCCAGGGAAATGCCGTGGGTTCAAAAATCAAAGTAGGGACTGCTGCCCTTTTAAAATCTCCCGGTGATGCAATACATCTGGATAAAAATACCATTATTGTGACCGATACCATAACCCCGGATTGGGATCCCTTATTAAAGCAAGTTGGTGGCATCATCACCAATAAGGGCGGTAGAACCAGCCATGCGGCCATTGTTGCCAGAGAACTTGGGGTGCCGGCCATTGTTGGCTGTGGGAACGCCACTACCAACATAACCAACAACAGCAATATCACCTTGACCTGTGCCCAGGGTAAGACTGGATACATTTATGAAGGAAAACTCCCTTTTAAGGAAACAGAAATTGACTTTTCGAAAATAAAACTCCCCAGAACCGAGGTCAAATTGATATTGGCCGATCCCGACCTCGCCTTTCCCCTTTCTTTCTATCCCAACCATGGAGTTGGTTTGTTGCGAATGGAGTTTATCATCACCCATATGGTAAAAATCCATCCCATGGCCTTGGTAAGATTTGAAGAAATGAAGGATGGGCCTACCAAAAAGAACATCGAGACAATCACTAAGGGATACCCCAATAAATCCGAATATTTTATAGACACCTTGGCCCAGGGCATTGCTACAATTGCTGCTGCCTTTTACCCAAAAGAAGTCATCGTAAGGTTAAGCGATTTTAAGACCAATGAATATGCCAATCTTATGGGTGGGAAAGAATTTGAACCCCAGGAAGAGAACCCCATGTTGGGCTTTAGGGGGGCATCTAGGTATTATAGTCCTATGTACAAACAAGGGTTTGCCCTAGAATGCGCCGCTATTAAGAAAGTGCGTGAAATTATGGGCTTGACCAACCTAAAAGTAATGGTCCCTTTCTGTAGAACCTTGGATGAGGGCAAAAAAGTAGTGGCATTAATGGAAGAAAATAGGTTGAAAAAAGGGCAATTGGGACTAGAGATCTATACCATGGTAGAAATCCCCAGCAATGTGATCCTCGCAGAGGAGTTTGCAGCAATTTTTGATGGATTTTCCATAGGCTCCAATGACCTTACCCAGTTGACCTTGGGCATCGATAGGGACTCCGATCTATTGGCACACCTTTTCGATGAAAATAATCCCGCTGTAAAAAAGATGATAGCCATGGCCATAGCTGCAGCCCATAAAACAAATACAAAAATAGGACTGTGCGGACAGGCTCCAAGTGATTTTCCAGAGTTTGCCGCTTTTTTGGTACGGGAAGGAATCGATAGTATTTCATTTAATCCAGACGCACTCGTACAAGGAATAGAGAACATGAACAAGGCAGAAAAAAGCCAAGTTGTTCCTGATTTGTTGGACAAAAGCCTCTAAAGAAGTTAACAATGATAGAAAAATTAAATAACCATTGATTTATTTATACATCAACCCTAAAAAACAACCAAAAATGAAAAATCTAATTTTTACCGTAATCATCCTTACACTATTAAATTCCTGTGTAAGCCAAAAGAATTACACACAGGTGCTCAATAGGGCCGAAGCATGTGAAAGTGATTTAAAAACAAGTAAAAACGAACGCTTATTGTTGGAGGCCAATTTGGCCAATGAAATTAACCGGACCAAGGGGATGGAGCAAGAAATAGCCTATTTCAAAAGTACCAACACCAATTTATTGGAAAGACTATCCGACCTATCGGTTGTGAGCAAGTCAGGAGCCGAAAACATAAGAAAATCCTTGGAAGCACTTAACGAGCAAAATAAATATATTAAAGATCTTACTTCCTCTATGCAACGTAAAGATTCCATTAATCTAGTCCTTGTCATGAACCTCAAAAGATCCTTGGATAATTTTGACGATGAGGATATTAGCATCGAAGTAAAAAAAGGTGTTGTTTATATTTCTATATCCGACAAGATGCTGTTCCGATCTGGCAGCTATCAAATAAGCACTAGGGCAGAAGAAGTCATCGGTAAGATTGCAAAGATCATCAACGATCATAATGAATTGGATATACTTGTAGAAGGACATACAGACAATGTACCCATAGCCACAGACTGTATGATGGACAATTGGGATTTAAGTGTAAAAAGGGCAACATCCATTGTACGGTTAATGCAAGCCAAGTTTGGGGTCAGGCCACAAAGGATGACCGCTGGGGGCCGTTCCGAATACACCCCAAAGGACAGCAACGAAACAGTTAAAGGAAGGGCCTTAAACCGCAGGACAGAAATCATCATTTTACCTAAACTAGATCAATTTTTTGAATTATTGACCCCCCCTGTAGCTGCAGAAAATAATTAGAATAAAAATAATTTATGGGATGCGAAATAAAAAAGGGAAAATGAAAATAGTACTTTTTATACTCGGTTCAATTGCGATACTTTGGATCATCCTTACCATCTTGGCCGAAAGAAAAGGAGCTGCTAAAACCATATTTATTGGTGAATTAAACAGCACCAGAAGGGCGTTGATCGTATACAACCCAGATTTGTTCTACAATTTGGACGAGCAGGTGTGTACCTCTTTTGCCCTGGGTCTTGGGGATGGGGGATGGGGCTCTAAGTTAGCAACGGTAACTGCTGCAGAGGAGATGATAAAGGACACCTTTGACCTTTATGTATTTTGTGCCAACACTTATAACTGGAAACCAGATAGGCCTTTGACCCAATATATAATAAATCATCCTAATTTGGAAAAAAAGAATGTTGCTGCCATTACTTTGGGAAGTGGTTCTACGAAAAAATCCCAGTACCTCCTTGAAAAGCATATAAAACAAAAAAAAGGCCGCCTCCTAGATTCCAAATCCTATTGGCTTATGAAACCCAATAAAGAAGAACCTACCAAAAAATCCAATGTTAAGATTGCAGTGGAAAGTGCCCGCTCTTTCGGGAAGAAGATAGCTGAACAATTGAAAAATGAATAACATCATCACTCTTACGGTAAATCCGGTAATAGATAAAACTACCACAGTGGATGGTATGGTTCCAAATCGCAAATTGCGATGTACTGCTCCCGTTTATTTTCCCGGGGGTGGCGGCATCAATGTATCCAGGGCGATACAAAACCTTGGAGGAAGGTCCACGGCCATTTATCTAGCTGGTGGGGCTTCCGGGACACATATGCAAGAGTTAATGGAAGCAAGAGGGATTGCACAAAAAGTGGTACCCCAAGAAGGGGGAACACGTGAAAATTTATCGGTAACGGATACGGAGCGAAAGTTACAATACCGTTTTGGGGTTCCAGGTGCTTTTGTAAAGGAAAGTGAGTGGAAAGCTAGTTTAAGGCTTATAGAGGCGCTCTTGCAGGAAGGCGATTATTTAGTGGCCAGTGGTAAATTGCCTCCCGGTGTACCCACAACTTATTTTGCCCAGGTAGCAGCTATTGTAGAAGATAAAAGAGCCCTTTTGATTTTGGACACCAAAGGAGATGGACTTAAAGAAGCTATAAAATCACCTGTATTTCTTCTTAAACCCAATTTAAGTGAATTGAGTGCCCTCTTGGACAAATCTTATATCGACTTTTCCGAATTAGAAAGATTAGCCCTCCGTTTTATGGCCACACATTCCTGTGACATTATGGTGGTTTCCATGGGTGCCAAAGGTGCCCTGTTGGTTTTAAAGGACAAATGCATTTTTATTCCGGCTCCCATGGTCCTCCAGAAAAATAAAATAGGAGCAGGTGACAGTATGGT
>JBLGAT010000024.1:0-32472 GCA_047612485.1 Psychroserpens sp.
GGGCAATCCGGTTAAAATTATACAGAAATATATAGAATCGCCCTTACTCTGGGGTATCCATGTTGGAGCTAAAAGCAAGTATAAACATATTAATGATCTGGAAAATACCAAGGCGGCCATTAGCAGATATGGCAGTGGTAGCCATTTAATGGCCTATGTGCATGCCCAAAATAACCAATGGGACACCAATACCCTGGAATTTGAGATCGTAAACAACCTTGATGGGGCGGTGACGGCATTGACCAATGGCTCTGCCGATTATTTTATGTGGGAACACTTTACTACAAAACCTTTGGTAGACAAAGGGACCTTCCGAAGGTTGGGAGATTGCCCTACCCCATGGCCGTGTTTTGTAATTGCGGCGACTGAAAACTTTATAGCAACCCAAAAAGGCACCTTGGGTCATATCCTGGAAGTGATAAACCTGTATACAGAGGAGTTTAAAAATATTCCGAGCATCGACAGGAATTTGGCGAATTCCTATGAACAAAAACTTGGGGATATCCAACAATGGTTGGCCATTACTGAATGGAGCCAATCCCAAATGGATGGCAAAATCATGTTAGGGGTACAAGAACAATTAATGGCATTGGGGCTGATTAATAGGCAGGTACCCGAAGAGGTCCTCCTGCATTTGGAAAAATAAGCAGTAAACAAGTGTTCTAATGCTGCTTTACCATGAAGTGCTTCTCCACTATTTCCAATAATTTTTCGTCTGAGAGCGGCTTTTGAACAAATTCCTTGATCATAGGATTGTTACTTGCCTTAATGATATCGCGTTCATCCTCACTCATCGTAGTCACTACAATGGTGATGTTATTTTTGATTTCTTGGGAATAGCGATGCGTATAGGTATCCAAGAATTCCCATCCATCCATTACTGGCATTTTAATATCCAGAATAAGCAAGCAAGGAACGAAAGGCTGTTGTCCATCTAAACTTATGCTTATTTCATCCAATAGATCCAAAGCGTCCTTACCGTCTGAGGCAGAATATACTTCTACATCCAAAGGAAGATTGCGTATAAAAACCTTATTGATGAAGGTCGCAGCAGGGTCATCATCAATAAGTAAAACAGATTTTATAGAAAATTGGTCCACACAGTTTTAATTAGAATATACTCTCCAAGTTAACAAAATAGTCGATAATGGTGAAGTATTATTATTAATAGCCGATAAATTACCAAGCAATACCTTCTTTTTTGGCATTTATCAAAAGTTCATTACATGCACTAAAATGCCTATTGCCAAACCAATACCCCCTATTCGCACTCAATGGTGATGGATGGCCCGAGGTAAGGACACTATGTTTGGTAGTGTTGATAAGGTTTATCTTTTTTTTGGCAAATCCTCCCCACAGTAAAAAAATGACCCCTTCCCGTTCTTCAGATATTTTTTGGATCACCTTATCCGTAAAGGTTTCCCACCCCTTCTTTTGATGGCTCCCGGCCTGATTAGCACGAACGGTTAATGTGGCGTTCAACAAAAGCACACCTTGTTTTGCCCAATCTTCCAAATTCCCACTGACAGGATATGGTTTCCCAAGGTCCGAATGCATTTCTTTAAATATATTGCTCAAGGAAGGTGGGTGACTCATCCCGTCTTTTACGGAAAAACACAAACCATGGGCCTGGTTAGACCCATGGTAAGGGTCCTGCCCTATAATGACCACCTTGGTTTCCTGAAATGGGCAATGATCAAAAGCTGCAAAAATATGATCCTTCTCAGGGTAACAGATATTGGTTTCATATTCTTGCTTTACAAATTGGAGCAAATTTGAAAAATAAGACTTGTTAAACTCTTCGTAAAGCTGTTCCTTCCAAGTGGGATGCATATTGATGTTCATATAAAAAAGGCCTACTTTTGTAGGGCCAAATTTAGGGCTTTACATTACTATGAGCAACATTCAACACAAAACACTACAAGATTTAGAATTTTTTACTGTTTTAGAACAACTCACCCTGCGATGTAATACAGAATTGGGGAAAGAAAAGGTATTGACGGTTGTTCCCTTGGACAGTAAAGAGCGGATTTTGAACAGTTTGGGGCAGACCTCGGAATATCTGGCTTCCTTCACAAATGACAACAGGGTTCCCAATCACGGCTTCGATGCCATATACCAGGAATTGCAACTCTTGAAAATTGAGAATACAAGTCTTGAAATTACCGGTTTTCGAAAAATAGGCAATATCTGCAATACGGTAACCACCCACCTGAAGTTCTTTAAAAAATTTAAAGACTATTACCCCCTATTGTACAATGCCTCTAACGTCATTGAACTAAATTCGGACATCCCCGCCCAGATCGATATGGTCCTTGACCGTTTTGGGGAAATAAAGGACAACGCCTCGGACAACCTGAGGATGATTAGACAAGAAATAAATATTGTAAAGGGTAAAATAAATCAAAGCTTCGGATCGGCCTTAAATACCTATAACGCCTCTGATTTTTTAGATGAAATACGGGAATCCGTAGTGGAGAACCGCAGGGTCCTCGCCGTAAAGGCCATGTACCGAAAAAAGGTGAAAGGAGCCGTAATGGGATCCTCCAAAACCGGTAGCATTGTTTACATAGAGCCTGAGGCCACCTTGAAGTATAGCAGGGAACTGAACAATCTGGAATTTGATGAAACAGAGGAAATCAAAAAGATCTTAAAGTATCTAACAGATCATATAAGACCTTATGCCCCCCTACTTCGAGTTTACCAAGAGTATTTGACAGATATGGATATCACGGCTGCCAAAGCTAAATATGCCATGGATATGAACGCTGTGATGCCAGAAATAAGTACGGACAAGAAGATGAACCTCAGGGATGCCTATCATCCTTTGCTGTATTTGAGCAATAAGAGAAAGAACGAGAAAACCTATCCACAGACCATTTCCCTTTATCCAGAAAATAGGATCATTGTTATCTCTGGGCCCAATGCAGGAGGGAAAAGTATCACCTTAAAAACGATAGGTCTTCTCCAGCTCATGGTACAAAGCGGAATGCTCATTCCCGTTCACGAACGCAGCACCGTATGCCTATTTGATAAAATATTGACGGATATCGGGGACAATCAGTCCATAGAGAACCATTTGAGCACCTATAGTTACCGCCTTAAAAACATGAACAGTTTCTTGCGCAAATGCAACGAAAGCACCCTTTTTTTAATAGATGAATTTGGAACTGGAAGCGATCCTGAACTGGGAGGTGCCCTGGCCGAAATCTTCTTGGAAGTTTTTTATGAGCGAGGGGCCTATGGGGTAATTACCACCCATTATTCCAATCTTAAAATGTTGGCCAACGAGCTTCCGGAAATGACCAACGCCAATATGTTGTTTGATTCCAGTACCCTAGAGCCCACGTACCAATTGGTATTGGGACAGGCAGGTAGTTCCTTTACTTTTGAGGTGGCGCAAAAGAATGGCATCCCCTACAGTCTGATCAATAAGGCGAAGAAAAAAATAGAACGTGGGAAGGTCCGTTTTGATGCCACGATTGCCAAGCTTCAGAAAGAAAGGAGCAAAATGGAAAAAACGGGCACACAGCTTAAGGAAGAAGAAACTAAGGCGAGGGAAGAAGCCAAGCGCTTGGCGGACCTTAATTCCAAGATAAAATCCAAGTTGGAAAATTATCAAGAGCTCTATGACCATAACCAACGCATGATCTATTTGGGAAACAAGCTCAATGACGCGGCGGGCAAATACTTTCAAGATAAAAAGAAAAGACCATTGGTTTCGGAATTGTTGCGCATTGTAGAAACCGAAAACAGCAAACGCAAGAAGAAGAGTGTAAAGGAGGTCAAAAATGAGAAACAAAAGAAGGTGGAAGTTGCCCAAGAATTGGAGCAAAAAATAGTTAAGGTTAGGGAGGATAAGAAAATTGAGAAGAAAAAAGCCATCGTGCAAGAAAAAAACCAACCTCGACCCGTCTTTAATATTGGCGATCGGGTACGGTTATTGGATGGAAAGGCGGTTGGGAGTATAGATAGTCTTGAAAAAAACAAGGCCGTTGTAAATTATGGTATTTTTACCACCAATGTAAGTGTGGAACAACTGGAACTGGTGCAAGCCAAAAAGTAACCTATGGAAGAAACTAAAAAAATAATACTTTTTGACGGTGTTTGCAATCTCTGTAACGGGGCCATTCAATTCATCATAAAACGCGACAAAGGAGACAACTTTAGATATGCCGCCTTGCAAAGTGCAATTGGAAGGAAATATCTCCAAGAACGCAATATCGATACAGCAGAGATAGACAGCATCATTTTAATAGAGCCCGGGATAGCGTATTATACCAAGGCTGTTGCTGCCTTAAAAATTGGCCAGGCATTTGGTGGGGCATGGAAATTAGTACATATTTTGGAATGGATCCCAGAATCGATCAGTAATTTCTTCTACGATATTATTGCAAAAAATAGGTATAATTGGTTCGGCAAAAAGGACGCTTGCATGATTCCTACCCCTGAGCTTAAATCTAAATTTTTGGAGTAACTCATCCAAATAGCCGTTTTACACGACCAAAGAACGCCTTCACTCATTATTGGTTTTTATTCCTTGTTGGTTAAACTAGATTTAATTCATCAACCTAAACCAATAGATATGAGAAATTTATTCTTTGCCCTACTTTGCCCTTTTCTAATATTTGGAAGCAATGCCCCTATTCCTTCCAAAATAAAATATGTTACAGTCTATTTAAGTGGGGCACAAATAAGTAGGACCGCAACCTTCATTGTTCCAAAAGGCACTAGTGAATTCACCTTTCCGGGATTATCAACCGGTATCGATGAAAGTAGTATCCAGATATCCGGCCTGCAATCGGTTTCCATACTCTCTATGGCCTACAACATCAATTATCTGGAGAAAAAAGTGAGCAACCCAGAAATTACAACTTTAGAAAACCTACTTGAAGGTTATAGATCCAATATTACACTGCTTAAAAATAAAATTGCAGGACTGGTAGAGGAGGAATTGGTAATAACCAGCAATAGAAAGCCCAATGCCTCTGACAACAGTTTTGATTTGGAAAAAGTGAAGCAGATTAGCACCTATTACAGACAAAGAATTACTGCCATAAGAGATACTATCTTCAGAATAAATCAACAGGTGGATAGCATCGACAAAGAAGTTACGGCCACTCAAAACCAACTTTCCGAAATAAAAGGTCGACCTCAAGAATATAAAGGGGAGCTAAAGATAAAATTAGATACCAATAATGCTGCATTTTTAAATCTCAATATCAGTTACACCGTAGTAGATGCGGGATGGATCCCTACTTATGATATTAAATCCAAACAGTTAAATGCTCCACTTAATTTAACTTACAAGGCACAGGTATATCAAAACACAGGAAATGATTGGGAAAATGTAAAAATTTTCTTATCCACTGGTAGTCCATACCGCTATTCCATCAAACCTTCTTTGGAAACAAAGTATTTGAATTTTATAGCTCGAAATACAAGAAATACAGAATCAAGGGCTGCAAAAAGACATCAATACTCCTATAATCCTACGGTCAAGAGGGTGACCGGAATAGTTACGGACGCTTCTGGCCAACCCCTTCCCGGATGTGCCATAGTTATAAAAGGAACCTCTAAAGGAACCCGATCAAATATTGATGGATATTACACCCTGTCTATTGATAATGAAAAGGAGTTGGTCTTTTCCTATCTTGGATTTTCCATGGAAAGTGTACCCATCTACTCCTCTGTCATGAATATAAAAATGGAGGAAGATTCACAAGCCTTGGATGAAGTAGTAGTAACGGGCTTTAGCAAGCAATCTTCTATTTTGCAAGGACGTTTATCCGGGGTTCAAATTAGAGGAGAATCAACCAAGCCTGGGGACACATCCCCATTATACATTATTGATGGCGTTCCAGTTGAAGGTTTTGTAGAAGGTGATTTGGCCGAAGATGAAATTGCCTCACTAGAAGTTCTAAAAGGAGAACAGGCGACGGCCATTTATGGGAACAAGGCCAGTAATGGTGTGATGGTCATAACTACGGTCACCAGTACTCCCATGGATGAAATGACCAATACAAAATTCGTAATCAAAAAACCCTATAGCCTAAGTTCCAATGATGACATTACCACGATTGAGATCAATAGTTTTGAATTGGAGGCGACTTATGAATATTTCGCCGTTCCCTTAATCAATGAAAATGTGTTTCTAGTAGCAAAATTAAAAGAATGGGAAAAGTATGATATGTTGCCAGGAGAAGCCAATTTATACTTTGAAGGAAGTTATGCAGGAAAGACTGTGATAGACCCTTATACCCTATCAAAGGAACTTAATTTATCCTTTGGAATAGATGCTCAGATTACAGTAACAAGAACTTTAAAAAACGACTTTAAAAACAAATCCCTTCTTGGGAGCAATAAAATTATAGATAGGGCCTACGAGTTGGAAGTGAAAAACAATAAAACTTTGCCTATTCAATTGAGATTGTTGGATAGAATACCCATTTCTCAAAATAAGGAAATTAAAGTGGAAGAGATTAATGTCAACGAGGCAAAATACGACTCCATTAAGGGTATCATAACTTGGAACTTAAACATAGACAGCAAGGATACGGCAAAAACAGAATTCTCCTATCAGGTTAAATATCCGAGATATAAGAGCATTTCACTTTAATGAATAACACATTTATGGGCGGAATAGATTTAATCCACATCGGAAGATCTTCAAATTTCGCCCATATTTAAATTATATCTAGGTTATTTTAAATTGTTCAAGATAAAGTCCAGCGTCTTATTCGTATTCCTATTTTCAAGAAATGCCATATTTTTATGGGTGATATTTTGGGCAAGACCCTGATCGAACAAATGCTGAATCCCTTGTTCGTATTCCATATTAACCTTTCCTGACAACAGGGTATCCATTGGTACCCCCATCTTATAGCGTTTATATATTTTTCGCAAACCACTTAAATACAAACGGTCTTTGGTAAAACCACCACCCCTATGGGCCCGCATCGTAATGGTAAAGGCATCATTCCTATTTAATTTGTATTGGTTATGAATCATATCAAAGGTGTCCGAAAAGCTGGAACCCTTTATTAAACTGTCAGATGCCAACACCCTGTAAGACAATTCTTTAAGTCTTTTTAATGTTAAGGCCCCACTCATGTATTCACTGAAGACTGCCAACCCTTCTTGTGTTTCCACATTTTTGGGAAACCCATTGGAAAATATCTTGAGCGGCTGATCCATGCCATTAAAAGTGGTGACCAAATGTACCCCTATCTCATGGTTGGCCAACGTCAATAGTTTGTTCTTGGAAAATTTGGCGTTTTTTTTGAGCATCAAGGATTGGGTACTATTGCTCACCATGGCATCGGCCGCAAGACTGGTGGACAACCGTATGTTCAAGGGAAAGTTATATTGTTGCACAAACTCTTCAAAATACGTTTTGGCCTCCTCTGCAGTGTATACTTTTTCCAGCTCACTGGAAGCGGGCTCATCCTCAAAATGAAGGATATATCTAGCATTCTGAACATCCTTTTCCGTGGGGGTGCCAAAGACCCTTAGGGAATTATAATAAAATTTCTTGCCATCTCCAATGGTCTCAATGCATTGGACCATGTTGGAATAGTAATAGATAATTTCTTGGTACATCTTCCTAATCCCATCATCCTCTATACGCTCCAATCGTTGGGAATAGAACAACCGGTGCAGCTTGTAGGGATCAAACTTGATCTTGGTATACTTAAAAACAGGATCTTCGGTAAACTTGGAGGCAAAAAAACGCTGTTTCTCCTTTTCTATGTTCAAAGGGTTGAGATAGCTTAGCAATTCTATCTTTTTTACCAAACGGTCCAGGTTGGTATCAATCTCAAATAAATCTGCATACACATTTTCAATATCCACCAAATCAGGATTTTTCATAAGATACGATTACATCAACATATTGGGTCGCAATTTAGGCAATTGGGAGCAATGCACTGCATTAGAATCTTTTTGCCTTTTCATAGTCTATTTTACCAACAGATTTGGCAACGATCAAACTCACCATGGCATCACCGGTAACATTGATGACCGTTCTGCACATATCCAAAGGACGGTCCACGGCGAAAATAAGGGCCAGGCCAATAGCCAATTTATCCGCTGGAAACCCTATGGATTCCAAAACAATGACCAACATTACCATTCCGGCACCTGGTACGGCAGCAGATCCAATAGAAGCCAATAATGCCGTAAGAACGATCATCAACTGATCTGTAAGTTCCAAATGATGCCCAAGGGCCTGGGAGATAAAAACGGCCGCAACACCTTGATAAAGACTGGTTCCGTCCATATTGACCGTTGCCCCCACAGGAAGCACGAAGCTAGACACTTCCTTATCCACACCAATTTCTTCCTCCACTATTTTCATGTTCACTGGTAAGACAGCAGCACTACTACTGGTAGAAAATGCCAATAGCTGGGCCGGGCTCATTTTTTTTAGGAACCAAAAAGGGTTGATCCCTGTTGTGATGAAGATGACCGTACAATAAAATACAATCATGAGCAAGAGGCCCAAAACCACTACCCCCGAATACTTTAACAAGGCAAACAACAAATCTGTATCTCCAGAGCTCACAACAACATTGGCCAATAGGGCAAAGACCGCTACAGGCGCAGTAAGCATGATCAGATCTACCATTTTTAAAACGGCATCATTTAGGGAGTCAAATAGGCTTTTTAAGGGTTTGGCCCGTTCTTCTCCTATCATCAGCATGGAAATACCCAAAAATACTGTGAAAAATATGACTTGTAGCATGAGTTTATTATTGCTCATGGCCGTAAAAATGTTATCCGGAACCATATCAACCAAAAACTGTAAAGGTCCAGTCTCCTTTTGCAAGGAGGCCTCTTCTATCTTGGCCTGTAGGCCACTGTTATTTGCATAGGTAGCTGTTAGCCTATCTATAGTTTCATTGGAAATGCCATTTCCTGGTTTAAAAATATTCACCAAGACCAACCCTATGGTAATTGCCATAACAGTGGTCATGATAAAAATGACCATGGTCCGAAGCCCAATATTCCTAAATTTGGATATATCCTTTAAATCTGAGATCCCTTTTATAAGGGAAGCCAAAATTAAAGGAATGGCAATGAGCTTTAGTAAATTAATAAAGATCACCCCTAATGGATTGATCCAATTTTCAACAAACCCTTTTCCCCCAGATACTTGGAGCATTACAAATCCAAAAAGCAAACCCAAGGACATCCCAATTAGGATTTGCCAATGCAAAGCAACTTTTTTCATAATTTCAAATAAGAACGCGCTAATGTATTGGAACTATCGATTGAAATTACAAAGGGGCAAAAAATAATTTAGGGCCCCAAAGAGGCCCTAAGAATAAATAAGTAAGTAAGATATTTTGATTTAAATGACCTTCTTTCCTTTGTAATGGTCGTCCCAATCTTTAACCTTTGGTTCCCCCAATTTACCTACCGATTTGGCCACGATCATGGAAACGGTTGCATCACCTGTCACGTTCACTACCGTCCTGCACATATCCAAGGGGCGGTCAACCGCAAAAATAAGGGCCAGCCCAGCCTCAGGTATACCTGCTTGCGAGAGTACGATCACCAACATTACCATTCCAGCTCCTGGAACGGCCGCACTACCAATGGAGGCCAAGGTAGCCGTTACGATAATACCCAATTGGGCCGATAAGCTAAGATCCATGCCAAATGCCTGGGCTATAAAAACAGCAGCTACAGCTTGGTACAAACTCGTTCCATCCATATTGATCGTGGCCCCAATGGGCAATACAAAACTGGTCACCTCTTCCTCTACCCCTAAATGCTCTTCTACGCGTTCCATGGTCACTGGAAGAGTTGCGGCACTGGAACTGGTTGAAAATGCCAATAATTGAGCGGGTGCGATCCCCTTTAAAAAGAATGCCGGTGTTTTTTTAGTGACTATCCATACAATAAATAGATAAACACATATCATCAAGGTCAAGCCAAGCAATACGGATATGGCGTACCACCCTAGGGCCTTAAATAGGTCCAAACTGGGTGACTCCACCACTAAGGCTGCCAAAAGGGCAAATACCCCATATGGTGCAGCCAGCATGATCAGGTCGATCAACTTGAGAATCACTTCATTGAAACCATCAAAAAATTTCTTCACTGGAGATGCCTGTTCTTCTGGTATTAAGATAAGACCAATCCCGAACAGGATGGCAAAGAATATCACCTGGAGCATATTGCCATTGTCACTGGCCGCTTGGAATATATTCTCGGGCACCAAATCCTCCAACGCCCTTAACGGCCCTGCATCCCTTTGTTTGGCCGCCTCCGCTATTTTGGTGTCGGCGTCTCCCTTATAATTATCAACCAATTCATTTCTGGTTTCTTGCGAAATTGAAGTTCCTGGTTGGATCAGGTTGACCACCCCAAGACCAATGGTAACTGCTATAATTGTGGTAAGGACATAAATTCCTATAGTCCTACCCCCCATTTTTGATAATTTGGAAATATCCTTTAAGTCGGAAACCCCTTTGATAAGGGAGCCTAGAATCAACGGAACTGCAATTAATTTAAGGGAATTGATAAATATATTACCGAATGGCTTTATCCAATCCGAAACAAATTTTGGTCCCCATTCCAATCGAACCATTAAAAAGGCAAATACTACCCCTAAAAACATTCCAATAAGAATTCGCCAATGCAGTTCCAGCTTCCTCATAAATTTTAAATTTTGAGGGAGTAAGATACCATTTTGTTAGGGAAAGCCGAAAAAAAGGAAAATTATAATTTGATTGTCCTGTTCAATAAGGTATAATCTGCCAAGACCAAAGCGGTCATGGCCTCTACAATGGGAACGGCCCTAGGCACAACACATGGGTCGTGACGCCCCTTTCCTTGGGTGGATACCATGTTGCCTGCCTTGTCTATGGTCTCATAGCCTTGGATGACAGTGGCCACAGGTTTAAATGCAACATTGAAATAAATATCCATCCCGTTACTTATACCACCCTGAATACCACCACTGTAGTTGGTCTTGGTTGTTCCATCTGTATTAAACTGGTCGTTGTGGGCACTACCTTTCATTTTCACCCCTTCAAAGCCACTACCATATTCAAATCCTTTGACGGCATTTATGGAGAGCATTGCCTTTCCCAATTCCGCATGTAGCTTATCAAATGCCGGTTCTCCCAAGCCAATCGGTACATTCTGAACCACACAAGTGATGATTCCACCAACAGTATCCCCTTCCTTCCGGATCTCCTTGATATAATTTTCCATTTTCAGGGCCATTTCAGGATCTGGGCAGCGTACGGCATTGGACTCGATCAATGAAAAGTCCAAATCCTTATAATTAGTGGTCAGGGATAGGTCCCCAACCTGGGATACAAAGGCATTTATTTTTATATCCTTTAGAAATTGCTTGGCTATGGCCCCCGCCACTACCCTACTTGCGGTTTCCCTAGCGGAGCTCCTACCGCCACCTCTATAGTCCCTAAATCCATATTTCTGATCGTAGACATAATCTGCATGTGACGGCCGGTACGAATCCTTGATATGGGAGTAATCGTGTGATTTTTGATTGGTATTATGAATAGCAAAACCTATGGGCGCACCAGTGGTTTTGCCCTCGAATATTCCAGAATAGAATTCAACAGAATCTGGCTCCTTACGTTGGGTAACGATGGCCGATTGTCCAGGTTTACGCCTGTCCAATTCGGTTTGAATGGCCTCTAGATCCAAATTGATGCCTGCCGGACAACCATCCAAAACGCCACCAATGGCAACACCATGGGATTCACCAAAAGTCATTATTTTAAAAAGAGTTCCGAATGTATTGCCTGCCATGTAGCTATCTTTAGTTCAAAGGTAAATCTTAAATCAGAGATACAAAAATCAAGTTCATGCATATTACCATGCACACATTAATTAAAACAAATTAATCCAAACTTAACCTTTTGCTTAACAATTGGATCAAGTCAAGCATTTAGTTCACTAACGCTTGTTTTAATATGGTTATGGGATGTAAGGCCGATCTTTTGGTGCCATCATTAATCTGGTGTCTGCAACTAGTTCCATTGGCCGCAATGATCACATCTTTAGCAGATTTCCGAACCGCTGGAAAGAGTTTTAATTCCCCGATCTGCATGCTTATCCCATAGTGCTCCTCTTCGTAACCAAAGGATCCTGCCATACCACAACAACCGGAACTGATGATGGAAACGGTATAATTCTCTGGCAGATTTAGCACATCAAAGGTTACCTTTTGATTGGATAATGCCTTTTGATGACAGTGGTTGTGGATTTTTATCGTTCTCGGCTCCTTGGTAAATTGCTCTGATGTCAGTTCTCCTTTATTGATTTCATTGGCAAGAAATTCCTCTATCAGGAATGAATTGGCCGCTATGGCATAAGAAATCTTGGGGTCCACACCAAATCGTTTGTATTCATCCCTAAACGTAAGAATGGCAGAAGGCTCCAATCCTAAAACCGGTATGTCTTGATCTGCAAATTCCTTCAATTTATCAATATTGGCCAGTGCCAATTTTTTGGCTTCCTTTAAAAATCCTTTGGAAATATAGGTGCGACCACTTTCCGCATAGAACAATTGAACATCATACCCCAATTTGGACAGGACTTCAATGGCATCCCTACCCAAATCAGTATCTAGGTAATTTGTGAATTCATCAATGTAGAGTACAACCTTTGATTTTGATACAGTAGATTCTATTTTAATCTTTTGAAGATGTTTATTGAAATTAAAGCTTGAAACTTTTGGTAGACTTCTTTCTTGGGCCACCCCGGCAATCTTCTTCACTAAAGAACTAAATACTTTAGATCCGTATACCGCATTGGTCAACCTGGCCATTTTACTGCCCAACTTGTTCAAACGGGTGTTGTGGGCAAACAATTTACCCCTCAGCGGATACCCGTTAGCCTCTTGGTATTGATATAGGAATTCTGTTTTTAAGGTCGCAATATCCACGTTACTTGGACATTCACTGGAACACGCCTTGCAACTGAGGCAGAGATCAAACACATCTTTGAGCTCCTTGCTGTCAAATTGATTACTAGAATTGGGATTGGTCAAAAATTCACGTAATGCATTGGCACGGCCCCTGGTGGTATCCTTTTCGTTTTTTGTGGCATGGTAACTTGGGCACATGGCTCCGGCCACGAGGTGGGTCTTTCTACAATCGCCACTTCCGTTACATTTTTCTGCCGCTTTAAGGATCCCCTCGCTATCCGAAAAATCCAGTAGAGTCTTGATCTCTGGTTCTTTCCTATCTATTTCATAACGCAGAGATTCGTCCATGGGATAGGCATCCACAATTTTTCCGGGATTGAATATCCCCTTGGGATCGAAATATGATTTTACCCTTTTTAACAATTGATAATTGTTCGCACCAATCATTAACGGAATAAATTCCGCCCTTACAATACCATCTCCATGCTCCCCACTAAAGGAACCTTTATACTTCTTCGTCAATTTGGCTACATCCGTGGTGATAACCCGGAACAAGGACACATCTTCCGCTTTCTTAAGGTTCAGAATAGGTCTTAAATGTAGTTCCCCTGCTCCCGCATGTGCATAATAAACGGCATCCTGTTCGTGCGATTTCATAATTTGGGAAAACTCTCCTATAAAATCTTTTAGGTCCTCCAGGGCCACCGCAGTGTCTTCTATGCAAGCTACGGCCTTGCGATCACCTACCATGTTGCCCAAAAGCCCCAAGCCTGCTTTTCTTAATTCAGCGGCCTTGTTGGTATTCCCTCCTTTAAGGATGGCATTGGAATAGCTTAATCCAGAAACTTCAACCGTAGCCAATAATTTAGAGACCTGGGCATCTAAATCTTCTTCTGAATCGGAGCGGAGTTCCAGCATCAATACGGCCGCCGGGTCCCCTTCAATAAAGAATCTATTGGCCAATTGCGCCCTGTTGTTCTTGGTACAGTCCAAAATCACCTTGTCCATCATTTCACATGAATGGAGGTTATGACCCATTACCGGAACAACATCCTTCAAGCAATCCTCCAAGTTGTGGTAATGGGTGATCACCATAGCTGATAATTTTGGGGGCAAAACATCCAATTCCAAGGTAATTTCCGTGGTAAATGCCAAGGTACCTTCGCTCCCGCTTAAAAGTTTGCAAAGGTTGATATCTTCATCGACATCGGTAAAAACATTACTTTTTAGGATTTCGTCAACGGCATATCCTGTGTTTCTTCGGTGGATGGAAGGTTTAGGAAACTCTTCCAATATTTCATCTTGTATGACCTTATCACTAAGCTCCTTATAAAGGTTGCTATAAATAGATCCTTCCAGACTATCCAAAGTCATTTTCTTGGTAAAGTCTCCTTTTGATATGGCTCTAAATTCCACATCGGTGCCATCGGACAAAATAGTTTTCATGGAAACCACCTTATCCCTGGTGACTCCTTGTTGTATGGAGGTGGTGCCTGAAGAATTGTTACCCACCATGCCACCTATCATACACCTGTTGGAAGTGGAGGTGTTGGGGCCAAAAAATAATCCATACGGCGCCAAAAAAAGATTTAATTCATCCCTAATGACCCCTGGCTCAACAGTCACCTGCCTCTTGGCTTCGTCCAAATGGAGAATGTTTGTAAAATTCTTGGATACATCCACTACTATTCCATCGCCAACACATTGGCCTGCCAAGGAAGTCCCTGCTGTTCTTGGAATAATACCGATGCTATGCTCATCGGCAAATTGTATAACCTTTCTAATGTCCTCAATTGCTTTGGGGAACACCACTGCCAGCGGCATCTTGCGATAAACGGAGGCATCCGTGGAATATAGTGCAGTTGTAAGGGTATCCCATTGTAAATCCCCCTCCAAATTGCTTTTTAGTCTTAAAAACAAATTATTATCCACTTGGGTTAATTTTTAGCGCTAAATTAAGTTTTTATTAACTTTACGCTATTAATATTCAGCTATTTTTGACCCCAAAATAATCTTTAAACAAAACTTATGAAAATATTTGAAATTTTAACGCTTATCCTATGCTTTACAGGATTTTCATTGAGCGCACAGTCGATTTCGGAAAATGCACTTGGACTCCGTTTGGGGGATAGTGATGGTTTTGGTGCGGAAATATCCTACCAAACAGCTTTAACTTCAAGTACGAGGTTGGAATTTGATCTTGGATGGAGGGACAGTAGGAACTACGACGCTTTTAAATTGGCAGTGGTTCACCAATGGGTCAGACCAATTGAAGGTGATTTCAACTGGTACTATGGTGTTGGTGGTGGACTAGGTAGTGTGGATTTTGTAAGAAATGAAGACAGGGATTACAATGATGGTCTTTTCGTTTTTGCAGCTGGTAATATAGGTATCGAATATGATTTCAACATACCGTTGCTTCTTTCCTTGGATTTTAGACCTGAAATAGGTGTTGCCGGATATGACGAATTTTCTGATAATTTCGATTTTGATATCGCCCTTGGTATCCGTTACCAATTTTAGTGCCCTTTAAATATAAAATCAACAAGCCCTTAACGTTTATGTAATGTTAAGGGCTTTTTTTATACACGATAATATAATTACCTTTGCCCTTCTAAATAAAAAACAATGAGAAAAATTATAGTATCCCTATGCGCTCTTACAGCCATAGTAGCTTGTAATAATACTCCTGAAGGGTTTATCCTTGATGGAACTGTTAATGGGGAATTGGAAAACGGCACCAAGGTTTACCTTAAATTGGCAAATGCCCAAAATCAACTGGTGGATGTGGATACCACCACTGTTGAAAACGGTAAATTCAACTTCTCAGGTCCTGCCGATCTGCCAGAAATTCATTATGTGTATATCGACCAGTTGAGAGGAAATATCCCCTTTATTGTTGAAAAAGGAGAAATAGAACTTACGGTTCAAAAAGACAGTTTAAATAACGCACAAATTTCGGGAACTCCACAAAACGAGTTTTTTAGTGATTTCATTAAAGGATCAAAAGCCTTGTCAAGCAGGGCCATATCCATTAATGATGACATGCGAAAGGCTAGTGCCGATAATAATGAGGCTACCATGGTATCCCTTAGGGATGAATACTTTGAATTACAGGAAGAGGCCAAAAACTTTGAACTGGATTATGTGAAGAAAAATCCAAATTCTCTGATTTCTGTATTGATCATCGATAAGGTATTGAATACGAAGTCCATGACGGAAGATGAAGTGAAAGCTTTGTATGATGGCCTTTCTCCAGAAATGAAAAAGACCAAACCAGGGAAGAGCATTGAAGAAAAACTAAACAACAGCAAGAGCACCTCTATTGGCAGTAAAGCACCAAATTTTTCAGCTCCTACCCCAAGTGGGGAGAAACTGGCATTGAACGATGCCATGGGAAAGGTGACCATTGTAGATTTTTGGGCCGCTTGGTGCAAGCCTTGTAGGGCAGAAAATCCTACTGTGGTCAAAATTTACAATCAATACCACGAGAAAGGATTGAACATTATTGGGGTTTCTTTGGACAGAAAAGCTGAGGATTGGAAAAAGGCCATTGCAGACGATGGGCTTGCTTGGAACCATGTTTCCAACGTACAGTACTTTGATGAAATTGCCAAGCTCTACAATGTAGATGCTATTCCGGCGACGTTCATCTTGGATGAAAATGGGGTAATAGTTGCCAAAAATCTTAGAGGTCCTTCATTGGAGCAAAAGATTGCTGAAATGTTGCAGTAGTCTACGAGTTACCTATATTAAAAAAGCCCAAAACTAGCTAGTTTTGGGCTTTTTTAATACAAATTAGCTACGTTTAGAAAGCATTGCGCACATCCTCAAAATCTCCAATAACTTGAGCTCCATCCCCAAGATCAACATCTCCAAAAATGGTGACCACCGCGTTATTTAAAAACGCTATGGTAGCACCTTCTACAAGAATTAAATCGCCATATATGGTGAGATTTCCTTCCACCCTAAAAGTGGCATTCTTTTCTATCAATAATTCTTTTTGCTTTTTATTGCTCCCAATTATATAACTGCCCTTCATTTCAAACAAAGCATCTTCCATAACCCAGGTATCATTTTGGACGGTCCAAGAAACACACAACAATAAAGAGCCTTTTACTTCAACGCTTTTTAAGCGCTTACCAGGACCCCCGAAATAAGCCAACTCCTCGCCTACTTCAATCTTCATTTTACCATTATCCCTATAGACCAATAAATCCGCATTCGATTCCACAAAATTAATGGAGCCCTCCAAACCAATGATACCGAACTCCTCCGTATTATCGATCTTCCTCTCATTCAAACTTAATCCTGCCCCTCCATTGGCCATAAGTACCCCGCCTTCGTTGATGGCCACGGCGTTGTTGACAATATCTTCCGTAGCTACCCCATCAGGATTGATAAGGATTGGAATATACTCTATAAACGCTCCTGAAGTTGCATTATAAATACCAACACCCTTAGAGCCTACCGATACAATGATACGGTCTTGATCGAAATCAACTGTCCTTTTAGTGGATACACCAAAATCGCCATTGATGGCTATTTCTTTGAGCAATTGAAAATTTTGGTCATAAATACTGACCCCTTTACCGCCATCCAAGACAGCAATTTGATTGTCCTGAATTGCCAGTGAACGTAAGTCCGAAGAAAGTATACTTTTTGTAACTGTTAATGTCAATTTATCATAAGCGGCCAAAACACCATCTATACCGCTGGTCACGAAAACATTGGAAGCTGTTGTTGGCGCATCAGTAGCAACAAAACCATCCTGATAGCCGAAGACTATTCCGGTCTCGTTAAAAATTCCATTTTCCACTGGTATTTTTGCAACAAATGAGTTTGAAAGTGCCGTTATATCCCCCCTTCGGCCTCTATACCGCCTACGGCATAAACAATACCATTGTCATATTTTAGGGAATTTATATCTCTATTTGTGAAATACATTCTAGAAGTCACAATGGGATTGTTGGGATCTGTTACATTGATGATATCAATGGCCCCTGCATAACTTGCATCAACCGTATTATAGGAAACCTAGGCAAAATCACCCTCTACATTCACATGGGAGGCTGTTAAATTGGTCCCACCTGCAAATGGTGGTGGACTAACCTGTGCAACCAAAGTAAGAGGATAATCCCCTGCAACACCCTCTACATTTCCTTTGGAAAATTTGCCAGTAGCCTCATCCTTTTCAAAAATTTCCAAGACCCCAGAATTGTCAAATACAATACTATTTGGTCAAAACTTAGATATTAGATTCCAATTTAATGGTGCTTTCAGGCTCGGCGTAATATGTAGATTCGTCACTACAGGATGTAGCCAACAATAAAATTGTTGAAAATAGGATGGAAATTCTTTTCATCATAAGTAGGTTTAACATTATTTGGGTTCTGAAATAACGTTAAAAACTACTCCCAAGTAAGTATAAGAAATTGTGGTATTCTCGATAAACTGTCATTAATTAGGACCTAAACTCAACGTGAAAATTATTTTTCCCTATCGATTGAGGAAAAATTCCAATACCTAGCGCTTATCAAAGGTTTGATTTTAAATTTTTCCCATCTTCTCCAAGGCAAAAAGAATGACAATGGGCACTGCCAGCAGTAAGACCATTAGGGGTTCCGATACCAAAAGGCTAGGCATAAAAATCAAGGTCATCACATATCCGCCTATGGCTCCACCAAAGTGGGCTGTATGTCCAATATTGCCAACTTTGTTCTTCATCCCGTAGATGGAATACAATAAATAGGCAATACCGATCACATATGCAGGTAATGGGATAGGGATAAACATGATCCCCAATTGCATTTCCGGCTGCAACAAGATGGCAGCATATAAAATTCCAGTAACGGCACCACTGGCACCAACAGCGCTGTAAAGAGGTTCGTTTTTATGAAAAAATTGGGCCAAGAGGCTACCCGCACCCAAACTGACTGCATAAATGAGTAGAAATATGGGGGCCCCCAACCAAGCAATCACCACATTGGCAAAAAAATAAAGGGTGAACATATTGAAGAACAAATGGGAGAAATCTACATGAAGGAAACCGGAGGTAAACATACGGTCCTTTTGTCCAGCCTTTATGGCAGAAATATTAAACTTGTAACGTTCAAAAAAGCTTAAATCATTAAATCCTTTTAAGGAGACCAGTACATTGATGGCAATAATGGCAATGGTGGCAATATGCATATTCATGGGATACCTTGATTTGGATTCAAATATAGCTATATTTGCCCATACTTTTTTTGCATGCAGCTACTAGTTTATATTTTTGCCTATCCCTTTTTATGGCTTATTTCTGTACTCCCGTTCAGGTTGTTCTACTTTGTCTCCGACGTTGTCTTTTTTCTGGTTTACCATGTGATAGGGTATCGTAAAAAAGTGGTCTACGACAACTTAAAATTGGTTTTCCCTGAGAAGACCGAAGAAGAATTGAACACCATCAGAATAGGTTTTTACCACCATATGTGCGATCTATTTTTGGAAATGGTCAAAACGATGGGGCTTTCCAAAAAAGAGGTAAAAAAAAGATACCATGTACTCAATATGGAGGTTATACAAGAATTGGAGAAGAAAAAGAGCATCCTAGTCTTATGTTCACATTATGCCAATTGGGAATGGAACGTTAGCATGAACAATTACGTAGAATCGAAAGGATATGCTGTTTACCAAAAAATAGGTAATAAATATTTTGACCGACTAATCAAAAAAAATCGATCTAGATGGAACACCACTCCCATTACCCAAAATGAAACCGTTAAAACCGTGGTTAGAAATGAAAAGGATGGTATACGTGGTGTTTTTGGAATGGTCAGCGACCAATCTCCCATGGTTTCAAAGGCACAGTATTGGAGTGAATTTATGGGGGTAAAAGTCCCCATTTTCAACGGGGCGGAAGTTATGGCGAGAAAACTGGATTTGGCCGTGGTCTTTCTTAAAGTATCAAAAGTAAAAAGAGGATACTATCAAGCCGAGTTCATCCCTATTACCTACAACGGTTCACAAACAGAAAAAAACGAAATTACGGAGCGGTTTTTAAGGGAAACAGAAAAACAGATACGGGAAAGGCCAGAACATTACTTGTGGACCCATAGAAGATGGAAACACAGAAAAAAAGTCCCCAAAGACTTTCAATAAAAAAGGGCTCGGAGGTATTGAATTGCTTCAATATCTTTCCAAGCCCATACTATATCTTTAAAATAATTTAAATTCCAGCTATCGCTTTTATCTCGGAGATAATCCGATCAGCCAAACCATCTGCTTCAGCCTGACTTTTAGCTTCCGTATAAATCCTGATAATAGGCTCTGTGTTGGATTTTCTCAAATGCACCCAATTTTCTGGAAAATCTATCTTAACCCCATCAATGTTGGTTACCTGTTCATCCTTATATTTACCCTCCATAGCCACCAATAGTGCATCCACATCCAATTCCGGGGTCAGCTCTATTTTCTTTTTGCTCATAAAATAGCTAGGATAGCTATCCCGTAATTCTTTAACGGTACCGCCACGTTCTGCCATCAGCATTAAAAACAGGGCCGTACCCACCAGGGAATCCCTGCCGTAATGACTTTCAGGATAGATGATACCACCATTACCCTCACCGCCAATGATAGCGTTGTTGGCTTTCATTTTGGTCACCACGTTCACTTCACCTACAGCGGCAGCTTCATATGTTCCACCATGTTTCTCTGTAATGTCCCTTAGTGCCCTGGAAGAGGAAAGGTTGGACACGGTATTCCCTTTTGTTTTTCCCAGCACATAGTCTGCACAGGCCACCAAAGTATACTCTTCCCCAAACATTTCACCGTCATTGCTTATAAATGCCAGTCTATCCACATCGGGATCTACCACAATTCCAAAGTCGGCTTTTTCTTTGACCACCAAGGCACAGATATCACCCAAATGCTCCTTTAAAGGCTCAGGATTATGCGGAAAATGCCCGGTAGGTTCACAGTATAGTTTTACGACTTCAACCCCTAATTCCTTCAATAATTGAGGAATGGCAATACCCCCCGTAGAGTTGACTCCATCAACCACTACTTTAAACTTAGCGGCTTTAATTACTTCCTTGTCCACCAATGGCAAGTCCAATACTTCATCAATATGAATATCTATATAAGCGTCATTTCTGGTTATGGTACCCAAATCATCCACCTCAGAAAAATCGAAATCTTCCTTTTCTGCTATCTCTAAAATCTTGGCTCCTTGGGCGGCATCCAAAAATTCTCCTTTTTCATTCAATAATTTTAGGGCGTTCCATTGTTTCGGATTATGGCTTGCCGTTAGGATGATTCCCCCATCGGCCTTTTCCATAGGAACAGCAATTTCCACGGTTGGGGTGGTCGATAGGCTAAGATCAATAACATCTATGCCCAACCCAATCAAAGTGGAAACCACAATATTTTGGATCATCTCCCCTGAGATTCGGGCATCCCGGCCGATAACAACCGTGAGCTTTTCTTTTTTTGAGTATTCCTTTAACCATATCCCGTAGGCCGCAGCAAATTTAACTGCATCTATAGGGGTCAAATTTGTACCTGGTTTACCACCAATGGTACCTCGTATTCCTGATATTGATTTGATTAGTGTCATGTATGCTAGAAAAAGTTTTTGCAAATATACACCTCTGTAGTTTATTCCTATAGCGGTAATTTGTAAATTCGACCTTATGACAGCAGAATACGGTCTATGAATTTTTTAGCACATATTTATCTCTCCTTTGGAAATGAAGAAATTACCATTGGAAATTTTATAGCCGACAGTATCCGGGGGAACAGACACAAACATCTGCCCATTAATGTCCAAAAGGGCATTATGCTCCACCGGGCCATAGATACTTTCACAGACGCCCACCCTACTGTACGAATGAGTACCAAACGACTGCATGAAAATTACAGTCACTACAGCGGAGTTATCGTAGATATTTTTTATGATCATTTTTTAGCCAAAAATTGGGAACGGTATTCCGATACTCCTTTGGACATTTTTGTAGAACGGTTTTATGATCTACTGGAAGAAAATTATGATATTTTGCCAGATGGGGTAAAACGTATGATGCCCTATATGATATCGGATAATTGGATTTACAACTACTCCAATTTGGATGGTATCTCTAGGGTCTTGAGTGGTATGAACCGCAGAACAAAAAACAAAAGCAAGATGAATTTTGCTATCTTGGATCTCGAAGCTCATTATATTGATTTTGAAAATGAATTTTCCGTTTTTTTTGATGAACTAATCACCTATTCCAAACAAAAATATATTTCCATATGCGAAAAATAAGTTTTCTACTCATTCTCTTTCTATTTATTCAATGTAAAACCAAGCAACCTGCACCACCCACTGGTTTGGTTACAGAAAAAGCAATGGTGGTTTCTGCCCGCGAAGAGGCTTCTGCTATTGGATCGGAAATCTTAAAAAAGGGAGGCAATGCCTTTGATGCCATGGTGGCTACTGAACTGGCCTTGGCCGTGGCCTATCCCTATGCAGGAAATATTGGAGGGGGCGGTTTTATGGTATACCGTAAAACCAATGGAGATATAGGTTCTTTGGATTATAGGGAAAAAGCGCCTTTGTCTGCGCACAAGGATATGTACTTGGATTCCCTCGGCAATGTCATTCCCAATAAAAGTACGTTGGGGGCAACTGCGGTAGGCGTTCCAGGAACAGTAGCTGGAGTAATTGAAGTTCATGAAAAATTTGGGACCCTTCCTTTGGAAACTATTTTGGCGCCGGTAATTGCCCTTGCCGAGAGGGGGGTTGTGGTCACCAAAAAGCAAGAAGAGCGTTTGAAAGAGTATCGTAAGATCATTATGGAAGTCAGTTCGGATAGCACTTTGTTTGCCAAGGCCTACAAAGAAGGAGACACCGTAAAATACCCAGCCTTGGCCAAAACCCTCAAAAAAATCGCCAAAGAAGGGCGTGATGGGTTTTACAAAGGGGAAACAGCCAAAACCTTGGCCGAATTTATCCAAGGCAAGGGAGGATACGTATCAGAAGAAGATCTGGCAACCTATGAGGCACAATGGAGACAACCTATTGTATTTAAGTATAAGGATATAAAAATCATCTCCATGAGTCCGCCAAGTAGTGGCGGGGTAACCATGAACCAGATTTTTAAAATGATGGAACCCTATGATGTGGCCAAGTTTGGACATAATTCGGTCAAGACAATACAGCTCTTTACCGAGGCTTCCAGAAGGGCTTATGCAGACAGGAACTATTATTTGGGTGATCCTGATTTTGTGGACATCCCTTTAGATGTGTTGCTGAGCCAAAAATATCTCCAAGAACGAATGGAAAATTTCTCCTTTGATAAAGCCACCAAATCATCGGATATGGAACGTGGCAAGGTTCAAATTGTTGAAAGTGATGAAACCACCCACTATTCCATCGTTGATAGCGCAGGAAATGCAATATCTGTCACTACAACAATAAATGGGGCTTATGGCTCTAAATTGTATTGTGATGAGCTTGGCTTCTTCTTGAACAATGAAATGGATGATTTCAGTTCCAAAGTGGGCGTGCCCAATATGTTTGGACTTATAGGTGCGGAAGCCAATAATATAGCCGCCGGCAAAAGAATGTTGAGCAGCATGACCCCAAGTATTGTGGAAAAGGACGGCAAGCTGTATATGGTGGTGGGAACCCCGGGAGGGTCAACCATAATAACTGCCGTCGCACAAACCATTCTCAATGTCTATGAATTTAACATGAGTATGCAAGATGCCGTAAATGCCCCACGATTCCATCACCAATGGCTTCCAGATATAGTTGTATTTGAGCCAGAAGGATTTTCACCAGAATTAAAAGCAGCTTTAAGTACAAAGGGGTATATCATCAATGAAGAACGCAACCCCATCATTGGCAAGGTCGATGCAATAAGGGTTTTACCCGATGGTAGATTGGAAGGTGGCGCTGATAAACGCGGGGACGATACTGCGGTAGGCTTTTAATTGATACTTTATTTATATTGTTATGTTTAAAAAATCTTTACTTCTTTTCCTTTTTATCGGCTTGATGGCCAGTTGCTCCAATACGCGACAAATCGTTGCCGAGTCCTATTACAGCGACTTTTCAGCGGAACAAAGGGAGATGATCATGTCCGGGGAGGCAAACGAGCCAATGAGGGTCTTTAAAATTAACAACAAACAGGATTCCATTCTCCTACGTTCAAAAAGCGAAGCCATGACCGTTGACCCTAATGACCCGGTACTACAGCATTTTGTGAAGCGACTTTACAGTACGGTTAGGGATAGTATGTCCTTAGGCGCCGGAATTGCGGCACCCCAAGTGGGAATTCTTAAAAATATCATTTGGGTACAACGTTTTGATAAGGAAAACCTTCCGTTTGAAGTGTATTTAAATCCAAAAATCACCAAATACTCTAAAATGAAGCAGGATTGTCTGGAAGGCTGCCTATCCATCCCCAATAGACGTGATACTACAAAAACAAGGGCATATGCCATATTATTCGAATACGATAGATTGGATAATACGCATGCCACTGAAATGGTTGAGGCCTTTACGGCTGTTATTGTACAGCATGAAGTGGACCATTTGAACGGAATTTTATTCCTGGACCACTTGGCAAAAGAGGTGAAAGATGTCACTCACCAATAGCCTTTTTGGCTTTAGAACATGTTGGTGACTTATTATTTAATGGATCAATCCCGAATGTAATAGTAATGGTTTAATTCAATGAAATGCTCAAAAAAATAATAAAAATATTCCTTCTACTGATATCGGTTCTTACGTTACTTATTGTAGTTCTATATGCTGTATTTAATGAGCCATTTCCCCAAGTCATAAAGAATTCCGGGCCAGAGGCCGATGAATTGGCCGTAAAAACACAAACAGCCCTTCAATTCAATAAATTTGAAAAATCTAGATTCATCGAATGGTCTTTTCGCAATGGCAGTAACTCCTATCTTTGGGACAAGCAAAAACATATGGTGGATGTAAAATGGGATGACATCTTTGTAAACTTGGATTTAAAGGAACCTTGGCATAGCAAGGTTTTTAAAAATAATAATGGGGTTACCGGGAGTCAAAAAGAAAAACTCATTAAAAAGGCCACTGAAAATTTCAATAATGACTCCTTCTGGCTTGTTGCTCCCTTTAAATTGTTCGATAAGGGCACCCAAAGGAACCTGGTACATCTTGAGGATGGTTCCAAAGGTTTGCTGATCACCTATACCTCTGGCGGTGATACCCCCGGCGATTCCTATCTTTGGAAGATAAATCGAAACGGCTTTCCCGAAAGCTATCAGATGTGGGTTTCCATTATCCCTATTGGCGGCTTGGAGGCCACTTGGGAAGGTTGGCAAAAAATGGGCAGCGGCACCTATTTGCCCACTGTTCACCAAATTGGTCCTATAACCTTATCCATGGGCGAAGTGAAGGCGTATAATTAAATAATCATGGCAAAAAAAGGAACAGAAAAGAATACCAAGAACAAGGCTAAGCATACCAAGCTGATGAATCGAAAGAAAAATAAGCTTAAGGAAGAAAAGGAACACCGGGCGGCCCGACTGAAGGAAATTTTACAAAAATCCAAAGAATCAAAAGATCCTTTAGATCAGTAGATTAATAGAAAACCCACCATTCACTCAGTCTCATATGGATTTCCACTTGAAGTTTCAAATACCACAATATTCCCTCACTTTGTAATTGCTTCAAAAGACGCTGATTTTCTATTTGCATTTGTAATTGAACCTTTAATTACCTTCATGTTCAAGACAAATACCTATTTTGAGGATAAAGTAATGTCCATCGCATTTAAAAATGAAGAGGGCATAGCTAACGTCGGGGTTATGGCTCCTGGCACCTATACTTTTGACACCACATCTATTGAATACATGACCGTTGTATCGGGTGATATGGAAGTGCAATTACATGGAGCTACCGGATGGAAAACAATTAAGGCGTACGAAACTTTTACAGTAGACGCCAATACAACTTTTAATGTTAAAGTTGTTTCCAATACTTGTTACAAATGCATCTATAAATAGAGGGTTTAATTTTTAACGGAACGAAGCTGGCTTTTTAATTCTTCCATCGATTCTTGAAGCTGTCGCAGAAGTCCCGTTTCTGTGGTAGCATCCAGACCAAAGGTGATTTTACTGTTCACCTGCCATAATTCCTGTATTTGATGCATATCCACTTCATAAGGTGGATAGGTTTCATTCAAGGAAATTAGGGACATTTTATACCCATTTGGGGATTTCTCCAATTTCTTTACCAAAACAGCATCGTGAAGGACCACCACATACATTTTATTGGGGCTTATATCCTGAATGCTCTCCACAGCCTTCGCCAAAACCCATTCACCAGGGCGTAAATTTGGCAACATACTGTCCCCTTCCACTTGAAAACCTCTATAGGTGGCATTCCTGAATTCTGGCAAGGGTATATCAAAAGCAGGTAATTGTCTGTACCAACTGGTATCCTGAATGTTTTGTGGATACCCGGCAGCCGCTTTGGCATTCACCAAAACCATATTCTCATTTTCATTGGCATCAACGGTCACCACTTTGGGAATGACACTTACGTTGGAGGTTGCCAAATATTGATTGGTACTTTCACCAAAAAGCCAAAGTGGATTTATTTTAAACTGTCTCAATAGCTCGGCAACCACTTTTCCCGACAACTTGGTCCTTCCCCGCTCTATATCTGCCGTAGTACTGGAAATCCCTAAAAGTTTTGCGAATTCTGATTGGGTATAGCCCAAATCCCTTCGCACGTCCGTAAATCGTTTTACCTCAATTGCTATGTCATTTTCCATTCTCAAATATACACAATTTGGATTATATCCAAAATATTTATGGAATATTTCCATAATTAGGAATTATTCCATATTTTTGGAATGATTACAAGTTTGGTGTTGAAAGTATAAGGACCAAAAATGGAAAACCAAAATGTACGGCAAAAGAACACCGGGAATTATATGTTTTAATGTCCTATGCAATTTGACATAATAAAGGCAATGTCAATAACCAAGTAATATTCATCGAATCTAAATCCAATTCAAATGGAGAATGCTAAAATTTTGATCTACGACGGGAGTTTTAATGGTTTTCTCACAACCATTTTTAAAGCTTTTGATGAAAAGTGGGATGTTATGGACATCCAAAAAGACAACGGGAAACAAAGGGAACTTTTTTCGGACACAGAAACAATAGACACGAAAATAGACTTGGCCAAAAGGGTCTGGAATGGTATTGAAAGAAAGAGCCATGAGACCATCAAAACCATTTATTTCTCTTATCAAAGTGAGGCAAAGGGCATTGAATTCCTTTTATTTAAGTATATCAAACAATTATTTTCACCAGCATCCGAAACTACTTTGATCCTAGAGGAGGATAGCTTATCCAAAATAAGGCAATTGGCAAAATTGGTCGGTCGTGAAAAGGGGCATATGGAAGCTTTTGTGGACATGTATCAATCTAAGGATGCCGTTTATTTTGCAGTTATAGCTCCTGATTACGATGTACTGCCTTTGATCTCAAAACACTTTCGGGCCAAATTCCGAGACGAGCATTGGCTTATTTATGATACAAAAAGGGGGTATGGCATTTACTATGAAGGATATAAGGTTGAACTGATATCCTTGGACTTGGCCGACTATTATAAAAATCCAAACTTCTACTCCAATATTTCAAAAATCGAAGGTCAGGGGGTAACGGATATCAGCAATGGCTATCTTAAAAACATTAAAATACAATCGCATATTTTACCTAAACTGTCCTCACCGGTGTCCAATAGGGAATATCGTCCGTTTTTCAATGAAAGGACGGCAGTCTAATTAAAAAAGCCTTTCCAATAATGGGTTTAAAAAGTGTTTCAATCGATTAACTTAGATTATTTTCTAATAGATTGGCCACTTTTAGCAACGAACAATACATTAAAGGTGATCCATTAATGTTTGGGGGTGACATCGGTAACCACTCCATTTATAAATTCCCTCTGTTACATCCTTGATATAATACCTAATAGCTGCATCCATATTGTTTAATATATCTGCTTTGTTATTTTAATCCTGAGGTTATAATTAACAAAAATCAAAATAGGGCCGACTTCATTATTAGATGCCAAAATCGTAACTTTGCAACTTTGCTATAGAAAATGATGAATTACGAGGAAAATATTGAGGTTAAGGGCGCTAGGGTCCATAATCTTAAAAATATAGATGTCACCATTCCTAGAGAAAAACTTGTTGTGATCACGGGACTATCGGGCAGTGGGAAATCATCCCTTGCCTTCGATACGATCTATGCTGAAGGACAACGTAGATATATAGAAACCTTCTCTGCCTATGCCCGTCAATTTCTAGGTGGGTTGGAGCGGCCTGACGTGGACAAGATAGACGGTCTCTCCCCCGTAATCGCCATAGAACAGAAAACCACTTCAAAATCCCCAAGATCAACCGTAGGCACCATTACAGAGGTCTATGATTTTTTACGCCTCCTATTTGCCAGGGCAGGTGATGCCTATAGTTATAACACTGATGAAAAAATGGTGAGCTATAGCGATGATCAGATCAAAGGGCTGATCAAGGAAGACTATAACGACAAAAAAATAAATGTCTTGGCCCCTATCATAAAATCCCGTAAAGGCCACTATAGGGAGCTTTTTGAACAGATCGCCAAACAAGGTTTTGTAAAAGTAAGGGTCGACGGTGAAATCAAGGACATCGTAAAGGGAATGAAAGTGGATCGCTATAAGACCCATGATATAGAAATTGTTATAGACCGGTTAAAGGTGAATGAATCCGCTGATTTGGATAAGCGACTTTCTGAAACTATAAATACCGCGATGTACAGTGGTGACAATGTGCTGATGATACTGGAGGAAGGTAAGGAAGTTCCCCGCTATTTCAGTAGGGATCTGATGTGTCCCACAACAGGGATTTCATATCCTTCTCCAGAACCCAATACTTTTTCTTTCAACTCACCAAAAGGTATGTGCCCCAACTGCAATGGCTTGGGAAATGTACACGAGGTAAACGACAAGAAGATCATTCCGAATCCCAAACTTTCTATCAAAGCAGGCGGAATTGCCCCTTTGGGGGAATACAAAAAATCATGGGCATTTAAGCAAATTGAAACCATTGCCCAACGCTATGATTTTGAACTTACGGACCCCATAAATACTATCCCGGCGGAAGCTTTGGGTGTTATCCTCCACGGCGGCGCCGAAAGTTTTGAGGTGGACTCCAAGACATTAGGGGTCAAAAGGCAATATAAGATAGATTATGAAGGTATTTCCAACTTTTTAAAAAACCAATTTGAAGAAGCGGAATCCACCTCCATAAAAAGATGGGCAAAGGAATATATGGACAAAATAAACTGTCCTACCTGCAATGGCTCGCGCCTAAGGATTGAGTCGCTCTATTTCAAAATTGAGGAAAAGAACATCGCGGAGCTTTCCCATATGGACATCGTAGAGCTAGCCGCCTTTTTTGATGGCCTGGAAAAAAAATTGGTGGGGAACCAGCGCATTATAGCGGAAGAAATTATAAAGGAGATAAAAACGAGGCTCCAATTTCTATTGGATGTGGGGTTGGATTATCTTTCCCTAGATAGAAGTTCCAAATCCCTTTCCGGTGGGGAAGCACAACGGATCCGATTGGCCACCCAAATAGGGTCCCAACTGGTAGGGGTACTTTATATTTTGGATGAACCCAGTATAGGCCTTCATCAAAGGGACAATGATAGATTGATCAAATCTTTGGAAGCCCTTCGGGATTTAGGCAACTCGGTGATCGTTGTGGAACACGATAGGGACATGATAGAAAGGGCAGACCATGTCATTGATATGGGACCCAAAGCCGGTAGACATGGGGGAGAGATAATTTCCCAAGGCATTCCCGGAGATTTAAAAAACCAGCACACTTTAACTGCTGATTACATTACCGGAGTCAAAAAAATAGCTGTCCCCGAAAAACGTAGGGAAGGCAATGGAAAAAGTATTGTTCTCTCTGGGTGTACGGGAAATAATCTGAAAAATGTTACAGTGGAATTCCCTTTGGGAAAAATGATCGGGGTAACGGGAGTATCGGGAAGCGGTAAATCAACCTTGATCAATGAGACCCTCTACCCTATCTTAAATGCCTATTATTTCAATGGTGTTAAAAAACCCATGCCCTACAAAAAAATCAAGGGCTTGGAACATATAGACAAGGTTATAGAAATCAACCAATCCCCAATTGGAAGGACGCCTAGGTCAAATCCTGCAACCTACACCGGGGTATTTAGTGAGATTAGATCCTTGTTCGCTAAAACCCAGGAAGCGGCCATAAGGGGCTATAAATTGGGCCGTTTTAGTTTCAATGTTAAAGGGGGACGTTGTGAAACCTGCCAAGGTGGCGGCTTACGGGTCATCGAAATGAACTTTCTGCCAGATGTTTATGTAGAATGTGAGACTTGCAATGGGAAGCGTTTTAACAGGGAAACCCTAGAAATCAGGTACAAAGGAAAATCAATTGCAGATGTATTGGACATGACCATTAACGAAGCTGTAGACTTTTTTGAAAAGATTCCAAAGATCCATAGAAAGGTAAAGACCATTCAAGATGTAGGTTTAGGTTATATTTCCTTGGGGCAACAATCCACCACCCTATCGGGAGGGGAAGCCCAACGCATAAAATTGGCCACTGAACTTTCCAAAAGGGATACCGGAAATACCTTCTACATTTTGGATGAGCCCACAACAGGATTGCACTTTGAAGATATTAGAGTGTTGATGGACGTGTTGAACAAATTGGTGGACAAAGGAAATACTGTATTGGTCATTGAACACAATATGGACGTAATCAAAATGGTGGACCATGTTATAGATATTGGATACGAAGGAGGTCGTGGGGGTGGAAAGCTGGTTGCCAAAGGTACGCCCGAAGAAATAGCCAAAGATAAAAAGAGTTACACCTCTAAATTTCTAAGAAAAGAATTAGGTTTGTAGGAAGGCTCCTAGGTATCCCATGCTACACATGGTAACAAACGGCCTTATTTAAAGTTAAAAGTATTAAATGCCCATACATGAGAAAAGAACAACACCACAAGGGATGGAATGAGATAAAGACCAATGATTCTTGGGCTATTTTCAAGATTATGGGGGAGTTTGTCAGTGGTTTTGAAAAAATGAGTGTGATTGGACCATGTGTTTCTATATTTGGATCTGCTAGGACAAAAGAGGGAGATCCTTATTATGAGCTGGCAACCAGTATCGCAAAAAGTATTTCAGAAGCTGGATATGGTATTATCACTGGAGGTGGCCCAGGTATTATGGAAGCTGGTAACCGTGGAGCACATTTGGCCGGAGGTACCTCCGTAGGCCTTAATATAGACCTCCCTTTTGAACAACATGACAATCCTTATATTGACGCAGATAAGAGTCTCGACTTCGACTATTTCTTTGTTAGGAAGGTGATGTTTGTAAAATATTCCCAAGGCTTCGTTGTAATGCCAGGAGGTTTTGGCACCTTAGATGAACTATTTGAAGCTATTACCCTTATACAGACCAATAAAATTGAGAAGTTCCCAATTATTTTGGTGGGAACCGATTTTTGGGAAGGACTCTTTGAATGGGTTAAAAACACCATGCTCAAAATAGGAAATATAAGCCCCAACGATTTGGATCTGATACAACTAGTGGATACAGAGGAACAAGTGGTGGAAATTATTGATTCTTTCTATAGAGGACGCACCTTAAGCCCCAACTTTTAATAAGATATGTTCCCCAAACCTTTTAATTTAAGTTCTGTTTGCTTGTGCCTTTTCGCCATTATTCTTGGTTTGGGTCACATGAATGGCCAGCATCTGAACACCCTTACAGCTACTTTGGATGGGGCAAATAAGGATATTTATATACAACAGCAGTTTGTCTATGTAAATGATTCCAACGACTCTTTACCGGAACTATTCTTTAATGACTGGCCACAAGCCTACTCCAATAAAAATACTGCTCTGGCAAAAAGGTTTGCAGAGGAATTTAAAAAAGGCCTTCACCTGGCCAAATCCCATGAAAGGGGATCCACCAATATTTTAAGTGTCGTTGATGATCATTACAGCGGCTTAGCTTGGGAGAGAACCCGCCAAAAGGATATTGTAAAATTTACCCTGAACGAACCACTTGCACCAAAGGATTCTATCAAAATCTTTATCACCTACAGGGTAAAACTGCCCCCTAATAAATTCACACCATTTGGTTATGACAATAAGAACAGATACTATTTAAAGGACTGGTACCTTACACCTGCTGTGTATACCGCCGGTAAGTGGTCTTTGTATTCCAATAAGAATTTGGAGGATCTTTATACAGGCATAACCAATACTAAGATCACTTTCAATTATCCCAAAAGCTTATTTTTGGCAAGTAATTTTACTGAATCGAGCACTACTAATGCACCTTTTTTTAAACAATCGTCCCTAGAGGCCACTAATAGCAAAAGTGCTGAGATTATTATTACGCCTACTAAAACATTTATCAAACATATCACCCCTACCCTCACCATCCTTACGGATTTGGAAGCCCCAAAATATGATCCAATATC
>JBLGAT010000025.1:0-32347 GCA_047612485.1 Psychroserpens sp.
TAAAGGAATGTACAAATAGTCTCGTAACCAACTGGATAAAGAAATATGCCATCTACCCCATAAATCTGAAAAGCCTAATGATGCATAAGGATACCTAAAGTTGTCAGGTAAAATAATGCCAAGCATTAAAGCAATACCAATAGCACAAGTTGAGTACCCTGCAAAGTCGAAAAATATTTGCCCAGAGAAAGCTAAAGTCCCTATCCAAGCATCCATACCATGTAATAATTTGGAAGAACCAAACACATCATCAGCTGTTCCAGAAAGTAAGGTGTCTGCTAACACTACCTTTTGAAAAACACCGATGGTTAATAAAAAAAGGCCCCAAACAAATTGATTGTACGTTGCTCTTTTTTCTTCATAAAATTGTGTGATTAAATCTTTAGCTCTTACAATTGGTCCTGCAACGAGTTGCGGAAAGAAAGTGACATATAAAGCAAAATCTAAAAAGGTTCTGGCGGGTTCTATTTTCCGTTTGTATAAATCTATGGTGTACGACATAGTTTGGAAGGTGTAAAACGAAATTCCCATGGGTAGAATAATATCCATTGGCCTAGCTTGAAAATCGACACCAACCGTATTTGCTACGGATACAAAGTTTTCTAAAAGAAAATCACCATATTTAAAAAAGGCTAAAAAACCTAGATTAACAAACATGCTTAAGAGCAACCAAAATTTTCGTTTTTGAGGATTGTCTTCTACTGCCAAACGTTTTCCTGCTGTCCAATCTACCGCAGTAGAAATCCAAAGTAAAATTACTAAAGGTGGATTCCATAAACCATAGAACACATAACTTGCCAACAGCAACATTCTTTTTTTATTGGTCCAATTTAAAAGTTTTGCGTAGTAAAGTGCTAAAACAATAACCAAAAACACAACGAAACTTAGTGAGTTAAATAGCATAATCAGTTATTTTTTGAGTTTGTAATTGCCTTATCTGCAATCATTATTTTTGCTAATTCAGTGGTAAAGTATCTTGCGTCTTCGGCCGATAAATGCGACCATTCTGGACATTTTAGATTCTTAAGCTGTTCGTAATCTTCAAAATGATAGGCTTTTACATTGGTTTGCTGTACCAAATCATCCCAAAAATCTTTTCTTGGCAATACCTGATTTTCACCTGCTCTTAAACCGCCAGAAGAAGGACAACGTATTAAAATTAGGTTTCCGCCTTTGGCTTTAAATTTTTCAGCATCTTTTAAAAAAAATGCCATTGTAGCTTCTTTGTCTGGTGGTGGGGCACCTTTGCCAAAATACTTCCAAACGTTAATAATGGTGTTGGCAAAAGCAGTATCTGTGAGTGTTCTTTCAATCATTTCCAAATTCCTATCCAACGAAGTTATTTCACCAAATTCATAAAAAGGAGGCATGCCTTGTGGTATTCTGTCGCCAATTTTTATTCTTTTAAGCAAAGCTTTTAAATCGATATTATCATCTAATTCTTGTTCTCCAGCAGACATTAACGCCAAGTTTTGTTGTAGTGGTAATGACAACTGATGATTAATACGTTGTGCAAACGTTCGGTCTTGGTAATAGTCTACTTTGGATTGTGGCCACGACCAAGGTTCCGCTTTGGGAAACGTTGTTGAAAAGAATAAGCCAGGTGTTACACCAACGATGACGGTACCTGCATAATCTGTGTTTTCAACAATATCATGAAATACGGGCAAAGGTGAGCTACCTACATTGGCCAACTGAATTGGGCGTATACCCGTTTGATTTTCCCAGTTATCCAATTGAATATCAAAAAGTGTACGAGACGAGCCCATCAATATAATATTGTCTGGGGTTAAATCTGTAACTCTATCTCGTTGAACAGCCCAAAGTGCTTTATTGTCATCTATAGTTGGGACATAATCTTGCGAACGCCAATACAATTCCCAAGCAACAATTCCAATAGTACTTATAAGAAGTGCACTAATTAATGATTTTTTTATATTCATAGTGGTTGGTTTGATTCAATTCAAATTGCGTTTTTACTTTTCGACATTCTGCTCTACGGTTAGTCTAAGAATCTGTTATTGAAATCTGATGTTTATCAAATCGAGCTTGGATTCGTGCGACCTCAAATGTACAAAAAATTTTAGGTTATAGTAAACATTCTAAAAAAATGGGTTTTAGGCCATCTTGGAGTGTGTGCAGACACCCAGGCCAAGTGGAATTCCAATTGTATCTTATGTGTTCCGATCGCTTTTTATAATTGCCTTTTCTAGGTCAGGCTAGGGAAGCCGTTGCGTTTTGCTTGCGTACAGATTGGTAAGGCAATTTAAAAAGAGGATTTGTCGCAAGCCAATCTCTATTTTAAGTGAAATATAGTTTGAATGCATAATGAAGTTGCTAAATCAAAGTAGAGTGCATGTTAAAAGGAAGACCTATCGCCTACGCTCGAGGGGACAAGATTAGTTGTTGGTTGTTTGTTGTTGGGGTAATGATTTACTAAATAAATGTGGATAATGAACCAATTGACCTTTGAGTTTTATGTAATGGTGCGGAAGTTGTTCCAAAGACCTCTCGACTGCGCTCGAGGGGACAAAGGGAGTGCAATCAATTAAAGTAGTCTTATCGGTTAGGTTTTTATTATATCGGTTTCTAAAATTGCGTACTCAAAATTGTCGGACCATCCAGATTTCAAGGGTAGCACATGTCTTTTTCTGCCTTACCTTATCATTCCCGAATTTTCAAGCACTTTAATGGAACCTATATTTTCTACGGCACAGCCTGCTTCTATACGGTGTAGTTTTAGCGTGTTAAATCCGTAGCTTATCATGCCCTTTAAAACCTCGGTGGCATATCCTTTATTCCATTGTCCCACATGTATTTTATACCATACCTCACCTTTTTTATATTTGCTGGGACTTAGTTTCACGCCAAATAAGCCAATGAATTTGAGGGTTTTTCTTAGTTCTATGGCAAAAGTGTAGTTTTTAATTTCCTCCAAGTTGTTTTGGGCTAACCAGGGTTCAATAATTGCTTTTGTCTCTTCTATGTTTTTTGGGATACCTAAAGCATTATATGCATCCGTCTCTGGGAGAGCATGCAGCTTATGAATGACATCCAAATCCGATATCTCGATCAATCTCAATGTTAACCTGTCGGTACTTATCAGTATTTTGTTCATGGTTTCGTGATTAGATTTTTCGGCATTCGAAATTTAATGACTAAGGAAGATAGCACTGTAAGAACCCCAATTGTCAGAACCGCATATGAAACCCCAAAGATGTCGGCTATGACCCCTGAAACAATGGCACCTATGGCATAACCCAAATCTCGCCATAACCTAAAGACCCCAATACTTTCTGCCCGTTGTCTTGGAGAGGTAGCCTCTGCAATGGCAGATAAAAATGTGGGGTACACCAATGCTGTCCCAAGACCCAAGAGGGCCGCAATACTGGCCAATTCATAAAAACCAGTAAAAAATGGGATGAGCAAGATGGCCAAGCCTTGCAAGAGCATCCCCCAAAAGAGCATCCCTTTTTTAGAATAGAGATCTGCCATTTTTCCTGTGAACAGCTGTCCAATGCCCCATACGGCTGGGTAAATGGCCGCAATGATCCCAATACTTTTGGAGTCGTAATTAAAGGAGATAAGGAGGATGGGCAAAAGGCCCCAGATCATCCCATCATTTAAATTGTTGACCAACCCTGCCTGGGTAATGGAACTCAAGGTTTTGTCCTTAAACGAGGTTTCCAAAAAAACATTTTCCAAGGTATTGGTCACGGTGGTCTTTTGTTCTTGGTCCACAAATTTTCGGGTATCCTTTACAAAGAAGACCGTTAATAATAGACCAATAATAGAAATACCGATCCCCAAATAAAAGGGATAGGGAGTAACCCCATATTCTTGTGCAATAATACCAGTTAGAAAGGCGACCACCCCTACGGCAAAATAGCCAGCAAACTCATTGATGCCCATGGCCAAGCCACGGTCTTTTTCACCTACCAGATCTATTTTCATCACCACGGTACTGCTCCATGTCAATCCCTGGTTTATCCCTAAAAGGATATTGGCAAAAATGACCCAGTTCCAGGTAGGGGCATAGATCAATAAAAAGGGAATAGGAAGGGCAATGACCCAACCCAGTATCAATAAGTTTTTTCTGCCAAACCTATTGGCCAATTTTCCGGTAAAGTAATTGGTGACGGCCTTGGTGATGCCAAAAACGATGATAAAGGATAAAATGGCTGTTTTGGAAGCGATCCCAAATTCCAATTCCGCAAATTTGGGGATAATGGTGCGTTCCAAACCTACCATGCCACCAACAAAGGCATTAACGACCACCAAAATGGTGAATTGTGGCCAGTTTTCCTTTAGACCAAGTTGTATGTTGTTTTTCACGCTTCTTCTTTTCAGGGAAGTCCAAAGATGGGTTAAAAAATTTAGTTGGCTTTATTTTTCATAAGGGTTATTGGGAATAGTAAGGTGTTCTTTGTTAGTTTAAAGCCTGTCGCCTGAGCTAGAGGGGGGCACCTGGAAATCATTTATAAGGTTTAAATGTCAGGTTGAACGCAGTCGAAACCTATTTGACCGGTAGTTATGAGTTGAAGTAAGTTTATCTGTCCATACCTCTAACCTGCGCTCGATGGGACAAGCAGGATGGAATTGGCAAGAAGGAGCTCTCGACTGCGGATGGGGGGCATCTCTGATATGAATTAGGGTTCTAGGTGTTATATATGATCGGGACAATATATTTAATTTGGCCGTTCTTGACTTTCTGAATATCTTTTAAAATTGACCAGTATTGCCTGCCAACCTGTTCTTTGCATTTCTTCGGGATGTATATTTTCGGCTTTCCCGTTTTATAAGATTGGTACTAGATGGCGCACCATGGTCTATTTTCCATCACAAGAATCAGATAGCAACCTAACGAGCTGATTGGATTGTAACAAAATAAATGAGCTTTAATTAAGGGGGGTGACTCATTAAATATAGCGAATATTATCCGTATTTCAAAAAAAAAATAAATTTACCAAATCACTATCTGTGAGAGCTTTAGCAGTGGATTGTTAATTGGGATATTATTTAGGGAAAACCCCTCGACTCCGCTCAAGTTGCTACAAGAGAATTTGATGGAAGGTGCCATTGTCAGGTTGAAAGCAGTCGAAACCTATTTGAGTGGTAATCAAGTGCTTAAGAGTGTTTGTTCATCCAGACCTCTCGACTGTGCTCTAGGGGATAAAACTTGTAGACCTATTTTTTTATGTGAGCGAAAAAATCTCATAGGTTCTGGTCCATTCGGTAGCTTGTCCAGGTTGAAGGGAGATGTTGTGGAACAATTCCGGACTGATTACATGGGTCCATCCCCATAGGTTGATGTTGTTGGTATTAAAACTTCCTGTTTCGCGAATCCTGATTTTGCTTTTCTTATTTAATAATTCCCATTGGGCGGTTACCGAAGTGCCTCCGGATAGATTACTGAAAAAGAACTGCTCTTGGGGTGTTCCTAGAAAAGAAAAATCGTTTTTACCCAGCACCACTTTATGTTCAGGGTTTACGGTTTCCCCAAAATGGGCGGGCTGTAAGGGAAATGGAAATTTCAAATGATAATGGCTTCCTATTAAATCCTTGTTCACCGCCAAAAAATTGTGGTTGTATTCGTTAGTGTCAAAGGGTTTGTTACCGGTATTTTTTAATCGGTAGTGAATACTAAAACCACTCTCTAAAAGTTCAATTTCTTTGTTTAGTATATATCCATATCCATTATAAATTTTTGAGGTACAGGAAATGGATATTTTAGTGTTGCTTGAGGTACTATTAAATTTGGCGGGTTTTACCAGATAGCCTTTTTGAAAGTCATAAGTGGCTGTATCTTTTTTTAAGAGTCCCACTCCAATCTTGTGAAACCAATCTCCGATCTCTGCACTCTCAAAACCTAAAGGGGAATCAATGCCAAATTCATTGTAAAACCCTTTACCATATTGGATATCGGTAGTAATGTTAGTTCGCTCTACACCTGTGACTTCTATGTTCTGGAATTTAAGAGAGGTTATTTTTCCAGACCAATCGAAGCGGGAGCCCATATAGTTTTCTGTGGGAAAATCTAAATGAAGTTCTAAGAGTTTATTTGTTAGGGTATGAGGCATGGAGCGTATTTAAGAAAGCGCTAAAATAAGATCAGTTTTTTAATAATTTCTTAAGGATCGAAAATAACAATGGCAACATGGTAATGATGATTAAGCTTATAAATATAAGGCCATAATTGTTTTTCACCCAAGGGATTTCCCCTGCGAAAAATCCGGTCAGAAGAAACAATGTGATCCATGCGATAGCTCCTAAAATCGTGTTTTTCATGAAGATAGGGCGTCCCATACGTACCATTCCTGCCAAAAATGGAATATAGGTGCGCACTAAAGGGAAAAACCTACCAATGATAATGGCACTGCCTCCGTGTTTTGTATAAAATTCTTTGGCCTTGGGAATATGGACCATAATATAGTTTTTAATGAGGTAATTGTTGCTCTGCTTTAAACTTAACCCCAAGGTCATGCCCAAATAGTAGTTGATAATATTGCCCGTTATTGCCGCTACAATGAGCAATACCAATAGTACCCATACATTCATATCTGTAGAAGCCGCAACCACCCCTGCCGAAAAGAGAAGTCCGTCCCCGGGCAAAAAAGGGAACACAATAAGCCCTGTTTCCAACATAATAATTAAGAAAAGGATAAGGTAAGCCTTATAAATGTTATCGGCCACTAAAGAGATTAGGGCATCATCGGTATGAAGGATGAAATCTAAAAGTTGCTCCATAAAAAGGTTAATTAAACGAAGGAAAAGTACAAAATAGCGGTACTACTAAGGCAACGGACAAGTAAATTTATTCACAACATTTTAAAACGAAAGTAGCATCTTTTACTAGTTGAAGTTGAGGTGCTTCAATTTCATATTAAAAACATGCAACATTTAGGCTAGATACTTTTAGATGCGTCGTTTCATAGAAATATCAAGATAATTTTGAGAAGTAGAGAAAACAAGCAATTACGTATCGCTTTTTTGTTAACTATTGATCTATTTTAGTTATTCAGTAGCTGTCAGCTGAAATATTTCTTTATCAGCACTATTTAATAAAAGTATCACTCCTACAGTAGCTAAAGTTAATCCTCCTACTAATCTAAAAACAGCAATTTTTTTTCTTTTTGCCTTGTCAATCTTTGATTTAGGCAATTCCATGATATTTTCAGTGATTTCAACAAAAATGCTATTTTCATTAACGCGCGCGCATCTTGTTTCAATTCTTTGTCCATTCATCAGGGTTATTTCATAGGTTTTCCCCTTTTCTATTTCGGAAATACTGACAGTTTGGTAAGTTTGGCAGCTTTGCATCAAAAGTAAAAAGAGTCCTAGTAAATTTATTTTTTTCATAAAAGCATATGGTGTAAAGTTGGATAACATCTAATGCTTAATTAAATATAGTCATTTTATCCATTTGAATAAAACAACAATATATAGAATATCAACTTTTTTAAATAGACAAAATTCTAAGAGTCTGTGTGGAGATATCAATGCTGTAGAAAGTTAGATCTCATATATTAAAGTCTTCTTAACTGACCTAAGGGTAAACTAAGGAAGCTGGTGAAAGGTTTGTTTGTCAAGTTCAGGGCAGTCGAAACCTTTTACCTCCTAATTAGTATTTAAAGTGGACTTAGTCCAGACCTCTCAACGGTGCTCCAAGGGACATCTGATGCTAGTTGTGTTGGGGGATGGGTAGCCTAAAATAATCATTGGTCGAGGCGTCTAAAGTCTCGGATAACTTAAAGAAATTTTCGGTTGTGGGTTCTAGGTCCACATACTTATCTATAATAGTGCGGTATTTGTAAATGATAAAGGTGTTTTCCGCCTTGGGATCCAGTTTGTTGAGGTTTATTTCACTGCCATTGTCCGAAAAAGAAGGTACAAACGTAAGTGCCAAATGTTCCAAGTTCAGTTCTTTGCCCACCAGTTCCAGTTCGGCCATTCTTTTATCTTTGGAATACCCATTGTTATTTCCATATACAAAATAGGTTTTTAGGTATTTGCTTCGGTTGCGGCTTTCCTGTTCCAAATACGTCAACCACTTTTTAATTTCTTGCCAATTTGGATTGTTGCCTACAAAATAAACAATACCATGGTAACGCCCGTATTTGCAAACTGGACAGGTTTTGGAGCCTTTATCGGGGCCCCAGGCATGGAAAGGGGTAAAGGAGGGTTGGTCCTGCCCAATTTCCAATCCGGATTGCTTTCCCGAAGCAGGTTTTTCAGGGTAATTGGGAATGTTCAATCCCAAGACAATATTGTGCTCGGCAATCTGAAGGTCGTCAGAGATAAGAACCCTCAGTTTTCCACTACCACCCCTATTTTCTGGCGGATTCTTTTTCCAGGCAGGGAGCAGCAAGGGATCATCATCAAAAACAAACTCGTCTAAATAGTATTCATCCGCTATATAGGGCTCTTTGATGGAAGTATGGATATGTGCGGGCATCACATCCTTGGGATATGGTGCAGGCCTAATCGTATAAATGGCATAACGCCCTTTCTCGTCGGTCTTTACCCAGCCCCTTAGGCGGCCATGCCTTCTGGCTCTTGGATCCATTCCATCAACTGGGGAGTAGTACCCATTGGCGTCGGTTTGCCAGTAGTAGATAATCACATTGGGGGCCGGTATTTTTCCGCCAAGTTTATAAACAGTGCCAGTGATGAGCAATTTCTGGCCCTTTTCGGACCATCCTTCACTGGTGTTAATAGCAGCAATATTTTTGGGCATCCCAACGTACATCAATTCACAACCATCGCAACCCCCGCCAACCAACTCCTGGCTTTGGGATGGGATCGCGGAAGAGGAATTCTTTTGTGGCTGCCCATTGCAACTGCTCAGCGTTGTTAGGAACATAAGAAGGATACAAAAAGTTGCCGATTTTTTCATTGGTGATTACTTTGGTTTAATTCCTGTTCTTTTATGGGAAAATATTCCAATAATTTATAGCGTTTGTGTGTTATGCATGTCCTTCGGCATAATGCTTAAAAGCCTTTAGGGATTTCATGGACTGTTTTTTAAAGGCCCAAGGCATCAGAAAGGCCACAATCTTCATCATGCCCTTAAATTCGAATTCCTGTTCTGAGATGTACTTGGTCCTGGTATCCGTGAGTTTTACAAATTTGTTTTTTACGATGTTGAACACCCCCTCTGCCTCATAGGTGCCACTAAATTCTTGGGGCAGTTTGCGCACAGTGACGGTCTCAATCATTTCAACGTCTCGTTTTCCCATTTTAAATTTCAGTTTTGATCTGGCCCCTACCTGTCCAGGGGTGCCGCTCAGATGTTCAAAGCTCTGAAGACCTTCCATCCATGCCTTTAAATTGTCCGGATTGTCAAAAAGCTCAATGACCTTATCAATAGGTTTGTCGATATCAATGGATACGGTGTATTTCATGAGTTCTATAGGGTTGGGGTGATTCTTTTTCTTTGTAGGTCCAGTGCCAATTTTCCGCCAAACCAGGCCATGGGTATATAGGCGGCAACAAGGTCCAAGACAATAAACCATGATGGGGCGGGCAATAGGAAACTATTGATGATACCACCTAACATAAAGGTGGCACCAATACCAAAAGCATACCTCATTTTATAAGTGACGGCAATAAGTGCAGCTAACAAGGCACCGGCAAATGTGCCCAAAGCATGGGCCAGAAAGGGAAAGACAAAATTTTTGGCCTCAAAAAGGTGCATGGAGGCCCTTAGCCCTTCCATGGTAGTGACATCGGCACCTTCGGGAGGTGGAATAAGGTCACCCCCGGTCATGATGAGCCCCATGTTCACGACACTGCCAATGACCAGTCCTAAAAGGACTGCTAATACGTTTCTGATTGGTTAAGAGGGCAGTACTACCGTAAAGGTGGTTCCTTTACCGGGAATACTGGAAAATTTTATGCTGCCTTTTAATAATTGCACGTATTGAAAAACGATGTTGAGACCTAATCCTGTGCCGGAGATATGGCTAGAATTACTACCTCTAAAATACTTGCTAAAAATCTTTTTTTGGTCATCCAATGGAATTCCGATTCCTGCATCCGCTACAGAGATGACCAAATCGCGTCCCTGTAGTTTTGTTTTTATATCTATATCCGCTTCGGAATACTTAATCGCATTTGTGATTAGATTGAGGAAAATCCCTCCATATAGGTTCACATCAATATTGGTATCCGTAGCACCTAGATGGGTATAGTTCAGTTTTTGCTCTTTTTTGGTTAAGGCCCTTATTTCTGCTAGTAAGGCTTTCGTTAGCTTCTCAATATCTATTGATATTTTTTGTGATATAACTTTGCCTCCTTCGATTTTTCCAATGGTAAGGAGATCATCTAAGATTTGTACAAGATTTGTAACTGCAGACCTTATCTTGTCTACTTGTTTGTGTATATTTTCCAGTTGTCCCAACTTTGCATTCTTCTCGATAAGTATGGCGCTTAGATTAATAATGGTCAAAGGGGTACGGAACTCATGGGAGGTAATGGATACAAAATTGGATTTTAGATCACTGATTTTCTTTTCCCTTTCCAAGGAATACATCAGTTCGGCAGTCCGCTCCTTGACCTTCTCCTCCAAGGACAAATTCAGGTTCACAAGGTTGTTTTCTGCAGCTTTTAAGGTAGTGATATCTTGGATTGTCCCTTTTAACAAGTAGCTTTCGCCAGTATCCTTTAATACAGGTTGGCAGAGGAAGGTAACCGTTTTTTTTAATCCATAATGAAGAATGAGCCGCAGCTCCGAATGAAAGGCTTTGCCATGCTTAGCTGCCTCGGAAATGATTTTATCAAATTCCTTCCAGTCTTCGAGGTGTATCAGTTTTTTAAGATCTGTATACGTTGGTGCCTCAAATTGGGGGTCCTGACCAAATATACGGAACACCTCATTTGACCATTGGAACCGTTTTGTTTCAGGATCATAATCCCAGTTCCCTAACTTGGATAAACGTTGGGCTTCGTTTAATTGCTTTTCTTTCTCTTTGGCCTCTTCATTTGCCATTAAAAGTTTATCAAAAGCATTTTGTTGTTCCGTAATATCCTGTACCGTTCCTATCATACGGACCAAGTTGCCCTCGGCATCCAAAAAACACTTCCCCCGGGAAATAACGGAAATGACAGCGTTGTCATTTTTACTGATTCTGTTCTCTAGATAGTACGAAGTTTTATTGTTGACCGCTTCCCCCAAAACCTTTACATAATATTCCTTGTCATTGTCATGGACATGATGAAGTGCCAATTCATAAGAGGGGAGGACCGTATTGGGTTCTAGCCCCAACAAGCGAAACATGGTATCGGACCACTCCACGGTATTGGTCAACAAGTCCCAGTTCCAACTGCCAATATTAGATAGTTCTTGGGTCCTATTTAACATATGTCTGTAGTTTCCAAGTTCGAGTTGATAAGACTTTTTTGCGATTAGCTGGGCCTCTAAATCTTGTACCTTTTGTTCCAAGGAATCAATGGTTGGTTTTATTTCCATTAGATTTTTAATGATTAATTTATCGAATTAGATTTAATGGTTTTAACATGGTTTCGCTTTCCAAGAACTGAATTTGGAGGGCTGTTTTTTATTGGGGGAGGTTCTTAAAGATATAAAATAATGTCTATATATGAAAAGCGGTATGCCTTCTAACTTTGAAGAATTACAAGAACGGAAGGGATATGTCTTATCTGGAAAATACAGTTGGTATGGGAGTTTTCAAAAAAAAATTGCTATGACAAGGTCCCGTAAAGAATACAAAGGCCAAATAGAAGGGAAAGGGGTGAAATACATTGAATGAACAGCGGGTTTAATATAGCTGCACATTTTAAAGCGTACTCATGGTGCATCTTTCTAGGCACAAAATAGAGTACTACTGAGGTGGCCAACATAAACCATCCCAGAACTTGATAAACCAGGGTGTAATTGGAATAATCGGCATATAGGACCAAGGCTGTCGCAGGGATCATACGAACCGTTATTTCCATATAATTGATAAATGGGGTGCTTCCAGCCTTTCTAAGGATGCCCCTTGCCTTACTGGGAAAGAAAAGCATGAGCAACCCAACACCGATCAGGAATATTCCAAATAAAATAAGAACCCATTTATACAATAGCACCATAGTTTATTGCTTAAGGTGCTTCAATTTAATTAAATTAGAACCAATACTATAGGTCTTTGCAAGTGATAATGGTAAACAAATCTCATTTTTGGGCATAAAAAAAGCCTATCGATAGATAGGCTTTGTTCTTTAGAAATTGAAACGAATTAGTCGATAACTTTAACGTTAACTGCGTTCAATCCTTTTTTCCCTTGTTCCAATTCAAATTCAACTTCGTCACCCTCACGGATTTCGTCGATTAAACCTGATACGTGTACGAAATGTTCTTTGTTATTTCCTTCTTCAGTGATAAAACCAAATCCTTTGGCATCGTTGAAAAATTTTACTGTTCCTGTGCTCATTATATAAATTAAATTAATTACTAAATTGGTTGCAAATATAACTCCAAAAAAATGATTTCCAAATTACTTTAAGGAAATTATTTTAATTTTATGCTCTTTTTTTAGATTTTCTGTACAAATACGAGTTGAAAATGTTCCTTTTGGCAAACCGCAGTTGCTTATCAGAATTGATCATCTTCATATAAATATTTTTAGTAACCCCAAAATACTCATAAGTTGTACCGTCCAAAAAAGAGATTTCCATTAAAAGTCCTTTATGGGTGAAGTCAGAAATTCCAGATTCATTTGTTGTAATCCTGTATTCCTCCAAATTGGCTTCCTTGGTTTCAGGTGCTATGCTTACCAAAAAGTGGTACCCATCTATGATTTTTTGACTCTTTAATTCTGCCTCTGCGAACAGGGCATCATCCTTTTGGAATTTATCTGGATGCCACTCTTTTACCAAGTTTCTATACGTGGTTTTCAATTGTTTAAGGTCTGTGTCCTTCTCAACATTGAATAACTTCTTGTATTCATTAATGCGCTTCATGAATCTAATATTTTAATATCCATTCAGCCACATGTAAAACATTGGTTATGAGTGGAGTTGTACTCAGTTTTTTTTTAAACTGGGCGCAAAAGTACTGCTTTTATTGATATGACCTATTCTATTTGTCATATTATTCTTGAAAGCCTCTTTAGGTTGGATGAATGTCTGTATTTGATGGCCCTTAAAGTTGAACTATGGTATGTCTTGGAAGTTATACATCACATATTAACGAATTCAAAACCAACATTTGGCAATTGTCGCAAATCGTGCTCAGTTTCGTTGAGGTGGATGCCGTGTTCCAAATAAGCTTTAATGTTGGCCATCCAAAAGATCCAACCGTTGCTGCACCCAAAATGAATTTCCATTTTGCTCTTTTCGTCCGTGGGAATGTTGTATTGTCTCAAAGTGACCAATATAGCAGAGCCTGTATCTTCCAATGTTATGGCCACGCGACAATCTCCGGCAAAGCTTATTTCTAATAAATCAGAACCATTTGCATTCAGAATGGTTCCTTTTTCCTGTCAGTCCCAATTGTGCCATTCCCAGATATAGGCATCTCCATTGAGAATGTTGTCGGAAGGTGTTCTCAAAGTTCCGTCCTCTTGAAGATATTCGGCCTTGCTTAAGAACCAGGACATAATGCCCTCCGTTGTTCCCCAACACCAGTATAATTTTTCCAAAGGGGCCTTGATATATATTTTCTTTGTAAACGAATCAAAGGTCAGGGGTTCCATAAGTTCCTTTTTTAATGGATAATTGTAGTTGGTAGAGCTCCCTGCCCAATTCGGCAAGGAAAGGGATGCCCACCGTTTCATATTCGTATTGGTCATCATTGTAGATCCCATCTTCGTTCACCAAAATGGTGGCCGTGATCATAAATTCAATATCGTTTTTAGTATCCTTAATATACGCACAATCGGTCAAAAAGCCATAAGCATAGCCTGCTTTGTTGTAAATTTCCAGCGACTTTGGGATAGTTTCTTTGGTGTCACCATACATAAAGAATATTCCATAGCTGTCGTAGAATTCGCCGGCATCATAACCCGCGTCCCTTGGGAGGGCACTCATGGCTTCCAAAAGGCGTTGTCGTTGTTCTTTGCTAATGTGAAACTGTTCTTTTTTGGTAAATAATTCAGGGAATATGATACGTTTCAATACGGCGTGTTGTGCCTCGATTGGGTAATAGTTTTTGAGGGCAAAATCAAAAGGTTCCAGGATAATCACCCCTTCATCATAATATCCCTTCCCTTTTTTAACGCTGTTCAAGGTCAAAGGTCTAGGTGCTTTGTTGTAGGACCGTTTTCTATTGCTAAGGGTGCTGTCGTTTATATAAACTACCAATGGCCTAGTGGTGGTGCGGTCAGCATTTTCGGTGGACAAACGGTGCGAGATGCGGACAGGCCCAACACCTCTGTTTTCTAAATGGCTGTTGATCTCATCCGTTCCCAAAAACTCAAACAAGCGGTTGTAGGCCTCATTGTCGCTTACCGCAAATATTTTGGTGATTTCCCTTGCAAAGGTAGTCGTAGTGGTATCTCCTTCCAAGAAAAAACGGGTGTCCATGGTAAGGGTGTCATTCTTGTTCAATTTTTCCAAGGCCAAGACGGCAATGGGAAATTTAACGGAACTGGCCGGATAAAAATAATTTTTTGGGTTGACCTGAAAAGAATGATCATTTAAAATAATACTGTCGTTTCTTCGGGTTACTGCCGTAAATCGGATCTGTACTTTATATTTGGCAATACTATCCATCACCCTTTTTATATTTGGGTTGTTGGATTGAAGAACAAATGCCAAAGGGTCCTCCGGCGGAGGTATGTCTTCTTTACAGCTGATGACCATCAGAAGAATACAAAAAATGTATAAATAGGTATTGCTCAAGGGCTATAATTTAAAATTCACAAGGGACCTTTACCAGTTTTTGGTTCAGTCTTCATAAACTTCCCCTCTGTGGGGTTTTAAGGCATCTCGAACCTGAATCATTTTTGATTCATCTACGACCAAAAAGGCAATGCTGTGCATTTCACTCAAGGTTTTGCAACCGGTTATTCCCAAATCCAATTTTTCGGCAATGATATAATCCGTTAGGTGTATTTCGTGGTGTTCTGCCGTTTTGGCGGCAGCAGGACCTCTAAAGTCCCAAATCAATTTTATTCTTCTGTTACTCATGTGTTGTTAGGGTATAGGGGTCTAAGTGTTTTTTAATGCATAAAGGCTTAGTGTTTCTAAACATTTGTTAAAAATAGTTGATTTTTGGGAGAAAATGAGAACTTGCACAGCGTTGGTTAATTGTTACTTTTGCAAAATGCTTTTTATAACGCGACATATCATCAAACTTCTCACCATTTTAATCGCAGTTGCACTTCTCTTTTTAGGTGCCTCCTGTGAAGGAATATGGAAAAAAGAGAAGGATAACAAGGCAATTGCCCGTGTTGGGGAAGTGTATCTCCATCAAGAGGATATCGCTCCTCTGATAACGGATAACATGTCAAAAGAGGACAGTGCCTCTTTTGTGACCAATTATATTAATACCTGGGCTTCCAAGCAATTGTTGCTATCGAAATCAAAGATTAATTTGCCTGTGGACAAACTGGCCGAATTTGATAAGTTGGTAGACGATTATAGGATAGACCTATATACTAGGGCCTACAAAGAAGCCTTGGTACAACAGGCACTGGATACCGTGGTTAATGAAAAAGAGTTGTTCGCCTTTTATGAGAATGAAAAGGAAAATTTTAAACTTAGGGAGAAACTGTTGATGATCCGCTTTGTAGAATTGCCACAGCAATTTTTGAAAAAGGATGAAATAGTTGAAAAAATTAAGCGCTTCAATAAAAAGGATATGGCCTATCTTGACTCTGTGAGCATGCAGTTTAGAAAATTAAACTTTAATGATTCTGTTTGGGTGAAGGTGTCCAGAGTGGTAAAGGAAATTACACCCTTAAGCCTTGAAAATGAGGAGTTGTACTTAAAAAAATCACAATTTTTTGAATTACAGGATTCATTAGGGGTATATTTGGGCAAGGTAATTGATGTGCTTAACGTTAATGATATTGCACCGTTATCATTTATAAGGCCTTCGATAAGGCAGGTGCTCATGAACAGGAGAAGGTTGGATTATATGCGAAAGCTAGAGACCGAAATTATTGATGAGGCCGTAAAAGAAAAAGAATTTGAGATATATGAACAAGATGAATAGGATGATCACTTTTTTAACCGCATTACTTTTAACAGTAATGGGATATGCACAGGAAAACGATAAAATACCAGATACCCAGGTAGAACCTCAAGATATGGCAGTAGAAGCCAATGAAGGGTACAAAAAAGATACCGTGAACAATTTTAAAAGGGTAAAATTGGACGGGGTAGCATCCGTGGTAGGTGATTACGTAATTTTGGAATCGGATATCGAGAAAACCTTGATAGATCTTCGCAGTCAGGGAGCCTCAACCGAAGATATTACACGTTGTGGATTGTTGGGCAAATTAATGGAAGACCGTTTGTATGCCCACCAAGCAGTTCAGGACAGTATTTTAGTTTCCGAAGATGAGGTGAATGCTACAAGCGAAAGGCAGTTGCAATCCCTTATTGCTCAAGTGGGATCCATTGAAAAAGTATTGAAGTTCTACCGCAAGCCAGACGAGGAGAGTTTTAGGGAAGAGCTTTTTAAGATCAATAAATTGAGGATGCTGTCTGAAAAAATGCAGCAGAAAATTGTTGGTGAAATAGAGATTACCCCAGAGGAGGTGCGCCAGTTCTTTAATAAGATACCTGCAGAGGAGCGTCCAGTATTTGGCGCAGAATTGGAAATTTCGCAAATAGTAAAGGAGACCAAGGCTCCAGATGTGGAAAAGCAAAAGGTGATAGACAAGTTGAAGGGTATTAAAGCCGATATAGTGGACAACAATGCCAGTTTCAGTGTAAAGGCCATTCTTTATTCCCAAGATCCAGGATCAAAGTCCAAAGGTGGTTTTTACAGTATGACAAGGCAGACAGGGTTTGTAAAGGAATTTAAGGATGTTGCCTTCAGTTTAAGGGAGGGGGAGATATCCGAGCCTTTTGAGACTATATTTGGTTACCACATTATTTTTATTGAAAAGATAAGGGGACAAGAAGTGGATCTAAGGCATATATTGATTGCTCCAGAAATCCCTCAGACAGCTATGGATGCCGCCAAGGTAGAACTAGATAGTATCCGCCAAAATGTGATGGATACTAAATATACTTTTGCCGAGGCCGCACAAAATTTTTCAGATGAAAAGGAAACCAAATTTGATGGAGGTCTTTTGAGAAACCCTATTAATTTTGACTCCCGTTTTGAATTGACAAAAATGGATCCTACCCTTTACAACCAGGTACGAAACCTTAAGGATAATGAGATTTCACAGCCTATTTTAGAGGAAGATCCAAGGGGAGGTGCCCCAAAATATAAAATCATGAAGATTACCAATAGGTATGATGAACACGAGGCCAATTTTGCCAAGGATTATTTAAAGATCCAAGAGTTGGCACTTCGCGATAAGCAATTCAAGGCCATTGAAAAGTGGATGGCCGAGCATATAGATGAAACCTATATCAGCGTAAACAAGGACAACAAAGGATGCGATTTTGCGAATAATTGGGTAAAGGAGTAAGTGCATGTCAGACGTTGCTTCCATCAATAGGTTAGTAGAGAAACACAAAGCTCTAAAGCAAGAAATAGCCAAGGTGATCATCGGCCAAGAGGAAGTGGTCAACCAAGTATTATTGTCTATCTATACAGGAGGACACTCCCTATTGATCGGTGTGCCCGGTCTTGCAAAGACCTTAATGGTTCATACCATTGCCCAAACCTTGGGACTCGATTTTAAGCGGATACAGTTTACCCCGGATCTTATGCCCAGTGATATTCTCGGGAGTGAGATCTTGGACCAAAACCGCAATTTTAAGTTTATCAAAGGCCCTATATTTTCAAATATAATCCTCGCCGATGAAATTAATCGTACCCCGCCAAAAACGCAGGCAGCCCTTCTGGAGGCCATGCAAGAAAGGTCGGTTACCATTGCGGGAACGCAATATAAATTGGCGGAGCCTTATTTTGTTCTTGCCACACAGAACCCTATTGAACAGGAAGGGACCTATCCATTGCCAGAAGCGCAATTGGACCGTTTTATGTTCGCCATAGAATTAAAGTACCCGTCCATTGAGGAGGAAATTGAAGTAGTTAAGTCTACAACCTCTGATCATACCGCAACTTTAAATTCGCTGTTCAACGCTCAGGAAATTGTGGAAGTGCAGCATTTGATCCGCAGAATCCCAGTTCCTGATAATGTAGTGGAATACGCGGTGCGATTGGTGAACAGTACCAGGCCCAATTTACCGACAGCCTCAGATTTTGTTAAACAATATATCGATTGGGGAGCAGGCCCTAGGGCGTCCCAAAATCTTATTTTGGCGGCCAAGGCGAATGCGGCGGTAAACGGTAAATTCTCCCCGGATATAGAAGATGTAAAGGCAGTTGCATGGGGTGTTTTAAGGCATAGGATCATCAAAAACTACAAGGCGGAGGCCGAAGGGATCTCTGAAGATGACATCATCTTGAGGTTGCTCTAATCTAAATACCCTATTTCAATCGTTGTCGTAAGCGAATACGCTTATTTTTTTCGAAAAAAGTAACAAATTCATTTTTTTTGAACCATTAATTGATTTTTCAACGAAAATGATATGAATGATGGTCTTAAAATTTCGTTTGCCCCTACTATTTTATTATTTTTGTTAGATTACAATAACTAAAACACAAAACAATATAATGGCATTTGACATCGATATGATCAAGGAATTGTATTCCAATATGGCCGAGCGCGTTGATAAGGCACGGGAGATCGTTGGGAGACCACTGACCCTTTCGGAGAAAATTTTATATTCCCATTTATGGGATGGTAACGCTACTAAAGAATTTAAGAGGGGCAAGGACTATGTAGACTTCGCACCGGACCGTATAGCATGTCAGGATGCAACCGCACAAATGGCATTATTGCAGTTTATGCAGGCGGGAAAACCTCAGGTTGCCGTTCCTACAACAGTACACTGTGATCACCTGATCCAGGCAAAAAGTGGGGCAACGGCCGATTTAAAGGTTGCCAATAGCACAAGTGCAGAGGTATTTGATTTCTTGGAATCGGTATCCAATAAATATGGAATTGGATTTTGGAAGCCGGGAGCTGGAATTATCCACCAAGTGGTATTGGAAAATTATGCCTTCCCGGGAGGAATGATGATCGGTACAGATTCCCATACGGTGAATGCCGGTGGATTGGGAATGGTAGCCATCGGAGTTGGTGGTGCCGATGCCGTGGATGTAATGGCCGGAATGGCGTGGGAATTGAAATTCCCAAAATTGATAGGGGTAAAATTGACCGGTAATATTTCTGGTTGGACCTCCTCGAAGGATGTAATTTTGAAAGTGGCCGGGATCCTTACCGTAAAGGGTGGAACTGGGGCCATAATAGAATATTTTGGTGAAGGTGCTAAAAACCTTTCTTGTACAGGAAAAGGAACCATCTGTAATATGGGTGCAGAAGTAGGGGCAACAACATCTACATTTGGATACGATGCTTCTATGGAGCGTTACCTTAGGGCTACGGACAGAAGTGATATAGCCGATGCTGCCAATGCCGTAAAAGAACACCTAACCGCTGATGCTGAGGTATACGCCAATCCAGAAAAATATTTTGATGAGTTGATAGAGATCAACCTAGATGAATTGAGACCTCACTTAAATGGTCCATTTACACCGGATTTGGCCACACCAGTGGGTGAATTGGGAGTGAAGGCCAGAGAAAATGGATGGCCTATTAAAGTAGATTGGGGATTGATCGGTTCCTGTACCAACTCTTCTTATGAAGATTTGACCCGTGCCGCCTCTATTGCCAAACAAGCCGTTGATAAAAAAATAAAACCAAAATCTGATTTTGGTATCAACCCAGGTTCTGAGCAAATTAGGTTCACCGCCGAAAGGGATGGCCTTTTGCAGATCTTTGAAAATTTAGGAGCCACGATATTTACCAATGCCTGTGGTCCATGTATCGGACAATGGGATAGAAGTGACCTAAAAGGGGATGAGAAGAATACCATTGTACATTCCTTTAACAGAAACTTTTCCAAAAGGGCAGATGGAAACCCAAATACGCATGCCTTTGTTGGATCACCGGAAATGGTGGCTGCAATAGCAATTTCAGGGCGATTGGATTTTAATCCAATGACCGATACCCTTTTGAACGAGGATGGAGAAGAGGTGAAATTGGACGAACCATTGGGAATAGAGCTTCCACCTTTAGGATTTGATGTAGAGGATGCCGGATATTTGGCCCCTAATGATGATGGATCAAGTGTGGATGTAAAGGTAGACCCAAAATCAGAAAGATTACAATTGTTGGAACCTTTCACACCACTTACACCTGAAAGCTTAAAAGGTGTGAAATTATTGATCAAAGCCTTCGGGAAATGTACCACTGACCATATCTCCATGGCAGGTCCATGGTTGCGTTACAGAGGTCACTTGGACAATATAGCGAACAACACCCTGATCGGTGCTGTAAATGCCTATAACAAGAAGACCAATTTTGTAAAGAACCAACTTACCGGAGAGTTTGTTGGGGTACCAGATGCACAACGTGCCTACAAGGCTGCGGGCATTAAGACCATTGTAGTGGGTGACCATAACTATGGCGAAGGTTCTTCAAGGGAACATGCGGCCATGCAACCAAGACATTTGGGGGTAGCTGCCGTATTGGTGAAATCTTTTGCGCGAATCCATGAAACTAACCTTAAAAAACAAGGGATGTTGGGATTGACCTTCGCCAATGAAGCCGATTATGATCTGATTCAGGAAGATGATATCTTCAATTTCTTGGATATTGATGCATTTGCACCTGACAAGCAGTTGACCATAGAATTGGTACATAAAGATGGCAGTAAGGATACCTTAAAAGTGAATCATACCTATAACCAATCCCAAATAGAATGGTTTCATGAAGGTTCTGCATTAAATGTTATAAAAAGGGAAAATGCCTCTTAAATTCATTTATTAAATAGTTTATAAAAACTCCTGATTATCATCAGGAGTTTTCTAGTTTTGGTAGGAAATAAATTGACATATGAAAATTAGTAAGAAGACCTTTCTAAATATATTGCTTATTGCTTTTATAGTATCGTTTTTTGTAACGCCTGTAGGGTATTATGGGAAGGTTTTATTGAATAAAATATTTTCATTCAGTCCAAATGTTACGGCAGTTTCAGATAGGGAGCGTATCACGGACTACGATTGGAGGTTGAAAGATGAGAATTGGAACTTTTTTAACTTCAAAAAATCAAAAGGAAACGTAGTGCTCATCAACCTTTGGGCCTCATGGCAATTACCTTGTGTTGCAGAATTGGCCAGTATCCAGGATCTATATGATCAGTATAAGGACAAAATGGATTTTTATATCATTACCAATGAGGAACGGGAACCCGTAGAAGCCTTTATGGAAGAACATGGCTTCACCTTTCCAGTAACCTATTTGATCATCGGGGAGAAGATGCCGATCAGTGATCAAGTAGTTCCCGCATCCTATTTACTGGATAAATCTGGCAATATAGTAATCCATAAGGAGGGTATAGCAGATTGGGACAACAGTAAGGTAAGAGATATATTGGACGGACTTCTAAAGGAGTAACAATGTCACTTAAAATAGGTAAAAAACAATGGATAAACGCAGCCTTGATCTTGGGGGTCATCCTATTATTGTTTACGCCTATAGGATTTAAGCTCAAGGTCATGGCAAGTAGATTGCTTTCCAGTAGCGCAGCCGTGGTCAAAGCAGAGCTGCAAGTGCCCTTGGACTCTTATAAATGGGAATTGAAAGATTCCGAAATGCAATCTTTTAATTTTGAAACACAAAAAGGAAAGGTAATTTTGGTTAATTTCTGGGCCACATGGTGTGCGCCCTGTATAGCAGAAATGCCTAGTATGCAGGAACTTTACAACGATTATGGGAATAGGGTTGCCTTTATGTTCGTAACCAATGAGGAGGAACAAAAAGTATTGGATTTCCTTAAACGAAAAAAGTACGACCTCCCTGTATATTTTCCACAGACCATGGAACCACAAGTATTGAGCTCCAAAGTACTTCCAACGACCTATATCATTAATAAAATGGGAAAAATAATGGTAGCTGAAACGGGTACAGCCGATTGGAATAGCGCAGCCACTAGAAAATTGTTGGATTCCCTATTGGAGGAGTAGCTATATGTCACAGATTACCACCCTTACATTTTTTAGATATCACGGTTTCTTGAGGAAGTTTTGGGCTTTTGGTATGATGCAATTTGGTCATAGGCCCATGACCAAGGTATCCGGACTACAATTCTATAAATTGATGGGAAGCGGAAAAGAGGGTTTTGATCCTTTGCCGGATTGGTCCGTGTACGCCATGCTCCAAATTTGGGACAATGAGGCATCTGCAAACCGATTTTTTAATTCTTCGGATCTCATAAAAAGGTACAGGGGCCAAAGTATGGAATGTTGGACCCTTTATTTAAAGAATTTTGCTGCCAAAGGGGAGTGGTCCGGGAATAATCCCTTCGAAAAAAACAATACAATAGATCCTGAAAACCCATATTTGGCGGTTATAACTAGGGCAACTATCAAAAAAAGGTTATTGTACAGGTTTTGGAAGTATGTGCCAACCTCCCAAGCTTCATTAAATGCCAATCCGGGGTTGCTCTATTCCAAGGGTATTGGGGAGGTGCCCATTACGCAAATGGCCACGTTTAGTTTGTGGAAGAATAAAGAATCCCTGATGGAGTTCGCTTATGCCAGTAAAGAGCATCAGAGTGCCATACAGCAAACCAGACAATTGCAATGGTATAAAGAGGAGTTATTTTCCCGTTTTCAGCCCTACCGTTCATTGGGAACATGGGAAGGAGTAGAGCAATTACCAGCGTTATCCGAGAAATAGAAAGAAATACCCAAAAAAGACCAATTGGGCGGTATATAAATGAAGGGAAAATTTTGTGTTCCCTTCCTGCCTTAAGAAATGTAATATGATCTGGAAGATCAACGCAATGGTGAACCACGTGGTGTAATTTTCAAATGGCGCCATTCCGCCGTCAAAAGTCCAAAAGTCGAAGTTAGGTGCACTGTGTTCCATGAAAAAATCAAGGAATACCATCAGTAGGGCCGCAAGGAAAATTTTAAGCGGGGCGTTGGTTGTTACAAAAGTTGCCAGAGTTCCGGATATGAAGGTCAGGATGCCCCAATAGACACCGATCAAATAGGGAACCCCATCCAATTTGGGACCAAAATTGCTGCCATAGCTGTACGTGCCGAAAAGAATTCCGTAATTAACACCTAACCATTCGGCAAACATTCCTCCAGCAAAAAATAATGCAAAGGCCAAATATTTTTTGATGGTATCCATAGGGTAGACCCAAAAAAATAAAAGTAGGCTAATGAAAAGGTTTAGGGTGGTTTTGGATACGAACCATTCCTGATATCCTATACTGATACCCACAAGGGCGGCACTATGGAATAGCCAAACAATTCCTATGGCCACTGTTGTTTTTTTTATAATGATTGTGTCAAACATGTATTAAACTTTTGGGACCAAATCCCCAACAATTTTGGCGGATAATAAACAGAGGGGGATACCGCCGCCGGGATGTACGGATCCTCCACAGAAATATAGATTTTTTATGGCATTGCTGAAATTGGGATGCCTTAGAAAGGCGGCAAATTTACTATTGCTCGCGGCTCCGTACAAAGCGCCCCTATAAGAACTTGTGTCCCGTTCTATACCAATGGGGTCTAAGATATGTTCTACCGTGATCAATTGTTCAAGGTCTACCCCTAGGGTTTTATTGATCTTTGAAATAATCCTAGCGCGGGCTTTAGTTTTTAATTGTTCCCAATCCTGTCCATAGTTTCCAGGGACATTGATCATGACAAACCAATTTTCGTGTCCTTTGGGAGCATCACCTTGTTCTTCCTTACTAGTAATATTAATGTAGATGGTTGGGTCATTAGAGATGGTCCTTTCTTTGAAAATGGCCGAAAATTCCTCTTCATAATTTTCACTGAATAGGATGTTATGTAGATCCAATTCTGGAAATTCCTGGGAGATGCCCCAGTAAAAAATCAGAGCCGAACTGGAGCGTTCTTGTTCCAACACCTTGTTGGGATGGATTTGGTTTTGGAGTAGATTTTTATAGGTAGGAAATATATCCATGTTGGAAATGGTGATATCTGCCATATAATCCCTTTTGTCCGAGACTACTCCCACAGCTTTTTTATGTTCCACCTTAATCTTCTGCACTTTCTCTTTAAACTTAAACAGAACACCTTGGCTTACCGCCAATTCATATAGGCTCTTACATATTTGATGCATGCCTCCCTTGGGAAAAAATGTACCATAGTGCATTTCAAGATGTGGGATCATGGACATAATACCAGGGGTCTGAAAGGGGGAAGACCCGTTGTAGGTCGCAAATCTATTGAACAGCTGAACTAATTTTGGACTTTGAAAAGTCTTTTCATTGATAGCGTTCAATGTGTTGCCCACATCCAATTTTCCTATCTGTAAAATTGCTTTGATTGTATCGCTGGACAGGTAAGTACTGGTCTTATGAAGGGATTTTTCTAAAAAAAGAGAAGCCGTAAGATTATATTTTTTGGCGTTTCCTGCCAGGTAATTTTTTATTTGGGACTCGCTTTCGCCAAAAGTATTGGCGGCTTCCTTGATAAATATTTCAGTATCCTCGTGGGCGGAAAAGGTGGTGCCATCTTCCCAAAAATAGTTACAGATCACATTTTTTTTTGAATATTGAAAAAAGGATTTCGGATCTATATCGAAGAGCTGAAACAATTCATCCACCAGCTGTGGCATGGTAAAGAGGGAAGGTCCTAAATCAAATCGGTAGCCGTTTAGATCTTTGGAGTGCAACTTGCCACCGGGATAGCTGTTGGCTTCCAAAACGGTTACGTCATAGCCAATTTTTTTCAAACGCAGGGCTGTGGCTATGCCGCCAATTCCTGCACCGATTACTATGGCGTTGGGCATTCCTATTTTTTAAAATATTTGAAGGGTACAAATAACATCCCAAAACATTCACCGTTTCCTTTTCCTAAATGTTTATGGTGCATTTTATGCGCTCTTCGCACGCCTTTCGCATACCAGTTATTTGCATTTCTGAATATTTTGAAGCGTTGGTGTATAAAAATATCATGGACTAAAAAATAAGCTGCTCCATAGGCCATGATACCAAGCCCAATGGGCAGGGCGTACCAAAATGTGGTATTAGCTGAAATATAAAAACAACTCATGCTGATGACCGCATAAAAGATAAAAAAGGCATCGTTTCTTTCAAACCAAGATTTATGGTCCTTTTTATGATGGTCTTTGTGCAGGACCCATAGGAAACCGTGCATTACATATTTATGGGTAAACCACGCCATAAATTCCATGATGGAGAAGGTGCCTAAAAAGATGAGTAATCCAATTAAAATGTCCATTACACTAATTTTAATTTACAGTTGACGTAAGATTTGGCCAATAATTGAAATTTTTGATAGTTGGGAACGCTTATTCTCGCATTCTTAATTTCCATTGGGGGCGTGTTCTGAAGTTTTTGTAACAATTTGGAATAATATCTGTATGCCGTATACACTCCAAACTTGGCTTCATGGGGCAGCTGTACAATCCCTGAATATCCTAGGTCGAAATCTGCTTTTATTTCAGCCACAATTCTCGATTTTGAGGATTCGTTCAGCTCGTTCAAATTAGTATTGGGGAAATAGGTCCTATTTAAGGTTTCAAAATCTGCTTTTAGGTCACGAAGGAAATTTACTTTTTGGAATGCGCTTCCCAAAGCCATGGCGGACACTTTTAAGCGTTCGTATTCCTTTTCATCGCCCTTTACAAATACCATGAGGCACATTAGGCCAACAACATCAGCGGAACCATATATGTATTCTTTATATTCCTCGTCCGATCGGTAGATATTCTTGGTGAGGTCCATACGCATGCTCTTCATAAAAGATGAGACAAGGTGCATTGGTATCTGGTATTTGTGAAATGTATGCTGAAAAGAGTTTAAAATAGGGTTTAAACTGATTTTGTGGAGAAGGCCATGTTCCAAATCCTGTTCAAATTTATTGAACAGTTCTGTTTTGTTGTATTCATGAAAGGTGTCTACAATTTCATCTGCAAATCTTACAAAACCGTAGATATTGTAGATGTCACCTCTAATGGAAGTGGCCAACATTTTTGTGGCTAGGGCAAAAGAGGTGCTGTAGGATTCCGTTACAGTCTTACTGCACTGAAAGGAGACGTTGTCAAAAATGGCTTTCATAATCCGATTATTAATTTTTCATAGCAATTAGTTCAGATACAAGTTTGCCGGAAATAAGGGCCGGTGGCACCCCAGGTCCGGGAACGGTCAACTGACCTGTAAAATATAGGTTTTCTACTTTCTTACTTTTTAATTTTGGTCTCAGAAAGGCAGTCTGTAAAAGGGTGTTTGCCATGCCATAGGCATTTCCTTTATAAGAGTTGTACGCTTCCTTAAAATCATTGACACAAAACGATTCCTTAAATATAATATTTTTCTCCACTTTTTCCCCAGTTCGTTTTTCGAATCGTTTTATGATTAGGTCAAAATATTGTGCTCTTAGTTTCGGGGTATCCTCCAAGCCAGGTGCAATAGGTATCAAGAAAAAACCGGTTTCGCATCCTTCAGGAGCCATACTTACATCTGTGATGGATGGAAAATTCACATAGAACAGTGGATTGCTTGGCCATTGTGGATCATCATAGATCTCTTGGGCATGCCTTTCAAAATCGGTATCGAAAAAGAGGTTGTGATGCTCTATATTCTTCAATTTTCGGTCAAAGCCCACATAGAATAACAAAGAGGAAGGGGCAAAGGTTTTGCTTTCCCAATAGGCCTCGGAATATTGCCTGTGCTCCTTATCCAAAAGGGTTTCCGAATGGTGGTAATCGGCACCACTGAGAATTACATCGGCAAGTACCGTGTTACCGTTAACTTGAATTCCTTCGGCTTTTTTATTGTTTACTATAATTTTTTCTACGGGGCTATTGGTGTGTATTTTTACCCCTAATTCTTCGGCAAGGCTTCTCATGGCCTTTATAATTTCATACATCCCTCCTTTTGGGTGCCATGTTCCCAAACCGAAATCGGCAAAGTTCATGAAATTATAAAAGGAAGGGGTTTTGTTGGGTTTGGCCCCCAGGAACAACACCGGAAATTCCAAGGTGGACACCAGTTTGGGATTTTTAAAGTCCTTTCGCACTTGCTGACTTATTGTCTTAAAGAATTGGTCCACCCGTAGTACTGTTTCTTTGGTAACCAATTCAAACGGTGAAAGCCCAGGTCGAAGCACTATTTTATTGATTGCAATATCATAGTTCTCTTGGGCCGTTTTTATAAACTTTCGCAAACGGACTGAACTTCCTTTTTCGATTCGTTCAAATTCCTCGCAGATTTTATCCATGTGGTCGCCAATGGTAATGACATCATCCGAAAAGAAGATTTTATATGCCGGACTTAATTTGTCCAATTGGTAATAATCGGAGGTTTTTTTGTGAAAGTCATTGAAGAATTTATCAAAAATATCGGGCATCCAATACCAACTGGGACCAATATCAAAGGTAAAACCGTCCCTAATAAGTTGTCTGGCCCTACCACCAACAGTAGCATTTTTTTCATATATGGCAACTTCGTGCCCAGCCTTGGCCAAATAACAAGAAGCTGATAAGGCGGAAAATCCGGAACCTATGACAATTATTTTTTTGCTCATGAAGGGATTTTAAAGGAATGCTCTATTTTTAAATTTCTTCTACCAATTGCTGAATGGAATTAAAAGTTCGCAAGGTAGGGGGTAGGTTATTTTTGTTCAAATTCTGAATTTGATACCCTAGGATCCATAAACTGGACTTCCCATCTTGGTTTACATTGGTATTGAATTCTTCAATATATTTATCAATCTTATCTTTCGAGGGCTCTACGGTGAAATAGGAGACGAAGTGGAGGCTTTCATAATATTTCGTAAGATCTGTAAGACTTTCTGTAGGTACGGTTTGGCCCAAGTATATGGATTTGTACCCCCTTAGGATGATCTCATAATTTACAAATAGAAGTCCCAATTCATGGATTTCGTTTTCCGGCAAGAACAGCACAAAAGTCTTGTCCTGACGCGTAGGCTCGTTGCTTTGTAATTTTTCGGTATTAACAATGATCTTTTGTTTGATCAAATTGGTAATAAAATGCTCATGGGAAGGGCTGATGGTATCCGTCTGCCATAAGAGTCCCAATTCATTGAGAAGGGGAATAAACACATCATTGAATATGTCCCTAAAAGATTTATCGGCCAGTAACCTATTGTAGGTGTTAAAAAACATGGTCTGGTCAAAATTCACCATGGCCAATTTAAAAGCATTGATAGCGTGGTTTTTAAAACTGTTTCTAGCTACAATTTCCTTGACCAGTAATGGAATCTCATTTTCAGGTACCTTGGCTATTTTTGAAATTTTATAGCCATTGTTGTAAAGTAGCGTAATGTTCAGCAGTTTTTGAAGACTGGCCAAACTGTAATTCCTTATGTTTGTTGAGGTTCTTTTAGGAGATAATAGATTGTATCTTTTCTCCCAAATTCTAATTGTATGCGCCTTTATACCTGAAAGGTTCTCTAAATCCCTGATGCTAAAAATCTTCTTTACGTTGTTCATCATTTGGTTAAAATGGTTAAACAAATTTACAAGAAAATCTCAAGTAAGTATTAAATACAGCGTTAAATTTTAATAAAATAATTTGGCTCTATTAGGTTATAGAAATGCATAGTATGATTTATTAAAATAAAATGGATATCTTAAGTTAGGATTTAATTATCTCAATATAAATCAACATATGTCTAAAAACCCCAAGCATACCCGTAAAGATTTTATTAAAACCATTGGAACGAGTGCATTGGCATTGGCTGGAGTACCTTCAATTTTATCGGCAAGCCCATCTAAACAATTCTCATATTTGACCAGAGAGCGGTATACTGCCAATTCTAACATTCAGATTGCGCTAATTGGTGCAGGAGGAATGGGGAGGCAAGATACTTATACGGCACTTAAACACAATGGAGTAAAACTGGTTGCGGTATGTGACCTTTATGATGGATACCTGAAAATTGCAAAGGAAACCTGGGGAAGCGATTTGTTTACCACCAAGGACTACAGGGAGATTTTAAGCCGTAAGGATATAGATGCCGTGATCATTGGCACTCCTGACCATTGGCATAAACAAATATCCATTGATGCCATGAGGGCAGGTAAACATGTGTATTGCGAAAAGCCAATGGTCCATTCCCTAGATGAAGGTCATGAGGTGATCCAAGCGCAAAAAGAAACCGGTATGGTCTTTATGGTTGGCAGTCAAGGCCTATCATCGTTGGGCAATGAAAAAGCACAGGCACTTATGGCGGAAGGCGCTATTGGTGATATTAATTATGCAGAAGGATTCTGGGCAAGAAGAAGTCCACTGGGCGCCTGGCAATATCATATTCCCAATGATGCCTCTTCCCAAACGGTTGATTGGGATACTTTTGTAAAAAACACCCATAAGCTACCTTTTGATGCCACCCGGTTTTTTAGATGGAGGAATTATAAGGATTATGGTACGGGAATGTCAGGGGACCTTTTTGTACATCTCTTTTCCAGCTTGCATTTTATAACCAATTCCTATGGACCCAACCAGATCTATGCTTCTGGAGGGCTACGCTATTGGAAGGATGGGAGAGAGGTTCCAGATGTACTTCTAGGTGTGTTTGATTACCCCGAAAGTGCACAACATCCGGCCTTCAACTTGTCCTTGCGGTGCAATTTTGTTGATGGTACCTCAGGAACTACCTATTTAAGAATTGTGGGCAGTGAGGGATCTATGGATGTGGAATGGGATAAAATTACCTTGAAAAGAAACAATGAACAATTTGAGGACCCTTTTTTGGAGGCGAAATCGAGGGAACAGAGGATTAGTTCCAGTAGAAAACAAATTTTACCCCAAGAAGAAATAGTTTTCAAAACAGAAGAGGGGTATGAAGGTGCCCATTACGATCATTTTGCAAATTGGTTCAACGCCATAAGGGGAGGTAACCCTGTAGTGGAGGATGCCATATTTGGGTATCGCGCCGCAGCACCTGCTTTGGCGTGCAACGAAAGTTATTTTGAAGATAGGGCCATAAAATGGGACCCTGTAAAAATGAAAAAAATATAATATTAAAAAGGATGAAGTTAATAATGGGTATTACATGTTTGTTACTAATGATGTCGGCATGCAAAGATGAAAAGAAACAAGAGTTAGAGGTTGTCCAGGAACCTTCTGAATACGGAATCAATGGATGGGTGTCCTTAATGGATTCAACGAAATGGCGAGGCTACAACATGGACCATTTGCCAAGCAATTGGATAATAGGGGATGATGTTATCGAATGTTTTGGGAAGGCAGGTGATATGGGGGGCGATATCATTACCAAAGAACAATTTGAAAATTTTGAATTGCAACTAAATTGGAAAATCAGTAAAGGAGGTAATAGCGGTGTTTTTTACAATGTGATAGAGGATACCATCTATCATTCTCCATATCAAACCGGACCGGAATATCAACTATTGGACGATGTTGGCTTTCCTGAGCCCGTTGAGGACTGGCAGAAAACGGGGGCCGACTATGCTATGTTTGTAGCCAACAATAAGAAATCCCTTAAACCGGTAGGAGAATGGAATTCCTCGAAGATCATCGTAAATCAAGGTAAAGTCCAGCATTGGCTCAATGGGGAAAAGATCGTGGAATTTGATAGAGCCTCCGAGGAATGGAAGGAAAAGCGCAATAGCGGGAAATGGATCGATTATCCGGATTATGGGATGAGCAATAGGGGGCATTTAGCCCTTCAGGACCATGGTGCAGGGGTCTGGTTTAAAGATGTAAAAGTCAAACGCTTGTAATTAAAAGCGGCGATCGGGATGGAATCCATCTATATCCATGGATAATTTTTGATCAGATATTATTTCCGCAACCAATTTTCCGGTAGCAGGCCCCAAGCTCCAGCCCATCATAGCATGCCCGGTGGCAATGGTCAAATTATCATATGCCGTTGGGCGACCAATGTATGGAAGTCCATCTGGGGAAACAGGTCTTAAGCCACATTGGGCTTCGCTTTTTTCTGTTTCGTTGATCTCCAGTCCATTGTAATAGGAAGAAGCAGCCTTGGCAATGGCATGCACCCTTTTTGCTCTAATATCATGGTTGATACCGGAAAGTTCCATGGTCCCTGCAAATCGTGTAAAACCCTGCATAGGGGTAACCGCTACTTTGGCTTCCATTAAAACGGCTGGGAGAAGAATTCCTGTTTTTCGATGTACATTTATCCGGTATCCTTTTCCAGGCTGAACCAGCAGATTTAATTTTAGTTTTTTGGAAATTCCTTCGCTCCATGATCCTGAGGCCAAGACAACTTCATCTGCCCTATAGGTTTGTTTATTAGTAGTTACAGATGATATTTTCCTGTTTTGAAAGGAAAAGTCCAATACTTCCTCATTGATTTTGAATACCACGCCCATCCGTTTTAGATAGTCCACCAATTTGGGCATTAATTCCGTTGGGGTAGTGTGGGCATCACATTCATAATGTATGGCCCCTAATATTTCATGGCTTAAATTGGGTTGTAGGGCATTGAGTTCTTTGAGGGTGAGTATTTTTGCTTCCAGTCCCTCTTCTTGAGCCCTTTTCGCAACTTCTGCTTCATGCTTACCTTCTTTTGCTGTTTTGTAGAGCATGAGCAATCCATTTTTTTCAAGATGAAAGTTGCCCAAATCACCAGAATGGAACATTTCCGTGTATAGGTCCTTGCTTAAAAGATTAATGTCCTTGATCAAAGGAATTGCCTTTTCCACATTTTTTTTGGTGGAGGATGCATTAAAATTCCAGGTCCATTTAAGGAAGTCAAGATCCAATCGTGGCTTAATATAGAAAGGGCTACTGCTGTTGAACATCATTTTAATGCCTTTGGCCATCATTCCAGGAGATGCCAATGGAATAATATGGCTAGGGGTAATATACCCAGCGTTTACAAAGGAAGCTCCCTTGGTAAGGTCCGATTTGTCTATTACGGTGACCTGATGTCCTTCCTTTAGTAAATAATAGGCACTGCTGAGGCCAATGATCCCTCCACCAATGATAATGATATTCTTTCCCATAATTGTAGAATATTAATTCCCACATCCAATTAGGATGTGGGCAAAGAAACTAAATTACAAAGAATAAGATTGAGTAAATTATAACTGGAAAAATATTTTTAAGGTTAATT
>JBLGAT010000026.1:0-31795 GCA_047612485.1 Psychroserpens sp.
TAGGTGCTTTAAAGCCGAATGTTTTTTCTATGGCGGTATTCAATTCTTCAGATACAAAATGCATGATCCCAACAGTTCGGTCACCCTGTACATTACTGTGACCCCTGACCGGACAGGTGCCTGCTCCCGGTTTTCCCAAACTACCTTTTAGGAGCAATAGATTGACACATTCCTTAATGTTCTCCACGCCGTTTTTATGCTGGGTAAGACCCATGGCCCAACAGATGATGATTTTTTTCTTTTCGGCCAAAAGGGCAACAGCTTCATCAATGGTGCTCTCAGAAACTCCAGAGAGATTTAGTAATTCCGATTCCGAATAACTCTCTAAATCTTTTAACAAGACTTCATAGCCTTCGGTATAGGTGTGTATAAAGTCGTGATCAAAAACGTTCCCTTGTTGATGGTCCAGAGCAGCCAATTTTTTAATGATCAGCTTCAGTAAAGGGACATCCTGATTGATCTTCACTTGTAGATGAATATCTGTAATGGTCTCTCCAGAGCCCAAGAAGCCTTTGATTTCCTGTGGATTTTTAAACCTTTTCAAGCCAGCTTCCTCGAGCGGATTGACGGCTATCACCTTCCCGCCGTTCATCTTGCATTTTTCTAGGGCAGAGAGCATTCTTGGGTGGTTGGTGCCTGGGTTTTGTCCTATGACCATGACCACTTCGGCTTCATAAAAATCTTCTAGTTTCACGGATCCTTTTCCTATCCCCAAGGTTTCCCCAAGAGCTACCCCACTGGATTCATGGCACATATTGGAGCAATCCGGCATATTATTGGTGCCGTAGGCCCTGGAAAATAATCCGTATAAGAAGGCCGCTTCGTTACTGGACCTTCCCGAAGTATAAAAAATTGCCTCATCAGGAGAATCCAAAAGCTGTAATTCCTTTGCAATAAGGTTAAAGGCACCATCCCAAGAAATTGGTTCATAATATATACTACCCGGCCTAAGTACCATAGGTTCTGTTAGGCGCCCACTTTTGCCGATATGGTAGTCGGACCACAGGGAAAGCTCTTCCACAGAATGTTCTGCTAAGAAAGACCTGTCCACCCTTTTTGTTGTCGCTTCTTCTGATAATGCTTTGGCCCCATTCTCACAGTATTCTCCAAGCTTGGAGCGCTTTTCTGGATCTGGCCAAGCACAACCAGGACAATCAAACCCATCTTTTTGGTTCATATGGGACAATGTGCTCAACGCCCTAAGTATCCCCATTTCCTTGAAGGTATGTTCCAAGGTCACCTTTACTGCCTTTGGACCTCCGGCATAGGATGCGGGATCCGATAATTTTATTCCCGTAAATTCGATTGAACCTTGGGTAGAAACATTTCTTTTAAAGGGGTTTTTCATGTTGGATCTCGATTTAAGCGTATGGTAAGCTAGCGGTCTATGCAAGTTATAATATTAGCTGAAGTTGTGGAAGGCAGTAGTTAACATTTAACTTATTTTTTGATTTGATGATACTTGTGATACTTCCTTTCTTTATAGCTTTGTCCGGAAAGTGCAAAAGTTAATTTAAAGGTAAATTAGTTCATGGACCTATATGAAATCATAAGAAATAGACGTTCCGTAATGCCTGTTCAATACAATAGCAAACCGATTACCAAGGAACAGATCAATCAATTATTGGAGGCCGCCAATTGGGCCCCAACCCATAAAAAGACAGAGCCTTGGCGATTTAAGGTGTTACAGGGTAAATCCCAAGATAAATTGGGATCCTTCCTTGCGGAAAAGTATAAGGTAACAGAGGATAAGTTTTCTGCCTTTAAGTATAATAAACTTCAGGAAAACCCTAAAAAAGCAGGGGCTATAATTGCTGTTTGTATGCAACGGGACCCTAAAGAAAGTATTCCGGAATGGGAGGAGGTGGCAGCAGTAGCCATGGCAGTGCAGAATATGTGGTTAACGGCTACCGATTTGGGAATAGGGTCGTATTGGAGCTCGCCAGGTTTGATAAAATATATGGATGAGTTTTTTGAAATGGAGATGGGAGAAACTTGTTTGGGATTCTTTTATTTAGGAAATTTTGATGGCCCCATTGACGATCGGATTCCTGGACCTATTTCTGATAAAACGGTGTGGATATAATTTTATTAAAAGAATATAAAAGTATTGCTAAATTCGCGGCTTTAAAAAACAACCATATAGTTCAATGGATTATCCCGATGGCTATCGGAAAAAGAATTACTAACAAATCATAGATCTGAACGTATTAGTTAAAAATCATGCCTTTTGTATACATCATTAGATCGATAAAAGACGATAGTTTTTATATCGGTAAAACATTTGATTTGGAGCAGCGCTTATTGTACCACAATACAGTAGAGCTAAATGAAGGGACCAGTAAATGGGGCATTCCTTGGGAATATTTTTTAACCTTGGAGGTTAAAAGTTATTTATTGGCAGGGAAATTGGAAAAGCACCTTAAGGAGGCACATAGTGCAGAATATTTTATGGATATGGTAAAATATCCTGAAATAGGTCAAAAACTTATCGAGGAGTATTCCTAAATTTGCAGCTCCGTAAAAACAGCCTCATAGTTCAACGGATAGTCCCGATAGCTATCGGGAAGAGTTTCCTCCCCCCTTCATTTTTTGTCAACAAATATAGAGGATACATGCCCTTTGTTTATATCATAAAGTCAATGAAAACGGAATCTTTTTATATCGGAAAGACTTATGAGTTGGAACAGCGCTTATTGTACCACAATACAGCAGAGCTAAATAAAGGAGCAAGTAAACAAGGCATCCCATGGCAATACTACTTCACTCTGGAGGTTCCTACATATGCATTGGCAGGGAAATTGGAAATGCATATAAAGCGAATGAAAAGCAGGGAGTACTGCATGAATTTGGTAAAATATCCTGAAATAAGTCAAAAACTTATCGAAAAGTATTCCTAAATTTGCAGCTCCGTAAAAACAGCCTCATAGTTCAACGGATAGAATAAGAGTTTCCTAAACTTTAGATCCAAGTTCGATTCTTGGTGAGGCTACATAAAAATAAAGGCCCTTTTAAATCGCAAGATTGTAAGGGCTTTTATTTTTAAATTGGGCCTAGTTTCGCAAAAGCATTGAATCAAAATCCAAGGTATATGGAGGTATCATCAAAATTATTACAGGCCTTTGAACTTTTTGACGAGGCAAACGAACAAGATCCGAATAAGGAAATATTCCAGGGGAAGACCTGTTCGAAAGAAGTGTTATATGCCATACGTATGACAGAAATGCTCAATGAATATGTTCCAGATGCTTCGGAGCCATTAAAGCTTGCGACTCGGTGTCAACATATCTGTAGGTGGGAGATTCCAAGGGAGTCCTATGAAATGGATAGGGCGGGATATTTGAAATGGCGACAGGACCTTAAAAAATTCCATGTAGAAAAAGCAAGTGGGATTTTAAGGGAAGTAGGATACGAACAAAAAACCATTGATAAAGTGTCCTTCCTTTTAGAAAAGAAGCAACTAAAAAAGAACAAAGAGACACAGGCCCTGGAAGACGTTATTTGTTTGGTGTTCCTAGAGTTTTATTTTGAACCTTTCCTCGAAAAACATTCTGAAGAAAAACTAGTAGACATCCTTCAAAAAACATGGCGTAAAATGTCTAAAAAAGGGCATGAAATGGCACTTAAGATTCCTTACACGAAGACCTCATTGAACCTGATTCAAAAGGCACTCAATGGCTAATTCCATTATCTTTGCTTAATGGTTGCATTGGTTTTTGTTGCGATTTATAATAGGTTTCCATTCTTATAATCCTAATTTCAAGACAATTAAAGAAATCCTTTATGGAGCGAAATGAGTTATACCCCGTATTTTTAAAAGTCTCACAATTGAATGTCCTTATTGTGGGAGGGGGCAATGTAGGATTGGAGAAATTGACTTTTTTGTTGAAATCTAGTCCAAATGCGCAGGTGGAAATGGTCTCCCTTGAGTTTTTGGAGGACACGCTGGCCTTAGCCAAGAAACATAATGTAAAGATCAACTATGATGCCTATCATGAAAAATATTTGGGAGGCAAGCATATAGTAGTGGCCACCACGGATAAAGTGGCAGTAAACGAACAGGTATACCATGATTGTAGGGCACGTACCATTCTAGTGAATGTTGCCGATAATCCCCCGTTTTGTGATTTTTATATGGGCGGTATCGTTACCAAAGGGAATGTGAAAGTAGCGATATCCACCAATGGGAAATCCCCGACCACCGCCAAAAGATTACGTCAATTTTTTGAAGATGTTATCCCTGAAAACATAGATGATCTTGTTCAGAATTTAAATGAATATCGGAAGACCATAAAAGGGGATTTTGAAGAAAAAGTGGAAACCTTAAATGAGTTTACCAAAGGTCTCGTCAGTAAAAAGGGAGACAATGAACCCACTAAAAATGAAACTGTATGGTCTCGGTTGAAGAAGCGCTTCAGATAATTGCCAAACATACGCCCATGTTGCAAAGTGTTGCCCTTCCCTTGTCACGTACAAAGGGTATGGTCACGGCCAAAGACATCCATTCTCCTATGGATCTACCTCCTTTTGACCAATCGGCCATGGATGGCTATGCAATCAGCATCCATCCTGAAAAGGGATATACCATCATTGGGGAAGTTGCTGCTGGGGACGGAAAAGAGGTTCGTTTAAAAGCTGGTGAGGCAGTGCGGATTTTTACCGGTGCCATGGTGCCTAAGACGGCCAATGCGGTTGTTATGCAAGAAAAAGCACTAAGGCTTGGAGATAGGCTCACTCTAACGGACAAGGCAGTTAAAGGAAGCAATATTAGGCTAGGTGGTGAGCAAATTTCCAAAGGGGTTTTAGCATTGCCGAAAGGTACTAAACTTACGCCCCCGGCTATTGGCTTCTTGGCAGGAATGGGCATTGGGGAGGTTGTTGTTTTTAACAAACCTAGAATTGGGATCGTAATCACCGGCAATGAATTGGTGGAAGGAGGGGAGGAGTTGAAGCCAGGTCAAATTTATGAGGGCAATTCCAAAATGCTTCGGGCTGCTATAGAAGGGTTTGGAGTAGATATGTGTACCACATATCAAGTAGCCGATAATTTTATGGCTACCTGTGAGGTGCTTACAAAAGCCTTTCTAGAAAATGATATGGTTCTTGTTAATGGGGGCATTTCAGTGGGAGATCATGACTATGTCTATAAAGCCTTAAAGGTATTGGACGTGGAGCCTTTATTTTATAAAGTAAGACAAAAACCAGGTAAACCCCTCTTATTTGGAAAACGGGGCAATAAAATGGTCCTTGCCCTACCTGGGAATCCGGCAGCTGCGCTAACCTGTTTTTACTTGTATGTTTATCCGGCCCTTCAAAAATTAATGGGACAATCGGGAAGCGGATTAGAAAGAAGACAGCTAGTTGTAACCAAATCAATTGAAAATATTTTGGGCAGGGCCTTATTTCTAAAAGCTAGGATTCTTGAAAATAGGGAAGTGGAAATTTTGGAAGGGCAGAGTTCGGCGATGTTGCACACCTATGCCCTTGCCAACGCTTTAGTATTTGTGCCAGAATCCGTGGCCATAATCCCTAAAGGTGGTATGGCTGAGGTATTGGTATTGCCTAATTAATTTCATAGCGTGATAAAACAGTCGATTCTAAGTATCTTTAAGAACTTTTTTGAATCAATAGAAAGAATGTAATGGAACAGAAAAAAGTAAAAAACGTGTTTATTCAAGGAGCTATTTCCCCTCAATTTATTGGGGAATCTATAGCCAAGCACCAATCCAAAACTACCATTGGCGCCCATGATATTTTTTTGGGCCAAGTTAGGGCGGATGTCATTGAAGGGAAAACGGTGGCCGCCATAGAATACACTGCCTATGAGGAAATGGCGAACAAGAAATTCCACGAGATACGGGAAACTGCTTTTGAAAAATTCAACCTTAATTGTATGCATATTTACCACAGTTTGGGGATCGTAAAAGCAGGGGAATTATGTCTGTTTGTATTTGTTTCCTCTCCGCACAGAAAAGAAGTTTTTGAGGCATTGCAACATATCGTGGAGGAAATTAAGGTACAGGCGCCCATTTTTGGAAAAGAGCTTTTTGAAGATGAGAGTTACCAATGGAAAGTAAATAGTTAGGGATGGTAGATATTACACACAAGAATAGCACTCTGAGAATAGCGATGGCCCAAGCTGTGGTCAAGGTGAGCTCAGAGGATACCATAAAAGCCATAAAAGAAAACAAGGTTCCCAAAGGGGATGTGTTCTCGGCCAGTAAGGCCGCAGGGCTTTTAGGGGTTAAAAAAACCTCCGATCTTTTGCCCGATTGTCACCCCATGCCCATAGAATATACCGGGATCGATTACGAAATCAATGGATTGGAAATCACCATTTTGGTGACAGTGAAGACCATTTACAAAACAGGGGTGGAAGTGGAGGCCATGCACGGGGCAAGTATCGTGGCCTTGAACATGTATGACATGCTTAAACCAATAGATAAAGGCGTAGAAATCCATCATATCAAATTACTTCAGAAAAAGGGCGGTAAGTCGGACTACAAGGATAATTTTAAAGAGCCATTGACCTTTGCTGTGGTCGTTTGCTCCGATACCATTGCAAAAGGAGAGAAAGAGGACAAGGCAGGAAAGGCTGTTATTGCTAAATTGAAAGCCATGAATTATTCGGTTTCCGGGTACAAGATCGTTCCAGATGAGAAAGCAGAGATCCAACAGAAAGCCAGAGAATTTGTTGACGAAGGAATGGATGTGATCATTTATTGCGGAGGAACAGGCCTATCGGAAAGGGATGTTACCCCCGAGGCTTTGATTCCAATGTTGGATAGACGCATACCGGGAATAGAAGAGGCTATTAGAAGTTATGGCCAGGACAGGATGCCCTATGCCATGCTGTCCAGAAGTGTTGCCGGAACCATAGGTAGTACTTTAATACTGGCGTTGCCCGGATCTACCAACGGAGCCAAAGAATCTATGGATGCCATTTTCCCACATGTCCTGCACAGTTTTAGGGTATTAAAGGGCTGGAGGCACTAAAGGATTATCCTCTTGGGGACCAAATTTCATGCAAAGGATCACCTTTACTGCTTTTTCCCATATGGTGCCAGTCGCCATTTTTTTTGTCATAGGTAAATTTCAAGGTAGCGCCAGCCCTTGAATTATCTCTGGAAAAAAACTGAATGTGCTCACTATAGACACCCTCTTTTGCGGTAAACTCCCCGCCCCCCGTGCCAAAGAATTCCATAGTTTCTGTATTGAAGGCAATCCATTGGAAATGTCCGTTCAGGAGGAATTTCATGGTCTTACGCGGTCGGGTGGTGTCCCTTCTGTTTTCTCCTTCCTCGGTGACCCTGCCGGCCATCAGCCATTTCCCATCCAAATCTTGTGGATTAAGTGTGTCTGTTTTCATTTTATACAGGTTTCCATCAAACTCCAAGTATAGTTGGTTTTCTTTTAAAGTGAAGGGAATGGTAAATGTGTTTAAACTATCTTTTTTGTAATCGGAATTAAATTCAAGATCCAATAAAAGCCGGTCGTTCTCAATTTTATAAAATCCTCCCACGGTTTTTTCAAAGTCCGATGGATTGCTTGAGTAACTCATATAGACAATGTAATCTTTATCCAATAAAAACTGATGTGTTGTGAGGGAGCCTTCTTTTTCTGATTGAAATGTATAGGTCTTGGGAGCTATTTGAGCCTTTGTAATGTTACAAAAAGAGAATAACACCACAAATATAGTGTAGGCCATCGTCTTTTTTGGATTCATTGGATAGATTTTAGTTCTCATAATTCTAATTTTTAGATCCTGAATGTCAATATAATAAGTTGAATTTACAGCTAAACAGACATCTTTTTGTGTAGTATTTTCATATTTCGGGTAATTTTTTTTAATTCCCTTGTTTTTTCATTTTTTTTGTTTTCATTTGTCATTGCATTTTGCTGCATGTTATGAGACGTTTTTATATGTTCGGACCATTGGAAATTAGGAAGATTTTTCCAATGAATACTTGTCAAATGGGCAACCGAATTTTAAGTATAACTTCCGTTATGTCCTCGATAGTTTTGGGTTGGTCCAACTATCTCTATTCCATCAAGTTTTGATGGAAAACTTCCATTTAGGAATAAAATTAAAAATCTATCTATTCTATAATAACACTTCATTTTTTTTTAAGTTTATAAAAAAACTATTTTAATGAACATTAAATACATTGATCTTATCCACCAAAGTTATTATTTCCCACAAGAGGAATTTAACCTAGATGGAGAGAGCCTTCAATTTCATGGAATACCCCTATTAGAGCTGGTTGAAAAATATGGGAGCCCATTAAAATTTACCTATCTGCCCAAGATATCAGATAATATCAATAGGGCGAACAAATGGTTTGAGGCGGCCATCAAAAAGAATGATTATAAAGGGAAGTACCATTACTGTTACTGTACCAAGAGTTCTCATTTTGAGCCCGTATTGAACGAAGCGCTAAAGAACGATATTCATATAGAAACGTCCTCTGCCTTCGACATCAATATTGTGGAGAAATTGAAGATTACAGGTAAAATAAAGGACGACACCTATGTGATCTGCAATGGCTTTAAAAGGGATCAGTACATTACCAATATCGGTAGGTTGATCAATGAGGGGCATCAAAACTGTATTCCCATTATAGATAATTATGAGGAAATAGCCCTGTTGTCTGATGAGATAAAAGGAGATTATAAAGTTGGTATCCGTATTGCTTCTGAAGAGGAACCAAAATTTGAATTTTATACTTCCCGTTTGGGAATAGGATACAAGAACATTGTTCCTTTTTATGAGGACCAGATCAAGAACAATGACAGAGTGGAGCTTAAAATGCTTCATTTCTTTATCAATACAGGGATTCGCGATAATGCCTATTACTGGAACGAACTTGTCAAATGTCTTAAGGTCTATGTGCGATTAAAGAAAATCTGTCCTTCTTTGGACAGCTTGAATATTGGTGGTGGGTTTCCCATTAAAAACTCTTTGGCGTTTGATTATGATTATGAATATATGATTGATGAGATCGTAAACCAGATCAACATCACCTGTCAGGAGGCGGAAGTACCCGTGCCCCATATTTTTACAGAATTTGGAAGTTTTACCGTCGGAGAAAGTGGAGGAGCCATATACGAGGTATTGTACCAAAAGCAACAGAACGATCGTGAGAAATGGAATATGATCGATTCTTCTTTTATTACAACCTTACCGGATACTTGGGCCATCAGTAAGCGGTTTATCATGTTGCCCATCAACCGATGGGAAGACGAATATGAGCGTGTGCTGCTTGGTGGACTAACCTGTGACAGTGATGATTATTACAATAGTGAGCAGAACATGAACGCTATTTATTTGCCCAAATACAGAAGGGAAAAGCCTCTGTACATCGGATTTTTCAATACGGGGGCATATCAAGAGAGTATTGGGGGATACGGTGGACTACAGCATTGTTTAATACCGCACCCAAAACATATATTAATAGACAGGGACGAAAAAGGAAACTTGGTAACGACCTTATTTAGTGAACAACAAAAAGCAGAGGATTTGCTTAAAATTTTAGGATATGAGCGCAACTAACAATTATGCTGGCATTCCAGATGAGTTTGCACAATTGGAAAAGGCAAAGGTAGTTTTGATACCCGTGCCATATGATGGAACAAGTACTTGGGGCAAGGGAGCCGATAAAGGACCCGAGGCTTTTTTGAATGCTTCCGAAAATATGGAATTGTATGATATAGAAACGGGGACAGAAGCCTATCAACAAGGGATCTATCTGGCCCCTTCCATTACTGAGAACAGTTCTGCTGAAGCGGTGGTAAATGCTGTACATAAAACTACCAAAGAGTTTATAAAGCGCAATAAATTTGTGACTCTTTTTGGAGGGGAGCATTCCATTTCCATAGGTTCCATTCGTGCTTTTAATGAGTGTTTTGACAATCTGACCGTTTTACAGATAGATGCGCATGCTGATCTTAGGAAGTCTTACGAGGGCACTAAATTCAACCATGCTTGTGCAGTACACGAGGCAAGTCAGACTACAAACCTTTTACAGGTGGGAATCCGCAGTATGGATATCATAGAGAAGTCCTTTATGGATGAGGAAAAAACCTTCTTTGCCCATGATATCGCGAACGATGAATATTGGATGGACAAGGTAATTGCACAAATGACCGATAATGTATTCATTACTTTCGATCTGGATGCCCTGGACCCTTCCATAATGCCCTCTACCGGGACACCGGAACCTGGAGGATTGCTATGGTATGAGACCTTGGAATTTTTAAAACAGGTTTTTGAAGAGAAAAACGTAGTTGGCTTTGATATCATGGAGCTTTGCCCGAATAAGATGGATAAGTCCTCTGATTTTTTGGCGGCAAAACTGTACTATAAAATGTTAAGCTATAAATTTATGGAAGAAGCGATCGAGGATTCTTATGACAATACCTATGATGTGGACTCCAAAATGGGAAACACTAATAATTCAAGATTCGAAGATGACGAAGACTAAGGGAGCAATCTCCAATTTTATTGAAAAATATTATTTACACTTTAATTCCGCTGCATTGGTTGATGCCGCTAAGGGGTATGAGGACCAATTGAACAATGGAGCCAAAATGTTGGTGTCATTGGCAGGGGCCATGAGTACGGCTGAGTTGGGTAAGATTTTTGCCGAAATGATCCGTCAGGATAAGGTGCAGATCATTTCCTGTACCGGTGCCAATCTGGAGGAGGATATCATGAATTTGGTAGCACATTCACATTACAAAAGGGTTCCCAATTACCGTGATCTTACACCTCAGGAAGAATGGGATCTCTTGGAAAAAGGATTGAACAGGGTAACGGATACTTGTATCCCGGAACATGAGGCCTTTAGACGTTTACAAGAACATATCTATAAAATCTGGAAGGATGCCGAAGATGCCGGTGAGCGCTATCTGCCGCATGAATACATGTACAAGATGTTGCTTTCAGGTGTTTTGGAGGAGTATTATGAGATCGATTTGAAGGATTCCTGGATGTACGCAGCGGCTGAGAAAAACCTGCCTATTGTATGCCCAGGATGGGAAGATAGTACCATGGGGAACATATTTGCCTCCTATGTTCTAAAAGGGGAATTAAAGGCTACAACCATGAAATCCGGGATTGAGTATATGACCTTTTTGGCCGATTGGTATACCGATAATTCCAAAGATGGAATTGGATTTTTCCAAATAGGTGGAGGTATAGCCGGAGATTTTCCAATTTGTGTGGTACCCATGCTTTATCAGGATATGGAGCGGACGGATACCCCTTTTTGGAGTTATTTCTGTCAAATCAGTGATTCCACTACGAGCTATGGGTCTTATTCCGGAGCGGTTCCAAATGAAAAGATTACTTGGGGGAAATTGGATATCAATACCCCTAAGTTTATAATAGAGAGTGATGCAACCATTGTTGCCCCATTAATTTTTGCTTACCTGTTAGATATGTAATTATGGACAATTTAAAGAGAGTTATTGTAGATTTTAAAAAGCTTACCCCGGAGGTCTTAAAGTTGTTGGTAGATAAATATCCAGATGGGTATGATGATCAGAATATCATCTCTTTTAAAAATGCACAGGGTGTGCGTATAGAGGCCGTTGAGGTTACTACCGATGATACCAAGTATTTGGTTAAGATCAGTGCAAAACTTGAGAAGACCATGGCCAATTATGATGAAGATGACTATGAGGATTTTGACGACAATGATCCAGAAGCAATTCCGGATGTTGAAATAGCGGAAGAGGACGAAGATAACGATGACGACTAGGTCCCATGTTTGAAGTTGTGGCCTTTCAAATAGCAGCTTCCATAAATATTAGGCAGTGTAGAAACCTTTTGTCTCTGGAAATCCTATTCTCTGACAGTGTTGAACTATTCTTTAAAAATGGGGACAAGCGATTTGTCCACATTTTCCAATATGGCCTGGTCTCTTTTTTCAATCATTCGGAAAAAGAAATTCAGGCCATCTTAAAGCAATTAAGTCCCTTGTCAAAGGATAGGGTTCCTTATCAGCTTTCCGAAAAAATTCAGGTAGAAGTTATTCCTGGCCAACAGAAGGTTACCTTCAATAAGGTAGTTCTTCCCAATTTTGATGCGGAGTCCATTCGTTTGGTCATGTTGAACACCTCCCAATCGGTTGCTTTGGATCGATATTTGGAAATCACAGAACAGTTGTTGGAGGAAACCAATGTGCATACCAAACTTTTGGAGCGGAAGGGTAAGCTGGATATCTCGGGCAATAACCTTAAAAGGTTCATTGGGAAAGTCCTGAACATCAAGAACGAGATATCGGAAAACCTCTACATCTTTGACTCGCCAGATAGTACTTGGGAAAATGAAGATCTTAATCGGTTGGATATGGAACTCAAGCAGACCTTTGACCTAAAGGATAGATATCGCTACATTTCTGAGCGAATCGGGATCATTAAGGAAGATTTGGAACTTTTCAAGGACATTATGGAGCATAGGGAGAGTAGCAGATTGGAATGGATCATCATCCTCTTGATCCTTGTGGAAGTGCTTGATTTGTTCGTATTTCGAATTTTTGGATTGGCATAGGCTGAGATTAAAATTCCCTGGGAAAGATAATCTAAAAGCACTTTCGAAAAATTGCTATTGGGGTGTAATAGGTATCGTTTAGAATTTGTAATTTAGATTGGATTTTATTTTAAATTCTTATTCATGGAACATGCACCTTTTCATATGTCTTTGCCTTGTTACAGCATCACAAAGACCAAAGCTTTTTATGTGGACGTCATAGGGGCCGAGGTAGGTAGAAATTCTACCCGGTGGCTGGATGTCAACTTATTTGGAAACCAAATTACATTTACCAAATCAGGGGAGTTCAACTTTGTTTTCAGGGCCTATAAATTTGGGGATACGGTCTTGCCCTCTTTTCATTTTGGAGTCATCGCAGATAAGGAAACCTGGGAACGTTTGTACCAAAAACTAAATTCTCCTGAATATGAATTGACTACGGAGGTAACCTTTTTAAAGGACAAGACCGGAGAACACCGTTCATTTTTTATTCAGGACCCCAGTGGGCATTCTTTGGAGTTCAAGACTTTTACGGACCAGAGTGAAATGTTTGCCGAGTAACATTTTTTGTATTACTATTGCCCTTTCTTAAAAATAAGGGTCAACAATTATTTTACTTATGGAATTGAAAGATTTGTCTATTATTGGAAGTGAGGAATGGTGTGTATTTAAGGAAATGGGTATTCCGGCCATTAAGGCCAGGGTAGATTCTGGAGCAAGAACCTCTTCCATCCAAGCGACAAATATCAAAGTGTTTACGAAAGGCGTACAGGAGTGGGTAAAATTTGAGGTTAATCCCTTACAGGATAACCGTAGTTTCAATATGCTCTGTGAGGCAAAGTTAGTGGATCGAAGAACTGTAAAAAGCTCCTCTGGAATTTCAGAGGAACGTATGGTGATCAAGACCCCGGTAACCATGGGCAATGAAACCTTTGATATAGAACTTACCCTGGCCAATAGGGATACCATGGAGTTCCGTATGTTATTGGGAAGAGAGGCCCTTAACGACAGATATATGGTGAACTCTGCGCAAATCTATTGTCAGGGCGATATTTCGGATGAGGAGATCACGAAGAAATATGCACCTTTTGTCAAGGAGAAATCAGGACTCAGTATTGCCTTGTTGGCGAGTAATCCCAATCTATACAGTAATATGAGGATTATGGAGGCCGCAGAGGCAAGAGGACATGAGATCGTATTCTTGAATGTGGAACATTCCTATATGAAATTGGATGCCAATTCCCCAGAAATTCGATACCGAGGTGGAAATATACTAAAAGCATATGATGCCATAATCCCAAGGATAAAACCAGCGGTTACGTTTTATGGTTGTGCCCTGATCCGTCAGTTTGATACGTTAGGGGTGTATTGTCAAAATTCGGCAGAGGCGATTACCCAATCCAGGGACAAATTGTTCGCATCCCAACTGTTCTCAAGGAACGATATCCATATTCCAATTACAGGCTTTGCCAAATCGCCTATGGATACCAAGGATTTGATCCGTATGGTCAATGGGGCACCTTTGATCATCAAGCTTTTGGAAAGTACCCAAGGGAAAGGAGTGGTTTTGGCGGAGACAAACAAAGCTGCGGAGAGTGTTATCAATGCCTTTAAAAGCGTCCAGACCAATATCTTGGTTCAGGAATTCATCAAGGAAGCAAACGGGCAGGATATCCGTTGTTTTGTTGTAGATGGAAAAGTAGTGGCCTCCATTCAGCGACAGGCAGAGAAAGGGGAATTTAGAGCCAATATCCACCAAGGGGGCAAAGCTTCCATTGTCAAAATTACACCTGAAGAGAAAAAATTGGCCCTAAAAGCCGCAAAAGTACTCAACCTTGCCGTGGCAGGGGTAGATATCATTAGGTCCAACAAGGGACCCTTATTATTGGAAGTCAACTCTTCCCCAGGCTTGGAAGGGATTGAAAATGCCACAGGGAAGGATATTGCCAATATCATGATCATGGCCATTGAAAAAAAGCTAAAGTTTAAAGACTGATCATTTTGATAGGTTGTCCAGCATTTCCTGGGTGGTCCTTTCTAAATCGAATTCTGGTTCCCATCCCCAATCTTTTTTGGCCACAGAATCATCAATGCTGCTTGGCCAAGAAGCGGCTATCTGCTGTCTTGAATCTGGCGCATAGGAAATTTTAAATTCCGGAATGTGCTGTTTGATATTTTCTGCCATTTCTTTTGGCGTAAAACTCATGGCCGCAAGATTGTAAGAGGAACGCACTTTTATTTTTTCGGGATCACTTTCCATTATGGTAACGGTTGCCCTAATGGCATCGTCCATAAACATCATGGGCAGTTTGCTGTCCTCAGCAAGGAAACAGGTATATTCTTTATCAGATAGGGCTTTGTGATAAATTTCCACGGCATAATCCGTGGTTCCGCCACCTGGAAGAGTCTTATAGCTTATGAGACCAGGGTATCGCACACTGCGGACATCCACGCCGTACTTATTAAAATAGTACTCACACCAGCGCTCACCGGTCTGTTTGCTGATGCCGTAAACCGTACTGGGTTCCATGATGGTATTTTGGGCGGTTTGTTCCTTTGGGGTATTGGGGCCAAAGACTGCAATACTGGAGGGCCAGAAAACCTTACTTATTTTTTTGTCCTTGGCAAGGTTCAATACATTGAAAAGGGAATTCATATTCAGGTTCCAGGCGCGCATCGGGAATTTTTCCGCAGTGGCACTCAGCATAGCTGCCATCAAGTAGACCTCATCTATTTCGTAATGCATTACCACATCTTCCAAAGCTCCATAATTGGTGGCGTCCAATAGTTCAAAAGGACCGGAAGCCATAAGATCTTTAGCTCCCTCCCTAATATCACTGGCTATAACTTGGTCATTGCCATACCTTTCACGTAAAGTGTAAGTAAGTTCTGTTCCTATTTGTCCGCATGCGCCTAGAATGAGTATGGATTTTGGCATAAAATTGTAATTAATTGAATTCGTCTTCAAAGATAGCTTTTATTAAAATTTGTACATTAGCCTTATGGGAAAAATATTCTTTTTAGGTGCCATTGTTCTTTCTTTGATTTCGTGCAAAGAGGGCAATAAGGGGACGGATAATGAACAAGCAAACGAGGTTGTATTCAACCTAAATAATCTTCCCAATAAAACGGGGATCAATCCGGAGGCGAAGGTGGTATTAAAGGATTGGGTAGAATTCAATGCTTTTGAAACCAGTTTTGATGCACTTTATAAAGTACAGGATAAGGAAGCATTGACCTTGGTTGTTGAAGATTTGATTGAAAAACAAAAATTATTGGAGGCTTCCGCTTTCCCCGAGGAGTTTAATGTTCCCCAAATAAAGAGTAGGCTTAAAGTGATAAAGACCGCTATCCTAAAAGCAAAATTTAGTTTGGAGTATGGTGTGGATACGGCTGAACCAACTACGGCTTTGGCCAAAGCATACAATGCATTTAGAAACCAGTTCACGGTGATTGTCAACAGTCGCTTGGACACAACATTGATTTTTAATGAATAAGATTTTAGGTATACTGACATTTTTTTTCCTTTGCGTTTCTTTACATGCGCAACAGGAGAACGAAAGGAAAGCGGTGACCAATGTTTTGGATGCTTGGCACCAAGCCGCGGCGGATGCCGATTTTGGGGCGTATTTTTCAAAGATGACCGATGATGGAGTATTCATTGGTACGGATGCCATGGAAAATTGGCAGAATTCGGAATTTAAGGCATTCTCCAAACCCTATTTTGACAAGGGAAAGGCATGGAGCTTTACAGCCCTTCAGCGAAACATTTATTTTAATGAGACGATGGATATGGCTTGGTTTGATGAACTTTTGGACACCCAAATGAAGCTCTGCCGTGGCTCAGGGGTACTCAAAAAAATTGATGGGGGATGGAAGATTGTGCATTACGTGCTCTCCATCGCCGTGCCCAATGAGAATGTAGCTGCCGTAGTATCGCTTAAAAAGGAGAAAGATAGTATTATTGCCCAAAAATTAAAACCGAACTAAGAAACCAATTTAGCACTAAAAAGGGCGCCGATTGGCGCCCTTTTAAATTAATTCCAATCAAAATCTATTGCTTTTTGGCTTTCGATTTATCTTTTATTACTTCTGGCACTTCTTTTATCGCTTCCGGTTTTTCCTTTCTGGATTCCAAAGCTTGTTTGCTAAGGCTGGCCAAATTAAAGCTTGGCTCAATGGTCAAGGCTTCGTTGATATATGCCAGGGCGGCATCAATATTGTTTTTGTCCGAATTGTAGGCTATCAGTCCTTTTAAATGAAGAAAGGCCGCCTTTAAGGATACATCATAAGGTTGCTGTCTTTCATAAAATGCATAGGTCATATCATCCGTTACATTGGTTATGCCGTATTCTATATTGGCGGTGGCACCTGCGCTATCCCCGGTCTGGATTTTTAGATCGGCAAGTTCGTAGGCCAAAAAGGAGTTTGGTGATCTTTTGAACAAAAGCTCAAATTGCTCCAAGGCACGTTTTGGTTGGTTCAAGGCCTTTAGGGAAATCGCTTTTACTTGCAAGGCTAGATCAGAGTCCGCATCATTTTTTTCAATCCCTATTGTGTTTAGCGCCTGCATATGCTGGTTGTCATTGGCATAAACATAGGCCAAGGTATCCCTGCGTTCAATGGAAGGTGACATTACGTTTAGATGGGTCAAGGCGTTGATAACACCATCTACGTCACCCTGTAACCTCATTTCGTTGTAAAAGGCCTCATAATGATTCTGAAGTTCACTTTTGGTCTGTGCGCTCCCTATATATCCCAAGGCAAAAATTAGCACAAAAATTATTTTTTTCATTTTCTTATTTATTAATTGCGCCAAAACTATTAAATTATTTCTAGTAATATGTTAAGTAATTCTTTAAAGGTTTGTAAGTCAGTAAAAAAGTTTCTTTTTTACTTATTAGAATGTCAAATGACGATTGATTTTTGAAAACGGTATTTTTTACGGTGCATCAAATTAAAGGGAACTACTTTTTTGCCATGGGAGTTGATAGAGTCTTTATATTCCGGGACTTCGAGCCCCCTTTTTTTGGCCTCGTTGGCATAGTATTCTTTTTTTTGGGGATGCAAGGGGTATACCCCGTTGAAAATTTCACCCCAATACCCTTCTTTCAAGATAGTTTCTATAATAAGGATGCAGTCTTCCAGATGGATGAGGTTAATGGGATGGTTGCCGTTGGACAGGTCCTTTTTACCGGCTAGGAAGGTTATGGGATGCCTGTTGGGGCCAATTAACCCACCAAATCGAATAATAGTGGTTTCCAAATCAGGATCATTTTTAAATTTCTCCTCAGCGGCCAACAATTGTTTGCCCGATTCCGTTTCTGGATGTGGCACGGAAGTCTCGGTAACATCACCATCCAATTCTCCGTACACCGAAGTACTGCTGATAAAAATAAGTTTGGGAACTCCACTACCTTTAATAGCGGCAAGTAAATGGTCCATTTTTACCTTATAATTTTCTTTGTCGGGACCTCTAAGGTTTGGGGGGACGTTAACGATCAATACATTAACGTTTTCCAGAAAAGCTTTAATGGGTCCCTCAATGCCATTTTCTGAGAGCTTTATTTTATAGGGCCGAATGCCCAAATCTTGCAGTTCCTGTAATTTATCTGGGGAAGTAGTACTTCCATGGACGGTGAGGTTTTCTTGGATAAGATGTTGTGCCAAGGGAGTACCAAGCCAACCACATCCCATGATTCCTATGGTGCTATTCAAATCGTATTGTTTTAGTTGTTAAAATGGCATCGTTCAGAATAAAAGGCATTGGGATACTCGTTTCCGGTCTTTCGGGAACACTGAACAAAGGGTGGCTAAGTAGATTATTGGAGGCCTCATAGATTTGAAGTTCCAAAATCTGATCTTTTGGAAACAACAGTTCCAATGTGGTACTATCATTGTTACTGATGTAATGGGTGAGCAATTTTTTTCTATTTCTATCCTTGAGGTAAAATGAAGATAGTTCAATATCATTTACAGACACAGAGACCAAGGGGATAGCATTGGCGAAAATTTCAATCCGGTTCACAGGACGTTGGGGAGTTATGGTAAGCTTTACCAACCTATTGCCAGCAATAGTGGTATCCATGGTTTTTTCTATTCTTGGAGGTGCTATTTCTTTTATAGGGGCATTGGAACTGTAGGTGAAGCCAGAGCTGTATTTGCTGCTCATCACTTGGTAATTTTCTTTGTTCGGGGAGGATCCCTCAAAGTATTGTTTGTTCCAATCGATCAGTTCGTGGTCATAGGACACCCATTGTGCGCTATTGTTATCTGTGTTAAGCACATACAACAGGCTACTTGGCTTGGCGTGTTCTTTTGAGAAACCCGAATTGAAATGGGCGACCAACATAAAAATCACAAACAGCAACTGACTTAAGAAAGCCAATTTACCTTTCGACTTATAAAATCCAAAAATAGGAAGTAAAAGATAGAATGTAAGGGTAGTCAAAACCGTTGAGGCCACCATCATCTTGAGGCCCAACCCTACGGGAAACATCTTTACGAAAGGGGCATAGATCCAAAGGGCCGGCAATGCCAAAAAGACCAGCAGATAGGGGTTGGGTGTCTTCTGGTTGAGAATGATCAGCAAACAGGCCAAAAGTGCAAAAAGGGGGATGATGAAAAAACTTGCTCCCGGTAAATAGTATGCCACTGCTGCACAAATGATGAGCCATAAAATGATAGGGGCCACCAATAGATTTGCGATATTAAGATGTTGGAATTTATTATAGGCCCAAAAACAAATGGCGATACTCAAAAAGACAAAGGCTGCAATATAGAAATAACCATTGTAGGTAAATCCGTGAAGCATATCCAAGTATTGGGGGTATAACCATTTCAAAAATGTCCAACTATAAAAGCCGATCACTCCATTGATCAAGAGGGAAATGCCCATTGGCAGGAACCCTTTGTAAATTTCCTTCAAGTGCAGACGTTGATTTTTAAAACCATATACCATTAGGCAAACAAACAAGAGAAGGGCAAGAACAAACATGGGCCAGATCCAATCAAAAGGATAGGAAACCAGTTTAAAGAAGGGAACATTAAAATAGACATCATCATTCAAACTTTTAAGATCCCCAAGATCAGCATTGCCAAAATGCTCTAAAAGTGGCATTAGATAGCTGCCTTGGTGTGCCAGGGTATTTCTGTCCAATCGCTCATAATTATCACGTGCGGTATGATAATCGTAGTGGTCATCTATAAAGGCAAAATTAAGCCCCTCTATGTCTCGGTCTTCTCTAAAAACCGTTAAATCGGTATCGTTGGGCAACATTTTGTAGATGCTGTAGACAAGAGAATTTGCAACGGGGTATTCAGGACCGGCCGCTGTAAACTCCTCAATGAGCCTACTATTGCCCCTATTGGTTTCAATGAGCATATAACTGGGTCCGCCACTACCGCGAGCTTCAAAATTTAGAACTAGGCCCACATCGTTGGCCCATGGGTGCTTGTTTGCAAAAAGGTCGGCTCCGTTCAGGCCCAATTCTTCAGCGTCGGAGAATAGGACAATAATATCGTTCTTAGGGGACTTGTTCTGGGAAAGAAAAGCCCTTATCCCCTCTAAAATTGTGGCTACACCACTCCCTGCATCACTGGCTCCTAGGGAAGAGTGGGTGCTACTGTCGTAATGTGACAATAGCATAAGTGCCTTTCCTTTATTCGAACCGGGAATACGGGCCATGATGTTGGTGGCCTTACTCAAATTGGCCCAATCTCCAGCGGTATACCCTTCTTGGAGGCTAGTTTCAAGTCCCATTTTTTGAAGCTCTGAGACAATATAGGCCCTCACTTCTTCATGTGCCGGAAATCCCACAGCGTGGGGTGCCTCGGATATTTTTTTAACATGGGCTAAAGCACGGTCGGTAGAAAAATTTTTTAGCGGTACTGTATCGCTTTTGTGATAGGTAGGCATTGCGGAACTGAAACTCCAATATGTGGCCAGTCCCAATAGGATAAGGGTAATGCCAGTCGTAAATTTTTTCATTAGGATATAGTGTTCCCTAAATGTATAAAAATCCCGTGGAAAATTCATTTTTTATAATTTTATATAGAGTTTTTAAGCGGTAGGCTCCATTGGAGGTAGTCATTTTTATTGATAAATAATCACAATAATTGTGAAAAACATGTATTTAATCTATTATATATGTTAAAAGATTGTATCATACTGTGTAAAGTTCTATATTTAAGATTAACCTAAAAATTAACCATATGGGTATCAAAAGTTTTCAAGGCGCACGGGAGACCGTAAAAAAAGTATATTCTACACCAATAATGGTTGAGGATTATATGACTAAAAAACTGGTCACTTTTAAACCGGAACAATCCATTTTAGAAGTTATGGAGCTGTTCACAAAATATAATATTTCCGGGGGCCCCGTAATGGATGACAACAACTTTTTGGTAGGCATAATCTCTGAGGCCGATTGTATGAAAACCATTTCTGAGAGTCGCTATTTCAATATGCCCATTTTAGATAAGAATGTGGAGAAATACATGACCAAGAACGTGGAGACCATACCACACGATATCAGTATTTTTGATGCTGCTGGTATTTTTCATAAGAACAATCGCCGTAGATTGCCCGTTTTGCAGAATGGTGTTCTTGTAGGCCAGATCAGTCGAAAGGATATTGTGATTGCAGCATTAAAATTATCTGGTCAAAACTGGAAGTAACTACTTAAAACATTAAAAGGTGCCTTTTGGTTGCCCATTGATTCCTTAGGTTATTATTTAAATCCTCCATTAGGAGGATTATTTTTTTATGCCCTTTTTACGATCATATAAAAATCATTGTCCAGGGGTAAATACCCCAAATCGTACACAAAAAAGTACACGGTTCCTTTTTGTGTGGTATAGAGATGGGTGAAATATTCAAAATCGAAACCTTTATCCAACAATTTAGTTTTGTTGGTCTTGGTTTTACCGTCCTTAAGGCTAAAGCTTTCCAAAATCCTATAATTTTTACGAAGTCGGTTGTTGATGTTACGGATGAGGTTTTTACTATCCTTGTTCAGCCTGTTGTTGAAAGCATTGCGACAGTAATCCGAACAAAATTTCTTGTCTACCCGGCCTATGATTTTCTCTCCACATTCGGGACATTTTTTCTCCATGGTCAGTATTACTTGCTATATTTTTAATTAAGATACTGAAATTATATCGATTATCGTCTTAATATGTATTGGTCATATGACTGTCTACACAAATGATGAAATCTGCCAATCCTTTATGTTCCGGTAGTAGTTTATCAATGGTATCTTGGGAAACTGTGGATATGGTGGCATACGCATAATTAGGGGCCGAAAGTTTCAAATACCATAAAATACCCTCGTAGTTGTTGGAATGGTAGGCCCCATTGAAATGGAGGAGCCTAGACCCCGGATTGTAATTATGTAAGATAAAGTGGGCCATGGTGGCATCTTTTACCGCTTGGGCCATTACTAATTCTGGTGTTCCATGGTCTCCCATCATTTTCAGAATGTTTTGGTATCCGGGCAGCTCGGGGTCAAAGACTATGGGCAAAGGTGCGATCCAGGCCTTTTCTGGTGGAGTAAGTGTATCCAATACTTCAAATCCATTTTTATAGACCATGGACGCATAGCGCCTTGGAATATTGGTGGCTATAAAGGGTAGTTGGCGCTCCTTGGCAAAATTTACCAAGGGAGCATAATCTGTATTATAATTGGGCCAAAGTCGGGCTAAACTATCCAATCCTTTTTGATTAATAGTTCCACTTAGATACTTGTTCAAAGGTTCTTGGTTATCCGCCTCAAACATTTCTGCCCCTAAAATCATAGGTTTTGTGTTTGTCAAATCTGATGTTACTTCGTATTGCAGCCAGTGTGCAATGGCATTGTTGTGCACTTCACCAAAAAGGATAATATCTTTAGAAGAAAGTACTTTGACCATTTTGGCGTAGGTTACTTTTTTGCCGTTAGCATTGAAGATGGTGTAAGCGGACTTGTCTTGTCCTAAAAGGGGAGTGAAAACACATAAAAATAGTAGGGTGAAGAGTGTTTTGTACATTTAAGTGAGTCCGGAATTGGTAATTGGATTAATAAAAAATTTATGAACTATTAAATGGTGATCAACCTTGAAAGTTAATTTCGTTATGTGTTCCGTCACAATACGGTTTATTGTTGGAGGAGCCACACCTACAAAATGCGGTAATCCTTTTTTTCATTTCTACCTTACCGGTTTTGTCTGTTACCTTTAATGTTCCGTGGACCAATAACGGCCCATTTTCTTTTACTTCTACTTTGGTTTCCATGCTTTCCTTTTTTTTGTCCATTTCCATTTTTCCATCCTTGTTCATATAATAACTCAATGCCCCGGAAGGGCATTTGGCAATTTGATCCTTCAATTCCTGTGTGGAGGCATTCTCTGGGGTAATCCAGGGTTTTTCTTTTGGTTTGTAGACATTGGGTAGGGCGTGGATGCATTCCTCGGAATGTATGCACGCTTTTGGTTTCCATATTACAGTAAGTTCCCCATTGGTATACTCTTTGGTGATTTCCTTTTCCATTATAGCTGTAATTTTTCCTTCTTAAATTTAGTGATTTTTATTCAAAATACAGCATAGGCTTATGTAGGGATTTGGTATTGAAGTGAACGTTTTTTTGAAATGTAAAGATCTCAGAAATGAATTTGCATCCTATGGATATGTACTTTTTGATTTTGGAATGAGTTAATAATTTAATCGATTGAATTTTTATTTTTTTATCTTAGATAACTAACTATAAATAATATTATCATGAGAAGTCTACTTTGGCTTGTTGCCGTTATTTGTATCGTTATTTGGTTATTAGGGTTATTGGATATAATCCCAGGATTGGGTACTAGTAACTTAATTCACATCCTTTTAGTAATTGCCGTTGTTGTAATCCTATATAATATTATTTCGGGTCGCAAAGTTCTTTAAGAACTAACAGAAAGTTTTTAAATGGTGAATAAGGAGAAATCATCCTTTAGAATTTACCTTTGATCAACCTAATTAAAAAATAAGGGTGACACTGTTATAAAAAGCAATAGTCGCCCTTATGTATTTTCCAATTTATGGGCTTATGATTACTGATCCAGTAACTCCGATAGAACTTGTTTATAGACACCAACAGGTTGGGCGCCGGTTAGGGCACTTTTATTGTTGAAAATTATGGTTGGAACCGAAGACACACCAACACTCTGCCAATACGTTTCTTTGCTTTGAATTTCGTATCGAGCGTTATCATCATCCAATCTTGTCATTGCGGCATCTGTATTTAAACCAATATTCTTTAGTTCTTGGAGTAGGATATCCCTATCTGAAACATCCTTTCGTTCACTAAAAAATGCTGTGACCAAGCGCATTTTCAATTCAGTTTGTTTTCCCTGTTCTTTGGCAAAATCCAATAGAATGTGCGCATCCCGCGTATTGACTATTTTCATATCATCAAAATAATCAAAGGTAAAACCCAGTTCAGCGCCAACTTCGGCCATATGTTCTTGAGAACGTTTTTGGTCTTCAGGGGAAGCACCGTATTTATTTGCAATATGTTCTTTTACATTCTCCCCTTCAGAAGGCATATGGGGATTTAGTTCAAAAGGTTGCCATTCCAACTCTATTTTGTCCCCTATTCCCATTTCTGAAATGGCTTTTTCCAAACGCTTGTAGCCGATGGTGCACCAAGGGCAAACAACGTCAGAAATAACGTCTATTTTTATCTTAACTGCCATATTTAAATTTTTACGATATCACTTATTTGAATTTCTCCCTTAACATTGGTGTAATTGGGGACGTCTGCCGCAAATTTTGTAGCATTAGGCGCAATATAAGCTTTAAAGGAATCTAAAGAATCAAAGGTCAAATGCGCCACAGCAATATATGTCGGCGGTTCGGCGGGAGTTCTTCCTCCAAGATGTATATTAAATTCCAATCCTTTCAGGGTGCTGCCCAGTGTTTCTGCAATCATGGGAAGGTGGGGGTTTTTATAATAATCAGTGTCAAATTTCACCTCTGTATTGTTCGGATACATTACGGATATTTTGATCATAGTAATAGTACTAGTTATCTAATTTAACATGAAATTCCAGGCACATTAAAAAGTAGAACAACACTCTCTGTTTAAAACACAGACAGTGTCATTCTAAATAATTATGGTACTTGGAAAGTTATTTCTTCCAAGTAAATTTTTCAAAAGCCTTATCCACTGGAGTTTCTGCAATATGGTTAACATAGTTACTGAGAACTTTTTGGGATAGCCCCAGAATAATTTCCAAGAGTTGTCTTTTATTGTAACCAGCAGCATAAAACGCTTCTGTTTCCAAATCCGTCACAATACCCCTATTACGAACAATGGACAATGTGAATTCGTGCAAGGTTTGAAGTTTATCGTTTGGCATTGCCGTTCTATTTCTCAAAGCTTCCGTTATCGCTTCATCCACTTTCATCATATGTGCAATTCCTGTATGTGCAGGGACACAATAATGACATCCGTGCTCAACATTTATGGTCTGCCACACCACAGTTAGTTCATCATTGTTGAAAGACGAATTTTCAAATAAACTGTGCAACATTTGATACGCTTCCAGGATACCGGGAGACTCGGCCAAAACGCCGTGTAGGTTCGGAATCATGCCGAATGATTTCATGGAATTTTCCAATAAAGGCTTGCTATTTTCTGGTGCTGAATCGATAGTGTGAATTTTAAATGTACTCATAGTTTTAAATATTTAATTTTAAGTAGTATTTATTACTAAGCATTTGCTTAGTTTAAAGGTAAAAAAATGTTACAGGTTTTTAAACGCTATTTCAATAGCGTCTTCCAACTGATTTTGGTCGAATATTTTAGAAGCAATTGATATGCCCAAGATGGAGGTCATTAAATAGTTCGCTTGTCGTTCAATGGTTTCGTTGTCTTTTTTTGAATCCTGTTTAAGGTTAATTATAAATAGACGTTTAATGTTTGATGCAAATTTTATCAATTCCGCCATTACAACAGGATCTGCATTTTCTCCCAGTTCATTTACAGTGTTGGTCACCAAACAACCTTTACTAACATTGTTTTCTTTGGCAAATTCCAAAAAATCATAAAAGTATTGTTTGATACCGGGAACCCCATTGTGGGATTTTTCCAGTTTGTCGGTAATGCTATTTATTTTCCTTTTGTAGGCATTTATACTTTCTAGAAATACACCTTTTTTGCTTCCAAAACTGGCATAAATGGAGAATTGGTTGATACCCATTTCTTTCTCCAGCATACGAACAGAAGTGGATTCATACCCATTTCTCCAGAACAAGGCCATTGCTTTTTCCAGAACCTCTTGTTCTATATATTCTTTTTTTCTAGCCATTTGTTTTTAACTGCATCACAAAACTAAGCGATTGCTTTGAAATAGAAGAACATTTAAGATGACTTTAATATTTGGCAGTATTGGGATGGCAATACCCTATCCACATTTTTCTATCTTTTATTCCATAATTCCTTTCCGCCATATAAATGATTGGAGAGCAATTCTTCCAATACCTTATTTACATTATCACCATTCAGGAAAATAACATAGCCGTTTTTCGACTTGGGAAAAAATACCGCAAGAGTACTTACACCCGGATCTTTACCACTGTGAAGAAATAAGGTTTCATCATTGCTGAACCCTGTGAGGATCTCCCATCCTAGGCCGAAATAATTACCATCACCCACTCTTATCTGTTTTACCTGCATTTCAGTGAACAGTAGATCCGACAGCCCAGCTCCATTCATAACATAGGCGATGAACCGACAGTAATCTTCTACTGTGGTCAGCAGGTTGGCAGCCGCATTGGCTTCGTAATATTTGTTTGTGTGGATCTGCTTGCCATTTTCATCAAAATTCCTGGCGTACCTTGTTTCGTCCATGGATTCATCCCACCAGAATCTGGTATCAGTCATTCCGACAGGCTTAAATAGCAGTTCTTCTGTTAATTCTTCAATACTCTTGCCAAGTTTGGCTTCGATGGCTTTCCTAAGGTATTCAAAACCTTCCCCGGAGTATTGGTATTGTGTTCCAGGATCAAACTCAAAAGCTAGTTTGTTGTTATCTGTTAGATACCTCCAGTTCGGAAATCCGGTTTGGTGTGATAGGACAAGTCTCGGGGTTAATTTTTTTGTTCTGGGGTCATCTTTAACGTCGGGATCCATCCAATGGGTATACAAGGGTTCATCCAATCCCAGTAGTCCCTTATCAATAAGTTTTAGCGCAGTAATTGCCACAATGGGCTTGGTCAGGGAAGCTACCTTAAAGATGGTATTATAAGGCGCTTTTTTTTCTGTATCCAAGGTGCCATAAACCTGAATTCTTGTGAGCTGCCCATTTTCTATAATGCCCAGTCCCAAGGCGGGTACTTTATTATCTTTCAGTAATTGATCTATCCCATAGGCTTTTTTTTCTTCAAGTTTTGGGTCATGGTGATCATAGCTCAGGGCTTCACTAAGTTTCCAAACACCCTGTTCCATGATCCAAACATGGGTAAACTTGGCGGTACTTGTGGGCAAACCTACTTTTCCATTTTCCCGAATATAGAAATGATGGATACCCTTTTGAATAACGCCATATAGTTTTCCGTTGTTATAAAGTGGGAAGAGTTCCAAACTCGTTTCTTCGACCTTTCTGATGGGTTTCTTAGCGGGACTGGAACAAATATATTTCTTATTGTTTTCGAAAAACATCTTCCTGTCCTGAAATCCTCCTTGATCGTGATAAAATCTCAAATCTTTGGTTATATGCGCTTCAAGATAGTTCAGGTCACATTGGTTAAACCCTTTTTCGAAGAAGATACTGTCTTGCTTTTTTAGTTCGATAAATAAAGGGGCACTCCTCTCAACTTGGGCTTTAACACCGGCATTACCGGAAAAGAGAATTAGTGCGATTAAGATTTTTGACCCTGTCATGTGATGTAGATTTTAAGGCAAAAATTAGAAATTAGCCTGGATTATTATCAAAGCAGACCCGCCAATAAACCGCCAAAAGCGCGACAATCTCAAATAAAACTAAAGTTCAGCTTTATATACAATTCTTTGTTTTTATCAATGGCCGCGGTATTCCTGATAATAACGAATATATTGGCCAGGACCAGTAGAACCATGACAACCATGGTAAATTCATTCCCTAGGGAAAACCAATTTTTAAGTAATGCACTTGTCATGAAGATGATAAAGGATGACACGGTCATTATAATTTGAACAGATACTATCTGTTTGGCCAATGGATTAAATTGCTTTTTAGCAAACATGATCAATAGGGGGAACAAAATGTTTGCGGGGGGAAAAATAGTACCCAACAAAGAAGAAAGGTTGATGAGCTTCAACAAGGTGTAGTTGATGGAGCCTGAACTTTCATTTTTTTTGAGTAACTCATTTTCAGAAATCTCCAAGGTGGTGGCCAACGCTTTAAGGGTATGGCCCTTTGGTTCTGTCCCGGCCTCAATGCGCTGAATTGTTCTTACAGAGACCCCGGATTTTTCAAATAACTCCTTCTGGGTTAAGTTTAAGCTTTCTCGGAACTCTTGTAATTTGGACATTGATCTAAGGTCATTTTAAGTTTGCATATCATTTGGTAATAGTTAAAAATAGCAATAATTATTTTGTGGCCTTTAGATGTATATTAATTTAATGGAAGGGCTTTACGGTCCCTCACTAAGAGGACTCGGTTACTTTTTAAAGGAAATCAGAATTTCTTTTGGACCACCCTATGTGGCTGCAGGGACGAACTGATAATAATCTCAAAATCTATTACCCCCAAGACCAGTTCTTCCTCGGTTATAACCTCAACCTTCCAATGCCCAGGTTTAACATTGTTCTTAAAGGTATATCCGCGGTAACCGCCATCCCTTCCTCCGGTAATTTCATAACCTATGTCCTCCACTATCTCCCATTCTTTGGTAATCCCATTATACCATTCCCATCTATGCAGTATAGATTTTTCTAGGTCTGTTGGGGCAAATATGGAGGAGAATACATATACATTGTCTTTGGGATCGTGAATAAATTTAAGCCTGTGATTTCTCCAAAACACGTACCACTCATCCGTTTCGTAACTGACGACATATTTATTGTTTTTTAATTTAATAGTGTGGGCAACTATCCCAGTATCCATGGCCAGGGGAACGGGGGGAATAAGCTTAAAAAAGTAAAAGGTATTGATCAGGGTATAAACAGCGAGTATGATGCCTATGAGTTTTATCAAACTTATTTCCGATCGGGTGCTGGGACTTACACTGTAAATAGTGATAATTAATAATAGGGTGCAAGCTAAACTGACCAAGCCCGATACAATAAAAATCCGAGTATTCATTTCACTTATAAAGACAGGTATGATAAAACTAAAAAACGTGATGCTTATAAAAAAATACACGCTAAACTGTAAGTACTTATTGGATATCCTTTTCTTAAGCAATTCATTGGCAAAAAGTAAAAGGACCAGAATGATAAAAAAGGAGATGGTTTTGGAAAGGGAAACACTTCTGGAGAAATATATTACATAGGCGCTAGAAAGTCCCCCAAAGAAAAATTGGATCACCAAGGGAAAGTATACCTCATACCGTTCAAGAAAGGTGTTCTTCCATTTGCCGTCGTCAACCAAATTATAGAGGAAAAGGGTGATGGTGAGCGCTAACATGTACAAGCAAAGGACAATGAGGTCGTATAGCCGGTCAATGCGACCAAGGGTCAAAGAATCAAAAACAAACCCGGCAATGAAGAAAATTATAGGGGCATATTTCTGATGTTTCCCTATGAAACGTCTAAACGCACTGTTTCTAAACCTGGCCAATGCTCTTTTCATATCTTAATTTTCCACTTATAACCTGCCCGATATTCCGCTGTGCAAGGAGCGCAACTAGGATTCGGAAATTAACAATTCAAAATTACGATTAAAGCTCTAAATTATTGACCCTAAAGGTTTTTTTTATGCGTGTAAGAAAATGGCCGGCATGTGAAAAACAAGGCTCCGATCGGAACTAAATTTTAGGAAGATATAATATATTTAATGAAGCCTAATTATCAAACACTTACGCTTCTTCTTTGTTTTTTATTTACCTTTTTAGGCAGGGTAAACGGATGCTCAATTCGAATTTTTACTGCTATATTTTTTACCAAAAAGCAACTGTCCAATATGGAAGGATGTCCTTATGCACCTTCACTGAACATTCATAAGATGGCTTGCGTAGCTTCATCCGTTTCATTCCTCCATTTATGTGCAACATTTCTGGGAATGAAAATGGTGTTTCCTTTTGATAAGGGGATCCTTTTTTTGCCAACTTCTCTTTCCGTACTGCCTTAAATTGAGACGATTAACATCAGAAAAGTGGCTGCTTTTGCCCTAGTTACTGAAACATTCCACTAGCCTTGAGCGGGAAAGTTAAGGCAGAAAATTAGGAGGTAATTGGCTATGCCCATTGTTGGCATGATGTTATAAATTGAGGGCTTTGTTTTCCTCATTTGTCAAAAGTCTGGAATGAATGATAAATCGCAGTCCAAGAGGAATTTCAAGGGAAAAACTGGACCCCCTGCCTTTGGTAATATCTACTGTTAAATGCGTGTGTTTCCAATATTCAAATTGATCTTGGTTCATATAAAAATTAACACCTTCAATGGTGCCCAACAATGTATCGCTCTCATCTAAATACATATCGCCTTCTTCAAAAATCATGGGGGCCGATCCATCGCAGCAACCTCCACTTTGGTGAAAAATAAGTGGTCCATATTGTTCCTTTAATTGGTTGACAATCTTTGCCGCTGCTTCTGTAATAGCTATTCTTTCCATCTAAAATTTTGATAAGAAAGGCTGAATGTTGTTATTCAGCCTTTCTTTATTTAATTGACCATTAAAAGAATCCTAATTTATTCTTATCGTATGAAATAAGCATGTTCTTAGTTTGGCGATAGTAATTGAGCATCATGACATGGTTTTCTCTTCCAAATCCAGATTTTTTATAACCACCAAATGGAGCGTGTGCAGGATAGGCATGATAGCAGTTTACCCAAACACGGCCCGCTTTAATGGCTCTGGGTATTTGATACAATTGGTGGGCATCTCTTGTCCAAACACCTGCGCCAAGTCCATAAAGGGTGTCGTTTGCAATTTCTATGGCTTCAGCTTCATCTTTAAATTTTGTAACACAAACAACCGGTCCAAAGATCTCTTCTTGAAATACGCGCATCTTGTTGTGCCCTTCCAATATGGTTGGTTGAATATAAAATCCCTCAGCCAAGTTACCACTAAGTTTGTTGGCTTCCCCACCGGCAAGAACTTTGGCACCCTCTTCTTTTCCGATTTTTAAATACGATTGTATTTTTTCATATTGGTCATTGGAAGCCTGGGCGCCGAGCATGGTATTCACATCGTAAGGATTGCCTTGGATGATGGCATTTGTTCTAGCGATAACGCGCTCCATAAAGGCATCATAAATACCTTCTTGAACCAATAATCTGGAAGGGCAGGTGCAGACCTCTCCTTGATTAAACGCAAACAATACCGCCCCTTCAATAGCTTTGTCTAAAAATGCATCGTCTTCATCCATGACACTATTAAAGAACACGTTGGGGGATTTACCTCCTAGTTCCATTGTCACTGGATTTAGGTTTTTTGATGCGTATTGCATAATGAGCTGTCCTGTGGTGGTCTCACCCGTAAATGCTACTTTATCGACACGCGAACTGGAAGCTAAAGGTTTACCTGCTTCCGGACCAAAACCATGTATGATATTGACGACGCCAGGAGGAAAGACATCGGAAATTTTTTCCATTAGCAGTGTGGCTGAAGATGGTGTTTGTTCGGCAGGTTTTAAAATCACACAATTTCCGGTGACCAATGCAGGAGGTAATTTCCATGAAAGCATTAACAGCGGAAAATTCCAGGGGATAATTTGGGCGATCACCCCAAGAGGCTCTTTAATGTTCATGGATAGGGTATTGGCGTCCAACTCGGATGCCGATCCTTCTTCAGAACGAATACAAGCTGCAAAATAACGCCAATGATCTATTGCCAAGGGAATATCGGCATTGAGCGTTTCGCGAATGGGCTTGCCATTGTCACAGGTTTCCACAAGTGCAAATTCCTCTAAATGCTCTTCTATAATATCTGCTACCTTATATAAGAGGCTAGAGCGTTCTGTTGCAGAGGTATTTCCCCAAGCTTCTTTTGCGGCATTGGCAGCATCCAACGCTAGTTCTACATCCTCTTTTTGCGAACGTGGATATTTAGCAATTAAACTATTGTCTATTGGGGACGTGTTTTCAAAATATT
>JBLGAT010000027.1:0-30672 GCA_047612485.1 Psychroserpens sp.
GTGCCGGCCGAAATATAGGCCCCATGTCGGGCAACCGCATTTGGTACCACACGGATACCTTTTTCGGCATATCCTCTTTTAAGGGGCATTTTATCGTGATATTCAAAAATCCCGACTTCCAAAGTTTGCATTTTTTGTATTGGAAAGTAAAGAACTACTGCCTTTTTAACCCATTCGTTGATCTGCCAACCATCCGCCGTTGGTTCAGCACAACGGAGTTGTCCAATGTCCAACAAATCGATGATCTTTCGTATGGCTGCTTGGGTCTTATCGTCCTTCAGTAATTCTCGGTCATCCCAAGCCTTTTCTATGATTTGTCTTAATTCGGTCATTTTAATCAATTTTAAGACAAATATAATCGCTAGGTGGTAATAAACCTTTCAAATTTATGGTTATAACATTTTATGCTTATTTTTGCAAAAAAAATAAGGTGGCCAGGATAGTTGCATTGGATTTTGGAAAAGTGAGAACGGGCATAGCGGTCACGGATGAGCTACAGCTTATTGCCTCAGGTTTGGCCACTGTGGAAACCAAGGGCTTGTTGGACTACCTTAAAAATTATGTCCAAAAAGAAAAGGTGGAAAAGTTTGTGGTAGGGGAGCCAAAACAAATGGACAATACCCCATCGGAATCTGAAGTCCTTATCAAACCTTTTTTACTGAAATTATCTGAAGCTTTTCCCGAGATCCCTGTAGTACGCCATGATGAAAGATTCACTTCCAAAATGGCATTTCAAACCATGATCGATAGTGGCCTTAAGAAAAAGCAACGCAGGAACAAGGCCTTGGTAGATGAAATAAGTGCCACTATTATTTTACAAGCTTACTTGCAAAAAACAACGTATTAATGTTGGTGGGCCTAGAAATATGGATCAAAAGGAAAGCTCAACAGTACTTTGAGAACTTTTACAGTGACAGGGCTATTGAAAGGCTTAAAAATAAGGATTTTGTTATTGTTAGCCGGAATTGTTGGGGAGGCCAAATTTATCAATGGTTAAAATTACCCTATAACACACCTTTTGTAGGATTGTTCATTTACACCCCATGTTACATTAAGATCCTTAAAAATTTTGATTATTATATGAATCTTGAACTTGGATTCATTGAAGAATCCAAATATTCGAAATATCCCACCAATTATCCGGTTGGAGTTTTAGATGATGTTGAAATTCATTTCAAACATTATGTGGATCAAGCCGAGGCAAGTGATAAATGGAATAGAAGAAAGGAACGTATGTTTGAAAATAAAGATTTGGACAACTATTATTTCTCGATCTGCAGTTGGCGTGGTCTTTCAGATAAAGCCCTTAAGGAATTTTACGATCTGCCCTTTAAAAATAAACTTTCTTTTGGACGTAACGATCTTTTAGAAGGGGAAGAGTGCCGACATATAAAATTATATAACGATAAGAATTCTACCAATTCCAATGTGCCTAACGGAAAAAAGCTTTTCAAATTAACGTTTCTCTACTTGGATTTGGTAAATTGGTTGAATACAGGAAACATTTACAGAACAAGATTTAAAGATTAATTAAACATGATATTACCGATTGTAGCTTATGGCGATCCCGTTTTAAGAAAAGTAGGGACGGATATTGATAAAGATTACTCCAATCTATCTTCATTGATAGATAATATGTGGGAAACCATGTACAATGCCAATGGGGTAGGGCTAGCTGCTCCCCAAATAGGATTGCCCATTAGAATGTTCATGGTAGATGCAACTCCTTTTGCTGATGATGAAGATTTAACGGAAACAGAGCAAAATGAATTAAAAGATTTTAAGCGTGTTTTTATCAATGCCAAGATCTTGGAGGAAACAGGAATGGAATGGGCATTCAATGAAGGATGCCTGAGCATTCCCGATGTTCGTGAAGATGTGATCAGACAGGATACATTGACTATCAGTTACCTAGATGAAAATTTTAAACCGAAAAAGGAAACTTATGATGGGATGTTGGCCCGAGTGATTCAGCACGAGTACGATCACATTGAAGGAATTTTGTTTACGGATAAATTATCCTCCTTAAAAAAACGCCTGTTAAAAAGCAGATTGGCCAATATTTCAAAGGGAAAAATCAGTGTTGATTATAGAATGCGCTTTCCCGAATTGAAAAAAGCACGTTAAGTAATTTATTTATTAGAGTAAAAGTGTAATATTTGCCCCCACAAATTTAAAAGTAGGAAATGAGTTTAGATAAAATTTTATCCATAGGAGGAAAACCAGGACTTTATAAATTGTTGACACAGACCCGAACTGGTTTTGTTGCCGAATCCTTATTGGATGGTAAGAAGATTACGGTAGGTTTTAAAAGTAACGTCAGTGTACTTTCTGAAATAGCCATATATACCCTTGAGGAGGAAGTGCCTCTTAGGGAAGTTTTTCAGAATATTCAAAAAAAGGAAAACGGAGGGAAGACCTCTGTTGGACATAAAGAGGATAAGTTGAAATTGGAAGAATACTTTTTTGAAATTTTGCCCAATTACGATGAAGACCGTGTGTATATGAGCGACATTAAAAAAGTGGTTCAGTGGTATAATTTATTGCAGGAACAAGGTATTACCGATTTTGATGCAAAAAAAGAAGAAAATTTAAAGTCTGAAGATAAGGAGTAAGCAGATCTTTTCTTTACAAAGTAAAAGCCTTCATTAATGAAGGCTTTTTTTGTGGGGATTAATCATGGAATTATTGCCTATATTTAGGCGACTAATTTTTAAAAACCTATACTCAATGGGATTCCGGCACAATTACCATTTTACGGCATTATTACTTTTTTTAAGCGTATTTCTCGGGAATGCACAACAATCAAAATCAGAGAAGGACACATTAAAAAAGGCAACTAAGGAGCTTCCCTTAGAACCAGAACGTTCGATCTCTTTTTCGACGGATAAAGGGACATGGATTTCCTTGGATGTCAGTCCAGATGGCAAGTCGATTGTTTTTGATCTGATGGGCGATATTTATATGATGCCCATTATTGGTGGTAAGGCCTGGGCCCTAACCAAAGGATTGGCATATGACGTTCATCCGAGATTTAGTCCGGATGGAAAATCCTTGGTTTTCATTTCTGACAAAAGTGGATCGGACAATATTTGGACCATGGAAATTGCTACAAAAAAAGATGCTCAACTCAGTAAAGAAAAAAAGGAGAATTTCTTTGCAGCAGAATGGACCCCAGACGGACAATATATTATAGGGTCAAAAGGGAGAAGAAATCCTAAACTGCATATCTATCATAAAGACGGCGGTAAAGGAAATGAGTTGATTTCAGAACCTAAAGAATTGAAGACTATTGATCCGGCGATTGCAGCGGATGGAAAACTGATTTACTTTTCCCAACGTAAAAATGCATGGAACTACAACGCACAATTGCCCCAATATCAAATTGGCACTTATGATATGGTTGATGGGGATGTTGCCACGATAACATCTAGGTATGGTTCTGCATTTACACCAACCTTATCCGATAACGGGCAGTGGATGGTTTATGGAACAAGATTTGAAGATGAAACCGGACTGGTTCTAAGAAATCTTAAATCAGGGGAAGAAAAATGGTTGGCATATCCTGTACAACGGGATGAACAGGAATCCATTGCACCTTTAGGGGTTTTGCCCGCCATGTCTTTTACTCCAGACAGCAAGAATTTGATTGCGTCCTATGGCGGTAAGATTTATTCTATTTCCTTGGAAAATAAGGTAGCTAAAGAAATACCTTTTGAAGTAGATGTGCAATTGGATCTTGGACCAAGATTGGAATTTAAATACCCTATTGAAGATGCCGCAGAAGCCTTGGTTACCCAAATTAGGGACGCCAAACCATCACCGGATGCCAGTAAATTGGCATTTACGGCTCTCAACAGACTTTATGTAATGGATTTGCCCAATGGAACACCAAAAAAGATTACAAACAATGATTACACAGAAGCCCAGCCATCATGGTCACCCGACGGAAAATATCTAGTCTTTACAACTTGGAAAACCGGAGGAGGTCACCTTTATAAGGCCAATGTGGATGGTCGTGTCAAAGTCGAACAGTTGACCAAAGAACCTGGTATTTATACCAATCCATCCTGGTCGTACAATTCAAATAGGATTGCCTTCAATAGTGGATCGGCCCAGAACTATGATGATGCTATCAGCACTTTTTCAGATAGTGCACAAGAAGATTTGGTTTGGATCTCATCGGCAGGAGGGAATATTAATTTTATTGATAAATCAAAGGACAGGACCTATCCCCATTTTACAAAAGTGGATGATCGTATCTACCTATTTGATGGTGAAAAAGGACTGGTATCCATTCGTTGGGACGGTTCGGACGAAAAATCTCACCTAGAATTAAAAGGTATTGAGACCTATGGCTCTTCCGATGTCTTTGGAAAGGATCACAATGAGGATCATTATCTTCCTTCAATCATGCCTGCTTCAGAAGAGGGTTGGAGGGCTGAGGATAAAGCTTCAAAAGCTGTTCAAATACTTATCTCTCCAGATGGCACCTCGGCTTTGGCGAAAATCAACAACGATATTTATTCGGTAATCATTCCCAGATATGGTAAAACTCCGTCAATATCCGTTGCAAAACCTCAAGAGGCTGCTTTTCCGGCCATGAAACTTACCATTATGGGAGGAGAATTTCCCGTATGGTCCTCGGATAGTAAAATGGTGCATTGGTCCTTGGGGGCAAGTCATTTTAGATATGATCTGGTAGCAGGGAAGAAATTTACTGACAGTCTGGTAGCGTCTAAAAAAATGGAACAGGAACTAAAGGACCTTGAAAAGAAAGGGGATTCAACTAAGGTTGATAAAGCTAAAGGAGAAGACGCTAAGAAGGATCCAAAATTTAAGGCTAAAGAATATAGAATCAAGGTTTCTTACAAAAAGGATATTCCTAAAGGGACTTTATTATTGAAGGGAGGACGTATCATTACCATGAAGGGTGATGAGGTGATTGAAAATGGGGACATTCTCGTTGAAAACAATCGCATAAAACAGATTGGGACTTCTGGCAGTTTTGATGTGCCTTCCGGAACAAAAATTCTTGATGTTACCGGAAAAACGCTCACCCCAGGTTTTGTGGATACCCATGCGCATATGTGGCCCAATTGGAATGTTCATAAAAGCCAGGTGTGGATGTACTCCGCAAATCTTGCTTACGGAGTAACCACTACAAGGGATCCGCAAACAGCAACCACAGACGTACTTACGTATTCCGATATGGTAGAAGCTGGAATGCTTCACGGTCCCAGGGTATACAGTACAGGACCTGGGGTTGGCTATTGGTCCTATCAAATTGAAAGTTTGGAGCACGCGAAGGATGTTTTGAGACAATACAGTGAATATTACAATACCAAGAGTATTAAAATGTACCTGGTAGGTAATAGGCAACAGCGCCAATGGATCATCATGGCGGCCAAAGAGCTTAAATTGATGCCAACAACAGAGGGTGGTCTTGACTTTAAGTTGAACATGACCCAACTATTGGATGGATATCCCGGACATGAACACTCCCTGCCCATTTATCCCATTTACCAAGATGTTGTTAAGACTATAGCTGATTCCAAAATGGCTGTTACACCAACCTTATTGGTTTCCTATGGAGGACCTTGGGCAGAAAATTACTATTATGCCAACGAAAATGTGTGGGGTGACCAAAAACTTCAATATTTCACCCCTTACGAAGAGTTGGCCAGTAAATCTAGGAGAAGACCGGGATGGTTTATGGAAGAAGAGCACGTCTTTAAAAAACATGCCGAATTTATGAAAGATCTTGTAGCCGCTGGAGGATTGGCAGGAATTGGAAGTCATGGTCAATTACAAGGCTTGGGATACCATTGGGAATTATGGTCAGTCGCTAGTGGAGGAATGAAAAACCACGATGCCCTAAAAGTAGCTACAGTTCTTGGCGCTACAGCCTTAGGATTGGATGGGGATTTGGGAACACTTGAAACAGGAAAGTTGGCAGATATTCTAATTCTATCAAAAAATCCATTGGAGGATATTAGAAATACGAATTCACTAGAGAATGTTGTAAAAAATGGCAAAGTGTACAACGCCAATAATTTGGATGAAATTTGGCCAATAGAAAAGAGGGCCGAGAAATTTGATTGGCAGACTAAAAAGCCCACTGGTATCCCTGGTATAAAAAAATAACAGAAACATAAGTTCATATAAAAGCCTTCATTAATGAAGGCTTTTTTTATGGTATAAGTATGAATTCAATCTTCTCTTTTTTGGTATTGGTTGGCTCCTAATTTTTCCAATCAATTTTTGGCGATGGATAATACTTTACGTCCATCTTTTCCAAAAACGAGGCTTGGTTACCTAGGCGGACTTTATAATTTTCCCAATCCCTATTTTCTTCAGTAGACCAACCCAATTCTGCATACCCAATAATTCTAGGGAAGGCCAAATATTCCAACTCATCTATGTTACTTATGGTTTCAGACCATAAAGGCGCTTCAACGCCAAGGATATCCTTTGGTTGTATTCCCTTGATGTATTTTTCAGGGCTCCATTGGTAGGCGGAATCAACAGGGATATAAGCGGCCCAATGCAGTCCAAATTTTGAAAGGGTATCGTACTGCATATCCAAATAGGCTTTTTTGGCAGGGGATAAAATAAGTTTACTTCCTTTTTTTATGGCAGCTAGGGCATTTTTTTCATTGCTCCAATGTTGGGCGATGGTGGTAGAATCTATATCAGACTGTACAATCTCATCCCATCCTATCATTTTTTTGCCATATTTCTTGACAATCGTTTCAACTTTATCCACAAATAGGATATAATCCTTTTTCTTGGTGACATGGCTTTCATCACCTCCTATATGAAAATAAGGTCCTGGTGTTATGGCGCTTATCTCCCGAATAACATCATCTAAAAAGGCGTAAACAGTATCTTTTCGTGCATCAAAAGTACTAAAGCCCACATGCGTTCCCGTATAGGGCTTAACTGCTTTCCCGTTACCATTTAAAAAAGGGTATGCGACAGACGCGGCATTGGTGTGGCCGGGCATGTCTATTTCAGGTATAATGGTAATATGTCGTTCAGCGGCATAGCTGACAAGATCCTTATAATCATTTTGGGTATAGAATCCCCCTTCTCCGCCACCGACTTCCGTTTTTCCGCCAACCTCAGTTAATCTCGGCCACGATTTTATCTCAATCCGCCATCCTTGATCGTCCGAAAGGTGCAAATGCAGGACATTAATTTTATAATAGGCCAAAATGTCCAAATATTTTTTTACATCCGTTACACTAAAAAAATGTCTTGCTACATCTAGCATGGCTCCCCTATAGGTATAGTTTGGATGATCCCAAATTTTTCCTGTGGGAACCAACCACATTTTGTGATCCGTAAGAGTATCGTTGCTCGTTTCAGGTATGATCTGTCTCAAAGTCTGTATTCCCCTAAAGGCGCCTTCGGCAGTTTTAGAGTTTATGATCACAGAATCTTTAGTAATATACAATTGGTAGGATTCTTTGGTGGCCAAGTCCAGACTATTGGATTGGTTGATGTAAATGATGCGCTCTACGGATTCTGATTCTGAGACCGACTTATTTACAGGTATGGAAAGATTTATTTTTTCTTTGATCTTGTTAGATAGAAACTGTCCAACCTCGGGAAATCCATTTGTATTTTGAGAGGTGAAGATGGCCGTATGTTCGTCCAGACCAAAAGCACTATTGGTAGAAATGGCTTTGAAAGGTTTGGGAATCATGTTTTCGGTAGCCAAATCCGTAATTGGAAATTGAATGGGTTTTTTAACTGTTTTTTCCTGACAGGCAACTAGAGTAATGATACTTAAAAAGAGTAAGAAAGATTTGGTCAAGTGTGATTTGATCATAGATTACGTGGCTTATATAGTTATTGATTATTTGACATGATCTTTAATTACAGAAAGCCATAGGTCGTATCCTTTGGAATTCATGTGCAGTCCATCTTCACGAAAGAGATCATGCCTTACCTTATTTTTATATAACATGGGTTCCCAAACATTGGCATAGCTTATGGTGTCATCCTTTTTGCTCAATCGAAGGAACCCACGGTTTAATCTTTTATATTTATTTCTGTAGCCCCATCTTGCAATGCTTGGCTTGGCAGAAATAAGTACAATTTCTGTTTTTGGATCCTTTGCATTTATACGGTTTATGATCGCCCTTGTATTTTCTAGGATGTCTCTCGTTTGTACCTTGGCTACGATATCATTGTCCCCTTCGTAAATAAACACCTTTTTAGGTTTATATTTAAGGATTAGTTCATTGGTATATATTAATAGATCTGAAGACATGGAACCGCCAAAGCCGGAATTTATGACTTGGTATTCAGGAAAAGCATCTTGAATATTATTCCACATGCGTATACTGGAACTGCCCGTAAAAACAATTGTTGTTTTGGAGGCATCCCAAAGTCCGTCGTATTTTTTTTGAATTGACAACACTTCATCTTGGAAAGGTCCGCTTTGTTGCGCATGGCCTACACATAGAAAAAGAAACGTGGAGATCAAAATGTATTTCACAGCAGAAATTGGTTTGGTTGGATACTTATAATAACGTTTTTAAAATAATAATGTTTTTTAAAATCTTTATAATTTTTAAGTAAAAGTATTAAATTAATGGATCAATTGTCAAAGAGATTTATGGAATTACTCACTTGTATTTCAATGTTTTAGAATTGGACTTTGTCAGTCCATTCGGCAATGGACCAATCGTTGAATCGTTCTATTCAACTATCTGATGGTAGCCCTTGTATCTTCATTCCAAATCCATGTCCACCCTTAGAGTACATATGCATTTCTGTCGGCACACCTTTCTTTTCCCAGGGCGTACAAAGTTCTACGCTGGCGGGTGCCAATCCTAAAGGATCATCGGTTGCAAAAACCAAAAAAATTGGCGGACTATTGGCAGGGACAATATCCATTCAAGGATATGCCGGAACAATAAAATTAGGTCTACTTTCTTTTGTAGCGTTGTAAATGACAGGCATTGTTGCGGCTCCCCCATCTGAAAATCCCATAAACCCTATTTTGTCAGGGTCTATACCCAATTCTTAGGAACGCTGTGTTACGTGAGCTATGGCATTGAGTCTATTTTCTGTAACACATCGTAAAACCTTTGAAGCTTATGCGTTCACCAGTTCTACATCCTTATCCAAATGGGCCACTCCATCTTCCTCTGTGGGGACCAATCTATTATTTAAGGACAAAGGCGGTGATCCCCTTGGTATTTAACCAATGGTCAACATCATTTCCCTCACTATTGATACTATGGGCATACAGTCCTCCTCCAGGGACAATGATTACAGATGTACCAGTGATAATAGAAGGATCCGGCCTAAAAATTTCCATACTGGGTTTTGATACATTGGTTACTACTTGGGTCTGCTAAATTTCGGAGAAATAGATTTTTTCTGAACCTTCCCAGATTATATGCATCGAATTTCCGGAAGGGAGCAGAACAATTTCCTATGAAAAGGAAGAGGTGATTTTAAGTTTACTTAGAAATAGAAGGAGATGGTTCATTGTTGATTGATTTTGAATTTAGGATGCTGGACAAAGGACTTTTATGTTAAGTAGCAATTGGAACATCGTTTCGCTGGCCCCATTCTGTCCAAGAACCATCGTAGACAGCTGTTGGGTTCTTTTGGACCAATTCACTAGCCAAAAGTATTATACATGCAGTAAGACCAGATCCACAAGTGAACACTAAGGAACGGTCCTCAAGTTTTAAGTTTTTAAAAATTTGTTTTAAATCTTCTTTCGGTAGAATTTGTCCATCTTTTAGGACCTCGGTATAAGGAAGGTTTAATGAGCCTGGGATATGTCCGCTCTTTAGATCCTTTCTTGGTTCTGGTTCCTTCCCACAAAAGCGTCCCGCAGAACGAGCATCAATGACCAAGGCTTCCTTTTTTTTAATATTCTGTAAGATGTCAGCTGCACTCTTTACTTGGTTTGGTCTAAAATGTGCCTTAAAATTTCCTATGGGATATGTCGATTTATGAATAGGTTCGGTAGGAAACCCTTGTTCTATCCATTTGGGCAGTCCTCCATCCAAAACGGCAATATTTTCATGTCCCATGGTTTTGAACATCCACCAAACCCTGGGGCTGGAATAAACACCCAAATTGTCATAAACAACAATAAGGCTATCGGCATTGACGCCTAAATCCTTACTCGCATTGGTAAAGGAAGCCTCATCGGGGAGCATATTGGGCAAACTGTTGAACTTATCAGAAAAAGAATTTTTTAGATCAAAAATCCTCGCGTTTGTGATTTGAATATCTCCTAAATTGGAGCTCTTGCCCGACTTGTTTTCGGGCATACTTGCATCCAAAATAACAAGATTAGGATCATTCATATGGCTTTTCAACCAATCAGTGGTAATCAGAGGTGATAACATATTGTTTTCTTTCATACTAAAATAGGAATTTTCTGGGCCTTATTGACTTTAGTCTGGTCATTATCAACATCATTTTTTATCATTAGAAGCTTCTAATGAAGCTTCATTGTAAATTAATGTTAAAGTAAGGTAGAATGGGTTAAGGGCGCGTTAAACAGGATTATAAATTTGGGTTCTAACGCCTTATGGGTTAACTTTAAAGTATGGAGAACGTATTGATAGCAGGTGCCAATGGTACCACAGGAAAAATAATAGTAAACCTTTTAAAGGAATCACAATATTTTAATCCCGTTGCAATGGTCCGTAAGAAAGATCAAAGGGAGCAATTTGAAACCATGGGGGTGAAAACCGTATTGGGCGATTTGGAGGATGATTTGGTGCATACCATGGAAGATATAGATAAGGTAATATTTGCTGCCGGTTCGGGAGGGAAAAAAGTAGTGGAGGTCGATCAAGAAGGAGCAAAAAGACTTATTGATGTGGCTAAAATGGCACATATTAAAAAGTTTGTGATGTTGAGCTCCATAGGAGCAGATAAACCCGAGGAGGCCGAAGGACTGCAAGAATATTTACGAGCCAAGCAGAACGCAGATGAACATTTGAGACATAGTGGCCTCAATTATACCATCGTGCGCCCAGGATCACTTAAGAATGCTAAAGGTGTGGGTAAGATAGATTTGGCTATAAGTTTGGACAAAAGAGGGGATATAAGTAGACAAGATGTGGCCCAGACTTTGGTAAGGGTATTGCACGATACCACAGCCAATGCTACAACTTTCGAAATATTGGAAGGAGAAACCCTAATAGGAGAGGCAATAAAAACGGTATCGGTCGCAGAGGCCGAATAAGGAAATGAAGATTGAGTTAGTTGGAAAATCCCTCTAAAGGCACAGGTCTTGGAGGGATTTTTTTATTTACGCCCCCTGTTTTAAAGCATAACACGAAACAAAACAAGTACCAGGCCAAGGACAAAAAGGGAAGTGAATATTATTTTGTTGTACTTGGCCAACCAATTTGGGAGAAAAATATCAAAATTATCTTTCTTGGAATCGGAGTAATTTCTTGCTAAAACTGTCAAGGGACAGAACATCTTAAATATAAGCAATACAATTCCCTCCCCGATCACTAGCCCAATAGCGATCCAAGTGAATGGATTTATGGTATTGGTAATCCCGGCGTAGAGGATATAGAAAATTATGCTGACAAAAAATAGCCAGATCAAAGTATGGATTATTTTAATGGCCAAAAGTTTGTTTGCATTATTCATTGGTATAACCTTTAAATTAAAGTTTTGGACTCGTTGACGATATCGAAAATAGCTACCCCTAAAATAACATATAAATCGTACATGGGCTTCTAGGGTAGATTTGTATTTTTACGAAAACTAATTTTTATGAATTCGAGAGCCTCCCAATTACAAGCCTTTGACCGTTTATTGACCATTATGGATGAGTTACGGGCCAAATGTCCTTGGGACCAAAAGCAAACGATGCAGACGTTGAGGCACCTTACCATTGAGGAGACCTATGAATTGGGGGATGCTATATTGGATGGTGACCTTGAAGAAGTTAAAAAGGAATTGGGCGATGTATTGTTGCACATCGTTTTCTATGCCAAGATTGGAAGTGAGACCAAATCTTTTGATATAGCCGATGTGGCCAATGATATCTGTGAAAAGCTCATCAACAGGCACCCCCATATATACGGGGATGTCAAAGTTGCCAATGAGGAGGAAGTAAAGCAGAATTGGGAGAAAATTAAATTAAAGGAAGGTAAAAAAAGCGTTTTGGAAGGTGTACCCACGAGTCTCCCCGCCCTGGTTAAATCCAACCGGATACAGGACAAAGTAGCCGGGGTCGGTTTTAATTGGGAAAAACCAGAGCAGGTATGGGAAAAGGTCCAAGAAGAGTTAGGGGAATTTCAAGATGAGGTAAGATCTGGGAATACTGACGCTATGGAGGCCGAATTTGGGGACGTGCTGTTTTCCATGGTAAATTATGCCAGGTTCTTGAATATAAATCCCGAGAATGCATTGGAACGCACCAATAAAAAATTCATAAAAAGATTTCAATATTTGGAAGAAAAGGCGAAAGAACAAGGGAAGGCACTAAAAGATATGACCCTTTCTGAAATGGATGTCTTTTGGGAGGAGGCTAAACAATTATGATCCCATGGATAGATTCTTAGTTGAGGTTATCTAGCAAACTTAAATTAATGCCCAGTCAATTCTTGGGATATTGCCGATACGCTATTTTCGGCCTCGTTTGATCCCTTTTACAAGTTCATACCATATCACAGATATAAATCCAATGCCAATACTGGTCCATAATTGATCATTGGTGAGACTTTCAAATTGAAAAAATGCCGTAAACGGATCCATATAGAGCAAGACCCCAGTAAGCGTAATGGTTATTCCTATGATGATTCCTACTAAATTGTTTTTGTATTTCAACGTGGTAAGGACCGAAAAATAAAAGGACCTATTGACCAAGGTGAGGAAAATGTTGGCAGCAATTAGGGTAGTGAAGACCATAGCCCTTGTCGTAGCTTCATTTAAATCCTGGGAGACTGCTAATTGGTATACCGTCAAGGTCCCTGCTGTAATTGCTAGACCCTGGATAACACTCGTTGTCAATTCCTTCCTACTGAAAAAGGTATTTGAAAAGGGACGGGGTTTTTGTATCATGGTATTTTTTTCCATGGGCTCATTTTCATAGATAATGGAACAAGTGGGACCCATTATCAATTCCAGGAGTATTACATGTACAGGGGTGAATATATTGGGGTACAACCAGCCCAAGGCCAAAGGGATAAATACGGTAAGTATGATAGGGATGTGAATGGAAATTACATACTGTATGGCCTTTTTTAGGTTGGTATAAATTTTTCTTCCCATGGCAATGGCATCCACCATTTTGGCCAGGTCGTCATCTGCCAATATGAGGGATGCGGCCTGTTTGGCAATCTCAGTCCCTTTTTTCCCCATGGCAACCCCAATATGTGCGGACTTGAGGGCAGGGCCATCGTTGACGCCATCACCTGTCATAACCACAACCTCATTGTTTGCTTTTAGGGCATTGATGATTCGCATTTTGGCATCGGGGAACATGCGGGTGAAAATCTGTGTTTCCTTTACACACTCCTGTAATTCATCATCCTTTAATTTCATCAGCTCTTTTCCGGAAATACTTTTTTCATAGCCCCTAAAATTCACCTGTTTTGCAATGGCCTCTGTTGTTTCTGCATTATCGCCCGTTACAATTTTTACGGTAATCCCGGCCTCGTGGAAATGTTCAAAAACCGAAGCTATATTTTCTTTGGGAGGATCATAAAAAGCTACGAGTCCTTTAAAGGCAAAGGTAAATTGCTGTTGTATTTTTGGAAATTCGTTGCTGTCAAATTTAGCCTCTCCGACCCCTAAAATTCGGTACCCTTTTTTGGCCAATTCTTCAATGGCAGCTAAAATAGCCTGTTTCTGTACCTTGGTAAGGTTGGAAATGTCCAGAAAAGCTTCTGGGGCACCTTTGGCCGCGATGATGCGCTTTCCAGATGCATTTTCAAAAAGATGCGTCATCATAGGGGGTTTGCCATCCAATGGATACTCATGAACCATCTTGTAATCCGGTCTTTCGTCCATAGGAAAGTTTTGTGCATAGGATTCATGCAAAGCAAGCTCCATTGGATCAAATGGAATGGGTTCACTGGCCCACATCGCCAGTCTTAGCAATTCTTTTTCCTCTGTGGCCAATTCTTGTTCTGGATTGGAGATTTTCCCCGAATCCATGACATAGACTCTTGCCAAACTCATTTTATTTTGCGTAATGGTGCCAGTTTTATCGGTGCAGATCACTGTGGCGCTCCCAAGGGATTCCACGGTTTTCATTTGCTTGACCACAACCCCCAACTTCATCAACCGCCAAGCACCTAGGGCCATAAAAGTGGTGAAGGCCACGGGGATTTCCTCTGGCAAAATACTCATGGCCAAGGTGAGTGCTTTAAGCAAACTATCTAGAAGGTCAAGAGAATGGGAATAGTTGATACCCCAAACCACTAAAAAGACCAGTGCTCCCCAAAAGACCATTATTTTTACAAAATTCCCTATTTGAAATTCAAGGGGGGTCTTCTCCGTTTCAATATCCTCAATGCTTTTCCCGATTTTCCCGAGGGCCGTATTGTTCCCAATGGCAGTTATGGTGGCTATTGCCAAACCGCTGGCCACGGTGGTGCCTAGATAGATTGAATTGTCCTCTTTCGTTGCGTCTTTGTAAACTGAGAGGGATTCCCCGGTAAGAATGGACTCATTTACAGAAAAATCGTTGGAATGTATGATGGTTCCATCAGCCGGAATAGTACTTCCCTCATCCACAATAAGGCTGTCCCCAATAACAAGTTCCTCACTCTTAATCTCCAGGACTTCCCCATTTCTGTACACCTTGGAATGTGGTTGGGTAAAATCTTTAAGTTTTTTAAGGGCATCACGACTTCTAGAGTCCTGATAAAGGGAAATGGAGGCTACCATTACAATGGCAATGGCCAAGAAAATGCCATCCCCATAATCTCCACTGACAAAGTAAATCACAGAGGCCACCAATAGTAAAATCACCATTGGTTCCTTGGCAAGATTCTTTAAAGCGTCGAGGAATCTATTTTCTTTTTTAAATACTAGTTTGTTCTGTCCATATGAAACCCTTGATTGCAGTACTTGTTCATCTGTTAGGCCTTTAATCTCAAAATTATCGATGGACATGTAGGTTTGGTTAGTGGTTTTTGCCGTTAGGTATCCCTAAATTAATCAAAATACAGCAAATTGTGGAATCTTAAATAAAAGAGATCGGTAGTTTTGGGGAGACATATCAAATTTCAGTCCTTGGATTGCAGATTTGGATCCTTTGAACCGCAATTATATACAAGATTTTTTGATAATAAAACCAAGGTAACTTCTATATTTGCACTTCAAAAATTGAGACCTTGTTCAAGCAGTACACCAAAGAATTTCGCTATAATTTACAGTTGTCCTTCCCTGTTATTTTAGGGATGCTGGGACATACGTTCGTGGCTTTTGCGGATAATATTATGGTGGGCCAGTTAGGTACTGCAGAGTTGGCCGCAGTCTCTTTGGGAAATAGCTTTATTTTTATCGCGATGTCACTAGGAATTGGATTTTCTACTGCTATTACCCCCCTGGTCGCAGAAGCGGACGGTGCAGGAAATAAAGAAGTCGGAAAGAGTGCCTTAAAACACGGCTTGGTGCTATGCACTGGATTGGGGCTGTCCCTATTTGGATTGATCATGTTGTCAAAACCACTGATGTATATGATGAAGCAGCCGCCAGAAGTTGTTGAATTGTCTATGCCCTATTTGGACTTGGTAGCCTTTTCTCTGGTTCCGTTGATTATTTTTCAAGCCTTCAAACAATTTTCTGAAGGGCTTTCACAAACCAAATATCCGATGTATGCAACGGTTATTGCCAATATTTTGAATATTGTACTTAACTATTTATTGATTTTTGGTTCTTTTGGTTTCCCAAAAATGGGAATCGTTGGTGCCGCCCTTGGGACTTTGATTTCTAGAGTCATCATGGTCATTTATATATGGGTACTGCTAAAAAACAAAAAGAAATTCCATGACTACGTTACTGGATTTAATTTCCGGAACCTGGAGAAAAAGGTGATGAAAAAAATCATAGACCTTGGATTTCCATCTGCCCTACAGATGTTCTTTGAAGTGGCCATTTTTACAGCCGCCATCTGGTTGAGTGGTGTATTGGGAAAAAATTCACAAGCTGCCAATCAAATTGCGTTGAATTTATCAAGTATGACGTTTATGGTAGGGATAGGACTTGGAGTGGCGGCCATGATACGTGTGGCCAACCAAAAGGGATTGAGGAATTTTCAGGATCTTAGGCGGATAGCAATTTCCATCTTCTTTTTGACATTTTTATTGGAAATCGTTTTTGCGGCCTTGTTCCTTTTGTTCAAAGATTGGCTCCCAACTATTTACTTGGATGTCAACGATCTTGCCAATAGTGCGGACAATACCGAGGTGATCATAATGGCTGCAGAGCTCATATTTGTGGCGGCATTTTTTCAGATTTCAGACGGATTACAGGTGGTTGTATTGGGGGCATTACGCGGTCTACAGGATGTAAAGATCCCCACGATTATCACGTTTATTGCTTATTGGGTTATAGGCTTTCCCGTTAGTTTATACTTGGGATTGTATACCCCGTTACGCAGCACTGGGATATGGATTGGACTGTTGGCAGGCTTAACTGCCTCTGCAATAATGTTGTATATTCGATTTAACTATATGAGCAAAAAGTTGCTAGGCAACACACTAAAATCGATTAATTAGATAAACTATAAAAACTATGGATTTTCCTAAATTTTTACTGGGTGACAATACCGATTACCCGACTGCCATATTTGTCATTCATACAGAGTACCCAAGATTTATTATAAATTTGGAGGATGATGAAGTAGAATGGTTGGAAGATTTCACCAAAGAGGATGAAAAGGACCTGGAATCTGAAGCAGAGACCTTGATAGCACAGGCAACTGAATTTTATGACAGGGAAATTTCCCGGTACGTGGACTAAGAGGGATGGATCAATTGTTACAGCTAGATAAGGAAATTTTCTTGTTTCTCAATTCCATGGGAAGCACTGCTTGGGATGGATTTTGGTTGTTCATGACCAATAAATTCAGTTCAATACCCCTTTACCTATTTTTGCTTGTTGCCATTTATAGGTGCTTTGGTCTTAAGAAGACCCTGTTGATATTGGTAACCGTGGCCATGCTTATTACCGTAACCGATCAATTGGCCAATTTTTTTAAATATGGGGTTCAACGTTTACGGCCTTGCCACGATCCGGAACTGAACGGAATGGTAAGGCTTGTCAAAAGCAGCTGTGGGGGAAAATTCGGTTATTTTTCTGCACATGCGGCAAACTCATTTGCTTTGGCCTTTTTCTTTACCAGATTATTGGTTTTCAAATATAAATACATAGGTTTCTTCTTATTTGTTTGGGCTTCGGTAGTCGCTTATAGTAGAATATATGTTGGGGTCCATTTCCCTTTGGATATATTGACAGGGTTGGGAATAGGCTTATTTTTAAGTTGGTTATTTACAAAGTTGCATATATTTGCTCTCCAGAAATTCTTCTATGATTTCTAATACTAGATATTGGTTTTTATTGCTGTTTGTTATTTTGGTCTATGTGGCCGGAATGTTCGTTACCCTTCTTGAAAACGATTCCGCCCAGTTTGCCGTTATGGCCATGCGGATGGTCCAAGAGAACGATTTTCTCAGCCTTTTTAAAGGTCCCGAGGAATATTTGGATAAGCCTCACATGCACTATTGGCTTGCGGCTTTATCTTTTAAAATATTTGGTATTAATGAGTGGGCTTACCGTATACCTGCTATCCTTTCTACCTTTTTGGGTGCCTATAGCTGCTTTGGCTTGGGTAAATTGTTATACAATAAGGTAACTGGAAGATTGGCGGCTTTGGTCTTTATGACCTCACAAACTATTATGCTCGCCGCAATTGATGTCCGCACGGATGCAGTTCTTACCGGATTTACCATTTTTGCCATATGGCATTTGGTGGCCTATATAGAGCACCACAAAATAAAGTCAATAATTTTAGGGGCTTTAGGGGCAGGGATCGCTTTTTCTACTAAAGGACAGATTGCAATTTTGGTTATTGGTTTTCCAATACTATGTCATTTGGCTTACACAAGAAAATGGCTTTCTTTGGTAAATTGGCGTGTATTGGTGGCCTTGTTGATTTTTGCGATCACCATAACACCTATGTTGTATGCCTACTACCACCAGTTTGATCTGCATCCTGAAAAAGTGATTCGGGGAAAAGACCATCGCAGTGGTATTTTCTTTATTTTCTGGGAACAAAGCTTTGAGCGCTTAAGTGGCGAGGGGGTTGGCAAGAACAGTAGCGATTTCTTATTTTTCTTCCATACTTTCCTTTGGGTATTCTTGCCTTGGACAGTCCTCGGGATAGCGGCCTATTGGACCCGACTAAAAAAATTGATTCAATTAAGATTTAAGTACGACGCCAATACGGAATTTTTGACGGTTGGAGGAGTTACACTTATTTTCATTATTATAAGTTTTGCGCAGTTTAAATTGCCACATTACCTAAATATAACCATGCCCTTGTTTTCCATTTTGACGGCCTCCTACCTGTACAAGATGTTCGAGACAGGCAGTGTGAAAACCAAAAAGATATTTTTAGCGGTGCAGTACTTCATTTTGGCCTTAGTTTTTATAGCAGTGCTCCTTTTGTGCTTCTTCGTATTTAAACTGCAAACAACGGTGTCCTTTGTTTTATTGGGTATCTTGTTGGCTGTTATTATTTATTTTTGTTTAAAAAAAGAAGACTATTCCATCAGGGTGTTTACCATAGCGGTTTATACTTCACTTTTATTAAACTCCATACTAAATCTTCATTTTTACCCATCTCTGTTGAAGTATCAAGGAGGATCCAATATGGCTAAGATAGTGGCTGAAGAGGGCATACCTGTTGAGGCTATTTATAAGGTATCGCCAATGTATACTTGGGCACTGGATTTCTACAATAAAAGACCTGTTGCCGAGGCCACTTTAGAGGAACTTAAAGGAAAAAGGGATATCTGGATCTATGTTACCAATGATGAGTTGCAGAAACTCAATGGGGAAGGGTTTGTCTGGGATAAAAGGCACGTTGTTGACCAATTTAGGATTACCAGGTTACAGGCTAAATTTATGAATCCGTCCAATCGAAAAAATATAGTAGACAAAATGTACCTGGTCCATATCAATTAAACTTCGAAGGTATCCAATTGCGGTTTTTTAAAATGGTACACTATGCCCAATAGGGATACGAATGCGGTAATCAAAAAGAAAACCATGCTGATGCCAATGGATGCATTTTGATCCAATGCCAACCAAGCCGCACCATAGAAAAAAGTGACTTCCCTACTGCCAATGCCCCCAATGGTAAGTGGTAAAACAGAAACAATAGAAGAGATAAGAAATATGAACAAGTAAGATAGTGTGTTGTATTCTAGATGGAGAGCTTTTAATATTAAGAACGCACTTATCAATTGGAATAACTGTACCAAAGAAGAATAGCCAAAGGACGACCAAAAAACGGGCAGGGCAAAAGGAAAAAACTTCTTGTTCAAAATCCAAAATACAACAACACTCAATAGTAATCCTATAATGGCAAAGGGCTTAAATAATAGGATATCCACCTGGTTTAATAATAGGGCCAATAGACAGGCGTAGATAAATAAAAGGAGCATACCGCTCAGTCTATCCAGAACTAGTACTGCAACCACTTTTTTAGTTTCTACATCAAACTTTTTTTTGATCAAATACCCTTTGTAGGCATCCCCCCCAATTCCCCCAGGCAAAAACAGATTGTAGAACATTCCCAGGAGATAAAGTTTCAAGTTGCTCTTCTGGGTGAGGTATATTTTTAATTCGTGAAAATATAGATTTAGTCTATAGGAAGAAAGCACCTTGGAAAGCACAAATGCCAGAATTGACAATAGTAAATATAAGGCCTGGGTCCGCTTTATGGTCTCTACTACCTCTCCGATATTAATTTTCGAAAAAATAAAGTAGATCAAGACCGCACTAATACCAATTTTTAATGCGGTGATTAGGTGTTTACGCTGATTTATCACCTACGAATATTTTTTTAATTCGATAAGGTCTCTTGCTCTGTGATTCGTAATAGGTACGTATCAGTAATTCCATGACAATCCCAATGGTAAACAATTGTATGCCCGCCAAAATGAACATCATTCCAAAAATTAATAGCGGGCGTGTCCCAATGTCTTCCCCTGTCAATTTTACGATAAGAAGGTAGATGTTGATGAAAAACCCTAGGATGATCAATAAAACCCCAAAAATACCGAATAGGTGAATGGGTCTTTGGAAGTACTTTCGGATAAACAAGAGCAACATCATATCTGCCACCACCTTAAAAACACGCTCTAATCCGTATTTGGATACCCCTGCATGCCTTGCATGGTGTTTTACGGGCACTTGTTTTATCTGCGCACCTTCCAAATAGGCCAATAAAGTGATGAACCTGTGCATTTCACCATAAAGGTTCAGGTCTTTTGCGATGTCCTTGGTGAATACTTTTAGAGCACAACCATTGTCCTTAATGTCCAATTTAGTAACTCGTCTTACCAAAAAATTGGCAATCTTCGAGGGAATTTTTTTTGCCAAGGAGTCTTTCCGTTTCTGGCGGATACCCGTAACTACATCATATTCCCCACCTATGGCATAGGACAGCATATGTGGAATATCGCTGGGATCGTTTTGAAGATCCCCATCCATGGTGATGATATACTCCCCTTTGGCATAATCTATACCTGCCGCCAAAGCCAAGCTCTGTCCATAATTTTTCTTTAATTCAATGAGATGTACCTTTTCATCTTTAAGGTCCTTGATCACTTTTCTTGTGCGGTCGGTAGAAAAGTCATCAATGTAGATGATCTGATAATTGTACCCTTCCAGACTTTCATGGATTTTTTTTGTGAGCAATGCTGCATTGTCTTCTTCATTATATAAAGGAACTACGATGGACAATAAGGAATTTGTGATAATTTTCATTGACAGGTATTATTTCTGGGGCAAATTTAGGCTTTTTATTTAAGTTCCTTTTGATGCAGGACCAATAGCTTTTCAGCTGCTTTGAAAGGGGAAATTTTACTGTCCATTACCTCGAGCAATAAACTATCCAAAAGGATTTTCACCTCTTTGTTCTGATAGAACCTTTGTTTGAGTTGGTCTTCTACCGTTTGTAACAGCCAATATTTGTTTTGTTCCCTTCTTTTACTTTTAAACCCACCTCTACGTTTATTTTCATTTAGGTAGGCATCCATAAGCTCCCATATTTTTTTAATGCCCTTATTTTCCAGTGCCGAGCAGGTAAGGACCTTGGGTATCCAGCCATTTTCCTTTGGAGGGTACAAGTGTAGTGCCCTTGTAAATTCGGCCTTAGCTATTTTTGTTCTTGTCAGGTTATCACCATCGGCTTTATTGATGACGATGGCATCTGCCATTTCCATGATACCTCTTTTGATACCTTGAAGTTCATCACCTGCTCCCGCCAACTTTAGGAGCAAGAAGAAATCCACCATGCCATGAACCGCTGTTTCACTTTGTCCTACACCAACGGTCTCAATTAGAATGACATCATAGCCAGCGGCTTCGCAAAGAATGATAGATTCCCTGGTTTTGCGTGCCACCCCTCCCAAAGTACTCCCTGAAGGGGAAGGCCTTATAAAAGCATTGGGATCTTTTACCAATTCCTCCATGCGGGTCTTGTCACCTAATATACTTCCTTTGCTGATGGAACTTGTAGGGTCCACAGCAAGCACGGCCACTTTTTTTTCCAAGGCTGTCAAATGAAGCCCAAAAGTTTCAATAAAAGTGCTTTTTCCAACACCAGGAACACCGGTTATGCCTATTCGAATACTGTCGTTGGTATGGGATAGGCAATTTTCAATTATTTCATTTGCCCGCTCTAAATGGGTGATATTAGTGCTTTCCACCAGCGTAATGGCCCGGCCCAAAGCAGTATTGTTTCCTTCTAAGATGCCTTTTGTAAGCTCCTTGGTAGACGGGATTTTTTTTCTAAAAGATTTTATTTTAGAAATACTCTCTGAACTTGTGTTTTTTTTTGTGCTCAACGCTAATTTTTGATTGGAATACTCACTTTAGTCTGATCCCACGCCATGGTAAGCAATGTTGGTTCATTTCCTTCAAAAGCAATGGTAAAACTCTCTAGAGGTGCTGCGATATGGGTGGTGGGAACCATCACATTTACAATGTCCTCTTTTGGTTTTCTGGTAGTTTCTTTGCCACCGCTTAAGATAGTAACACCCCAGCCCGGAATGTCCTTGTTAAAAATAATTTCCCATTGATCCTTATTTGGTATGGTCCATAGGGAATAGGTGCCCGCGGGAAGACTTTTATCCATGATCATGATATCAGAGCCAGTAGTAAAGATAGTTGGTTCATTGGCACCAGTTCTCCAAACGACATCATAGGGAACCAATTCCCCAAAGATAACCCGGTCTTTTTTAAAGGGACTGCTATATTTTACGGTCATATTCATGCCACCTTCCTTATAAGTGGCCGTTTTTTCTGGACTGTTCTTTTTTGTCTGTTCTTTTAAGTAAGGCTGACCGACAAAGTAAAATAGTGCGCCAATTACCACTATGGTGATCAAAAGCCATTTTAATACTTTCATTTTAGTTTGTTTTTGAGGTTGATGGAACTAATTTACTAAATACCAGTCAAAGCGCATGTAAAAGAACCTTGATTCTATGGTAGGGTGAAAAATTAGTGATCGTGAAATTGGTGAATGATCTAAGGATATAGAAATTTTACATAATTTTAGGAGATAGTTTTATGTGGTGTCATTTTCAATTGGTACTTTAAGGGTTACCAAAAATCACACATATGAAAACTATTTTTGAGAGCAGTGCAACCAATGAAGGTGGGAGAAACGGTCATGTGACCAGCGAGGATGGATTGATAGATCTTGACGTTAGAATGCCAGGGGGAAAAACAAAAACAGAGGGAAAATATAGCAATCCGGAACAACTTTTCGCGGCGGCCTATTCAACTTGTTTTGCAGGAGCCCTTCAAGTTGTGGCAAAGGAACATGAGGTAAAGGATTTGGGGGATTTTAATGTTACGGCCACAATTGCCTTTCAAGAGGATGAAGATGGTTTTTTATTGGAAGCTACCTTGGATTGCTATCTTCCTACAGTAGATCAAGAAAAAGGGGAGGAGCTCGTCAATGCCGCCCATGAAATTTGTCCGTATAGCAAAGCTACAAGGGATAATATTACGGTGCACTTGAATCTATTATTGGACGAATAGATTTATTTAAAATTCAAAAAGGGGCCGTCAATTCTTATTGACGGCCCCTTTTTTTATAAGGTGCCAAAGGCAAAGGTTGATTCATTCCTATATATTTCTCCCGGGCGTAGGACCGAAGAAGGAAAAATGGAATGGTTGGGCGCATCGGGATAATTTTGGGTCTCAAAACAAATCGCGGGAAAGGTGGTAGGTGTGTAGATGACAATTGCCGGCTGGTTGGTAGTGATCTTCATAACAATTCCTGAAACGTCAGAAGATACTTTGGCGGCATTCTCACAATTGGGTCTAAATATAAAGGGCGTGTCCAAACGGACCTGTCCTATTTTTTTAACTTTCAAAAAATCTTTCTTTGTATTTCCAACGGCCATTATGGCACCTGTAGGCACCAATTTTTCATCTACCTCCAAAAAGCCTTTGGATTTTAATTCCAAATTATAATGGTCCAGAGAATCTTCCCCATCCAACTTAAAATAAGCGTGGTTGGTCAGGTTGACCACCGTGGTTTTATCTGTCTGCGCTTCATGTAAAATATGCAGGGCATTGTCCACCAATTTATAGGTGACGGAGGCTGTGAGGTTGCCTGGGTATCCCTCCTCTAAATGCTTGCTTTTATAGGTGAATTTTATAAAAGGATTAACCCCTGAGTATTCTTCAATCAATGTCCAGTATTTTTTTCCAAAACCTACTTTACCTCCATGTAAGTGTACCCCATTTTCATTATGTATGGGATAAAATATCCCCTCCAAATAAAATCCTCCCTGAGAAATTCTTCCTGCATATCTGCCGATGCAGGCACCTAGGCAATGTTTGTCACTAAAATAGACACCTGGTTGTTCGTGACCTACAACTACATTAACCTCTTTGCCATCTTTGTCCTTTACCAACAATTTTTGGATAATGGCACCATATTCCAAAACAGTTAAGGATATATACTCGTTTTTAATGGTAATTTGTTTCAAAGGGAGAATATTAGAATAAGGATAAAAATAGTGGTTTTCACCAACTTCCATGGGCCAGTGCCTTAATCTTGGTTTAAATTTCGGCAATAAAGGGGGAATTTAATGTTTTTCAATTCACATATTATAGATAGCTCGTCTATTTAGGATCAACTTGGCCATATCAAATAGCCTTTAAAGCAGTTATTCCATCAGGACTAAAGTTCCAAATATATTGGCATCCTTATATCCTTGGTTTTTGTCCTCTCCAGGTACAAATACAGAGCCGATAAAGTTTTCACGTTCTTTACTGCCATCATTATCGCAATAGGCAATTGCAAATCCGACCTTCTTGTTTATCGCCAAACTTTTTGGACTATTTTTTTGTCCGTCAACAAAACTATCATCGTATAATTTTACTGCAATTTCCCATGTGCTGGTTTGCCCTATTGTGGTTCTCACAGAAGTTATATGGTCATTGTACAAATGTGGCAATTCATCAGGAGCCAAATCAACGACATTGTCATCCAGCGCAATATGATAGGCGAAAGCATTATGGCTAAACTGGTGTGGGCCTCCTGAATTGTCCTCATCTATAAAAACTTCAACGCAGTCATCGTCCCACCATAATTTTAAAGGATCCCCATATTGGTCAAAAAGCACATCATCAGTGATTTCCACAAGGATGTATAATGCGTTTTCGTCCCAACTTAATTTATATCTACCACTAAAGTCCTTGTAGGTATAGGCATTTCCCAACCAATTTTGGTCCATGGCAAGCCATTCTGCCCTGTTCCAGCAATCGTCCATGTCTTTCCCATCCAAATTTGGACTTTTGCTCGCCTTCTTAACCTCAATGATTTGATGGTCTTCCTTTTTAGTGGAAGAACAGCTCCAGAGCATAAAAGATGATAAAAATAACACGAACAGCTTTTTCATATATCTAAGATATTATTTTCGCTGTAATGTAGTAAAATTCTTATTTCAATGCGCATCTGTTTTTAAAAGTTCTGGAAATTTTTTTTGAAACCTTTTTAATCTTGGAACAGAAACTCCTTGTATATAGGGATTGTTCGGGTGTTTTCTTTCGTAATCCTGGTGGTAGTCCTCCGCATCATAGAATTTGGTGAATGGGGTTACTTCCGTAACTATAGGGCTGCTGAAGACTTTGTCCTTTGTTAATTTGGCTATATAATCTACAATTATCTTTTTCTCCCCTTCATTTTTATAGAAGGCAACAGATCGGTATTGGGCACCTCTATCGGGACCTTGTCTATTTAATGTCGTTGGATCCTGTGATCCAAAGAACACTTTTACCAAGGTTGCGTATGAAACCACTTTAGGATCATAGTATACTTCCACGGCCTCGGCATGGGAAGTTTTGCCCATTCCCACTTGTTCATATGTTGGGTTCAGCTCTGTACCGCCTGCATAGCCAGAAATAACTTCTTTGACACCCTTTACACTTTCAAATACCGCCTCCACACACCAAAAGCAGCCACTTGCAAAATAAGCAGTCTCATATCCTTTAAGGTCTTGGGCACTATATACCACCCCATCCAATTGTGGTTTTTGATCTTTACTTTTGGATTGGCAGCTAATGCTGAACAACGCAATGGCACTAACCATAATAATTTTGAACATTTTCATGCTTTTGTTTTTTTTAATAGTAGACTGAATTTACAAATACTTACAGAGTCTGATGTTAAAAGGTTTTAAAGTTTTGACCAAGGCAATATTTCAAGTGTTACTTGAATAGGGTTACATGAATTCCTTTTATATTTGAAGGGAGGGGACCAGCGTGTTGGCCGTATCATCAAAATATCCAAATAAAAGCAAAAACAAGAACAAATATGAGAAGATTACTAGTACACATTGTTTTATTAACATGTAGTTATTTAGCAACGGCACAATCCAATCATGGTTTTATGTCCCAGTCTCAGGCCAAGGAAAATCAAGTGGAGGATTATTTCTTGGAATCAGTGGATTTTGATCAATATAAGTCACACTTAAGGACATTGACCCAAAAACCCCATGTTGCAGGAAGTAAGGCCAATGAGGAAGTTAGGGATTATATGGCCAATGTCATGAAAAATGCGGGAATGAAGGTAGAACTTTATCCCTATGACATATATATGTCCAAAAATCCTGGGAATTCATTGATAGAATTGGTGACACCCATACGGGAACCCTTAAATCAACAAGAATTTATTTTGGAAGGTGATGCCTTCTCTTCCAACCCTGACCTGTGGAAGGGGTGGAATGCTTATTCCGGTAGTGGAGATGTAACCGCGGAAGTAGTCTATGCCAATTACGGTACCAAAGAAGATTTTGAAAAGTTGAAGGAATTGGGTGTGGAAGTAAAAGGTAAAATTGTATTGGCGCGGTATGGCCAAAACTTTAGGGGCTACAAGGCCAAATTTGCGGAAGAAAATGCTGCCGCTGGACTCATTATATATACTGACCCTGCAGACAGTGGTTATACGAAAGGATTGGTATACCCAGAAGGAGTTTATTCAAATCAAAGCGCCATTCAGCGAGGATCGGTTCTTACTGAGGATTTTACGGGTGATCCATTGACCCCTTATGAGCCAGCGCTACCTTTGGATGGAAAGAAAAAAATTAAACGATTGGATCCCAAGGACACCAATATGCATACCATACCCATCACACCCATAGGTTATGGTGCTGCACAAAAAATACTGGGTCTAATGGAAGGTAAAGTTGTTCCAGAAGGTTGGCAGGGCGGACTTCCTTTCACATACCGATTGGAAGGTGGTAATGAACTGAAATTGCGTTTGATGGTGGATCAAAAAAGGGATTTTGTTAGGGTCTATAACGTAGTGGGTACCATAAAGGGGACTGAATATCCTGATGAATGGATAATCCTAGGGTGCCATTATGATGCTTGGGGTTATGGAGCTACCGACCCCAATAGCGGTACTGCCATGTTATTGGGACTTAGTGAGACTTTGGGGAAACTCGTAAAAGAAGGAAAAGGTCCTAAGCGTTCCATTTTAATTGCCCACTGGGATGCCGAAGAGCATGGGGTAATCGGGTCTGCCGAATGGGTGGAACAAATGAAGGAGGAACTGAATGCCAAGGCGGTGGCCTATCTCAATTTTGATGGCGGAGTATCCGGGAAGAATTTTGGTGCATCGGCCTCACCTACCTTAAAGAAGGTGCTGATTGAAGCTTCCAAGGAAGTGTCATATCCAGAAACAGATAAAACGGTCTACGAAGTTTGGAAAGGGGATAAAGAAGTACCCACGATAGGAAATTTGGGTGGCGGCTCAGATCATATTGGATTTTACATGCATGTGGGGATTCCTTCCCTTAGTGGAGGCACCTCTGGTCCAACATTGTATCACACCAATTACGATAGCTTTGATTTTTACGAAAAATTTGTGGACCCTACATTTAAAATGGGCCCTATGGTGGAACAACTCGTAGGAATAATGACATTGAGATTGGCCAATGCGGAAATTATCCCATACGACGTAAAGAGATATGCTACCGACCTGAAATTGCATTTTGCAAAAGCCACAGCGGATGTGAAGTCCTTTAATAAGGAGTTTGAAGGTTTTGGATTGGTGGAATCTTCCCTGGCAACATTGGAAGAAGTCACCTCTCGATTTGAAGAACGTATGACTACTACCTTAAATAACAACGGCCTGTCTAAAAATGAAATCAAGTCCATCAATTCAAAAATGCTGGCCTTGGAAAAAAGTTTTATTGATTCCAAGGGGATGTATTACGGGGATTGGTACAAATCCCTATACGCTTCTACCGACCCGTTCAGTGGGTATGCATCTTGGATGTTGCCAGGGATAGAATACGAAATAGCGCTAAAATCATCAGACCGCCTTATGGAATGGGACATGCGCTATAGCAACGCCATTGATGATTTGAGCGGTAAGATCAACGTTCTGATATCGGAATTGAAATAATTAATAAAACCTACCTTATCTATTCTATGCCCACATTAACACCTTTGGAAAGATCACTTCAAAATTACAGCCGTGATTTTATATCAATTTTGGGAGCTTTTCCAAAGGAAGGTTATACACCTTTGGATCTTTCCATAGCAAATCCTTCTTTGGGCGACATTGATATTTCAAAGGTAGGTGCCTGTCAGAAGTATATAGATTCCATCTTAGAGAAGAATAGGGCAGAGGTCGCCTTTGGCGGTTATTTGGAACAAAGGGATTTATATGCCGGTAATGGACATTTTGCAGCATCGGAAGATAAACGGAACATTCATTTGGGAGTTGACTTCTGGGCCACAGCAGGAACAGGGGTGCGGATACCTTTGGCTGGGAAGGTGCATAGTTTTCAAAATAATTCTACTGCGGGAGATTATGGACCGACTATCATTTTAGAACATACGTTGGAGGGCATTAAGTTCCATACCCTTTATGGTCATTTGTCCTTAGAATCATTAAACGAGTTATATAAAGGAAAGGAATTTGATCGTGGTAGTATTTTAGCGTCTTTGGGAACACCGGATATCAATGTAAACTATGCCCCACATCTCCACTTTCAAATTATTGAAGATATGGGCGAGTACCAAGGGGACTATGCGGGGGTTTCCACTACAAAAGATTTGGAATACTATGCAAGCAATTGTCCAAATCCCAATTTATTATTGAAGGTGCAATAGTATCATACCGATTAACTGCCTAATATTCCGATAAGTGATTTGAACACCAAATTCACTTATCGGATTTTTTTTGCACTTCAACCAACCTTTTGTCAATAGCCGAAAAATAAGGTGTTTTGAGCGAGTTTAAAACGAGATAGCGTACATGTGGGGGTAAATTTACATAACAAAACCCAAGTCATGAAAGCTATTTTAACATTCGTCTTTATCCTTTTTATCGGAGTTGTTGCCCAAGCACAAGAAACAACAAATGAAGTTAAAGTTGAGAATGTTGAAACTACTATCGTTACTTCCAATACAACTACTAGGTTTAACGAAGTATCTACACAGAACACAAACGCGGTTGCTCGTTTGTACAAATTCAAAAATGCAAGAGTATTGAAGGCGTTGGCCTTTACTACCAAAAGAAACGCTTCTAAATTAGCCTAATCATGGTTCAAATCATACTGAGTATTGGTTTACTGTATTATGTCTTTTCTTTTATGGCACCTAAACTTCAAAAAAGGCGCTTAAAGACAATTAAGGTTAGAAATAAATAAAAGAAATAGATTCTTGAATCGAAGAGAGGTCGTCATCTAGGGTGATGAATGTTGATCAAGGCCGCTATTGCTTTTTGGTTAGACTTCGATGATAAAAGTAGGATGATATGATTGGATAGGTCCTTTTCATCGAAACTGTTCCTCGTACAAACACTCAAAAAGCTATAGGAAGTAATGTGTACGGATAACCCCGTATCGATAAACTGCACAAAATATCGGTAAAGGATATTTTATGCCATTACCGTTCATCGACCTTTTTTTGCACTTTATCCCATTCTATGTCAGATACCGAAAAATAAGGGGTTTTAGACGAATTACAACGAGTAGGGATACACTATGGGCGTTCTATCTATATAACAAAACGTTACCATTATGAAAGCCATCTTAACTTTAATCTTTGTTCTTTTTATCGGAGTTGCTGCCCAGGCACAAGACGCTAATGACAACGTTAAGGTTGAAACGGTTACTGTAAGCATTGTTTCTACAACGAACAACGAAATCTTCAACGAGGTTTCTACCAATACCCAAAATGATGTTGCCCGTTTGTACAAGAACAAAAATGCAAGGGTATTGAAAGCCTTGACCTTTACTACCAAAAAGAACAATGCTAAATTGGCTTAATTAGTAAGCATAGAAAAGGAAATAAGGAGTATAATTAGTATAACGGCTTTTGATTAAAGTGCCTATTCTCATTTAATGATTTAAATCCCATCCTCCACCTATTCAATCCCAGTACATTTAAGGACCAATTATATTAAGCATACTTTCTAAAAAGGTTTTCCACCTTATTAAATCGACATCACTTCCTTGTAGTTAGAAGTTTCTATCCAAAAAGATGCTTTAGGATACGTCATCAAGTATAGCAGATCTTCCCTAAATCCCGTTCAGAACTCTTGATATTATAAAATTTGGATAAGGTGATGTCGATAAACTGCACAAAATATCGGTAAAGGATATTTTATGCCATTACCGTTCATCGACCTTTTTTTGCACTTTATCCCATTCTATGTCAGATACCGAAAAATAAGGGGTTTTAGACGAATTACAACGAGTAGGGATACACTATGGGCGTTCTATCTATATAACAAAACGTTACCATTATGAAAGCCGTCTTAACTTTAATCTTTGTTCTTTTTATCGGAGTTGCTGCCCAGGCACAAGACGCTAATGACAACGTTAAGGTTGAAACGGTTACTGTAAGCATTGTTTCTACAACGAACAACGAAAT
>JBLGAT010000028.1:0-29849 GCA_047612485.1 Psychroserpens sp.
ATTATTTTTCCAGTGGTTATAATTCCCAACACAATCTTGACTTAAAAATGATTGGTCAATTCCTAGCTCAAGAATATTCTTTGTATAAAAATTAGAAATTTTTCCGTTTACACTATCTTTTTCTGCATTGTTTATACTTAAATAATTATTCAACAAATTATTGCCTCTAATCTGTAAAGACAAATCTGGAAATCCAATTATCAAATTTTGACATTGTAGACAATTAATATAACTTTCACGGTCTTGTGTTCCGTTTAGAATTTTGTCAATCGTTATTTTTTTCTCCAAAAATTCTTTTATGATTAAATCGACTTCTTGATTATCTCTTTTTAAATCTCCAATTATTGCTGTGTAAATATAATTTAGGTTATCTGCTTGTTTACGTGACTCATTCCAATTATTTATAGAGAGAGCAATCAAAATTCCGATAACAACAAGAACAATTTCGCCAATTGCGTATTTTAGGTACTTTCCAGTCTTATTTTGTTCCATAAGGTTGTATCTTATTTTTCTAAAGAATTTTATCATATTTAGAAGTTACTACGCTCCTCGGAGGGGCTAGGCATGGGTTGTATGTTTATTTTTTAACCTCATCAGCATAATCAAAGACCAAATTGCATAAAGCAACTACGCCTGTTTTAAAAGCGGTATCATCAATAATGAATTCTGGGGTATGGTGTGGTCCGGCTAATTTAGGGTCTTGGCCTTTAGGCATACCACCAATAAAAAAGTAAAAGCCAGGCACTTTTTGGGCAAAGTAGGAGAAGTCTTCTGCACCTGTAATAGGTGGTATCAAGATGACATTTTCCGAACCAGCAGATTTTTCTAAAGAGGGAAGTACCGCTTTGGTGAGTGCTACATTATTAAATGTTACTGGGCTATAACTAGAATATGGTAACTCAACTACAGCTGTTGCTCCTGCTGCCTCTGCGGTTTTTTCAGCTACTTGTTTTATACGACTATAAATCATCTTTTCATCTTCATCACTTAAAGTCCGCACAGTTCCAAGCATTTCTACCTGAGCAGGAATTATATTAGAGCGGTTTCCGCCATTTATAGCCCCCACAGTTACCACAGCGGCATTTTGTGTAAGGTTTAAATTTCTACTTACAATTTGTTGAAGGCTCGTAATAATTTGGGCGGAAACGAAAATAGGATCAATCGAGCTCCAAGGGTCTGCTCCGTGACTTGGCTTACCCTTTACTGTAATCTTAAAATCTGCTGCACCAGCCATAATACCTGCAGGGCGATAATTAATCTTTCCAACTTCTATTTGTGAATCAAGGTGCAACCCAAAAATGACATCGACCTTTGGGTTCTCCAATACTCCTTCTTTTATCATTAATTCCGCTCCCCCCTTTTCCCTTTTAGGTGCGCCTTCCTCAGCTGGCTGAAATATAAATTTTACGGTACCCTTTAAGTCTTTTTTCATACTTGCCAATATTTCGGCAACACCCATTAAAATAGCAGTATGCCCATCGTGTCCGCAAGCATGCATAACGCTGGTTTCTTTGTTATTATACATGGTTTTTACTTTTGAGGCAAAGGGTAAATCATTTATCTCTTCCACGGGTAAAGCATCCATATCTGCCCGCAAAGCAATCATTGGGCCTGGTTTGTCGCCTTTTAAAATACCCACAACACCCGTAACTCCGACTTCGGTCGTGGTTTCAATACCTAAAGATTGTAAATGTTTTGCAACAAGTCCTGCTGTTCGAAATTCTCGATTTCCCAGTTCTGGGTTTTGATGAATATCGTGCCGCCAATTAATTACTTTTTCTTCTATGGTATTTGCTTTTTTAGTAATGAGTTCGCTATAATTGCTTTTTTGTGCAATAAGTTGACCTGTAAACGCACTTATAAATGCGATAAGTAAAATGGTAGTTGTTTTTGTTTTCATAATTAAATTTCTTCGTTTCATACTATTTATTTTCTATTTGGTCGTTGTTGCTTTAAACATTGAATACCGTTAATTTTATAAGTATCAAAATAAGCTTAACATTGGTTAAAGGTCATGCTCACTGAATTGTAAAATGCTTAATATGCCATTTGATAAGCATTAGGTTATGCTTATTTAAAAACTTCTTTATCACCATATTGGGTTACCATATCGAATTTTGACTTTACCTCTTCATATTTATCCTTTTGTTTTAACTTTTTGTGCATTTTCATTAGTCCCCAATAGGCTATGGAACTATTTGGATGCTTGTCAAGTATTTTCTTGTAACTAGATTCAGCGTTTTCAAAATCCCTGTTTTTAATATAGGCGTCGGCCAAACTTAATAGGGTAGGTCTTGGGTAATAGGGCGGCTCAGAATAGCCTAAATCTTTCTCCATTTTAAACGCTTTTTTTAGCACTTCTATTCCTTTATCAAATTTTTTCTCTGCAATTAAAATAGTTCCTTTGAGTTCTGCGGAAGCGACCATCAGTATTTTTAGTTTGGATTTGTCAATTCTTTCTTTCTCATTCTCTAATTGAGAATTTCTCCAGAACAAGGCATCCAATTCATCTAATTTCGATCTTGCAGTTAAAATATCCTTAGCGTTTATGGCAGCCATTCCCGAAGAAAAAGTAGAAAATGCATTTTTATAATCCATAGATTGTCTTCCATAGATGGAATCAGTATCTACGATCTTATCGAATTTCTTTACTGCTTTTTCCCAAAAACCAAAGCGCATTTCCATAATGGCAGGTGTAATGATGCCTTGATAAAAGTAGGCGCCTCTGTGCATTTTAATTCGATCTGCAACAACTACCATTTTTTCTAATCGCTCTGCATACTGCAAACCCTCTTTATAACGCCCGTCTTGGGCACAATTGGCTAATAAATAATTAAGGTTATGTATATAGTTCCAGTTGTCTATTTCCTTAATTTGCTGATCTGCCATGTAGGTCGAATCTACTTGCATCCCTTTTATGAACTGATCATGTGCCTTTTTATAATCGCCTAATTTGTAATAGATATGGCCAGGCATATGAACAATATGGCCAGATTGTGGCGCTAATACTGCTAGTTTATTTGCACTTTCTAAAGCCTCTTCAGGGCAGCAATTTTCCATTTGATGTATCCAATAATGTTGCACACCATGGTTTTCTGGATTTGAAATTAAAAGATCTCGTAATATATATTCACTATAGGTGTTTCCGGAATTAGGATCCATATTTTCATCATAACCGGACATATTGAACAAGGCAAGAAAAAGTTTAGCATCAATATCATTAGGGTAGGTATGAACCACATTTTCTAACTGTTTCAAATACCCTTCTGGGTTTTTAGTTTTAACAAAATCTAGAATTCCTTTGCTGTAAAGGGCTTCGTAGCCTTCCGCATCTTTACTCAATTCTTCAAGTTTTTCTACCGCTATTTTTTTCTCTTCGTCAAATTCTTCATTATCAATAAATAAAATAGTGTGAAGAATACCCCAATAGGGCATAACTGCGGTAGGGTCTAGTCGTATAGCTTCCTTAAATGACCTATAGGCTTCAAAGTCCCAAAAACAATGTAATTGACTAACGCCTTGGCTAAAGTATTTTTGTGCCAGTTCTGAGGTGGTTTTTATTTTTAACGATGAAGACCCAACACCGTTCATAAGCTGTGGTGCAGGAAGCCCGTCAATATAATTTACACCACTCCTACAGGCAATAACATGGTTTATTTGATTTGAATCCTCGCCGTGATGGTGTTGGGCAAAAGTGGTGGTTGTAGTGAGAACTATTAAAATGGAAATTATTATTATTTTCATGATGGTCTGTATTAACTTAAATTTTTTAGATGGTATGTACTTGGTTTTATTTACTAGATTTAGCAAGCCATTCTAGGTATCTTTCTTTTAGAAATCGGGTACCTTCTTTTTCATATTCAGGTGTGTAAACCGTAAAGTGATCTCCTGGGAAATAAGCAAATTGAATATTTGAATCCAATTCTTTCATTTGGGTTTCTAAAGACATCACTGCATAGTTCAAAAGAAAATTATCGCGAGTACCAATTGATATTCTGATTTTTCCATCCAATTCAGACTTTAATGTATTCCAGTCTTTTTTAAGATTTAGGGCAATGTCATATTTTTTCCAATGTTCTACCACTGCCGAATCGATAACTCCAGTAACACTATTACAAATAGCTTTAGGCAATCCATTAGCGCCTTTTTGGCTGAATACAGCATCAAACGAACGCATTTGTTCGCCGCGATACACCACATTTTCCATCTGATACGCCATTTTTGCAAAAGCCCAAGGGAAATATCCTGCTATTGTAGCCACCATAAATTGCGAACCGTCTTCATCATAATACATGTTCTCATCTTCATAGATATTTATTTTCTGGAAAGCTCTAAAATCTACGGGGTCGGGTGCGCTAGACCAACAGGCATCAAAAACTTTTGGGTATTGCGTTTGTAGCCATAAAACGGTCCATCCACCACTACTATGTCCGGTTATTAAGCGAGCACCATTTGCTCTGTAGTTTTTTTCAAGTAACGGAATAAACTCTGTGGTCAGCGCATCTCCCCAAGGTCCATTGTTAGCACTATTTGCATATACGGAATGCCCTAGAGTACAATTGCCATCAAGGAATACCTGAATAACCGCAATGCTATCCAATGCTCGACTTGGTTCTGTTTTTTCTGAATAGCGATTATAATCACCACCATAACCTGATACGGTAAAAAGTATCGGGAATTTCCGTGTAGGTTCTGTATAATATTCCTTTGGAAGAATAACTGCAGCATCTACCGTCATTGGCTTTCCGTGGAATTTGCTAAGCAACGTTGATGGCACTTTTAATTCTTTTACAAACTCCGTATCCTCAAATTCAGGAAGCTTTGGGATGATTTGATTTGAAGTGATATTGAACACTTTTTTAGTGTCTTTAGTAATTGTAATCTTTTCTGTAGCATTAAATAAATTTCCCGGACTTTCTGCTATGGAACGTCCGCCAAGATTTCTGTCCCAAACAATTTGAACATAATAATCGCCGCGTTCCATATCAGTTAATACTGTAGGAAAGGAAGTTGCATCGTCATTTATAGTTATAAATTCTCCTGGGTTTATGTTATTTACTGCAACCGAAAAACAGGGGAAACTTTCCAAACCAACCATTCCATTTTTTGGTTCTTTGTTTTCTTTAGACATATAAACAACAACACGCCCAGTAAAAGGCTTTTCAAAAACAGTTGGTGTAAAACTTGCTTTAAATTCTTGACCATAAATCGTTAAGGTACATAAGCAAAGAAGTAAAAGGCTAATCGGATTTTTCATAATTTTTGATTTAGTAAGTTGATAGTTGTGTTATATATGCCTAATTATTTCTTACTCTTCCCTCGGTAAACGTAAATCCTCTTGTGCAATTTGATAAACAAGCGCGGCGATTACCGTGGCATTAACCATCATATCACGTTCGGGAACATATTCTAAAACATCTAAATTGGTGTGGTGGGTTACTGTGTTATAATTCAATTCATCCTGAATTATTTGAAATCCAGGTATTTTGTAATAGTCAAATACATCGTGGTCTGTAAAATTTGTGTTTTCGATTGTAAGATTGTTAACGTCTAAATGCGCATACGGGTCTAACATTTCTTGAAAGATTGGTCTAACAGCTTCATTTCCTTGTAAGAATATTCCCCGCATTTGGCCAGCGCCATTATCCATATTTATGTATGCTGAAATTTTTTCTACTTCTTTTTTTCGTGTTGTTTCTTTCACTTTTCCGTAATGTTTTTCGGCATAGGCTAAAGACCCTACATAACCTTGTTCTTCGCCACCCCAAAGTGCGATTCTAATCGTGCGTTTTGGTTTTAAACCTGATGCTTTTATAATTCGCATCACTTCCATCATAACGGCTGAACCTGCGCCATTATCTGTTGCACCAGAAGCTGAATGCCAAGAGTCGAAATGCGCACCAACCATAACAACTTCATCTTTTAATTTTGGGTCTGAACCGGTAATTTCCCCGATAATATTGACATTATTTTCAGGATTTAAATACAATTTTGAGTCTAAATGGAATTTGATTTTTGGGCTGATTTCCCTATCTACAAGACGTTTTAACTTTCCGAAGTTTTCTGGTGAAATAGCAAAATAGGGAAGTGGCTTTGCATCTTTTTCCCTAAAATTGTAAGTGCCGCTTGGATGGATAATGCCTGGAAAGAATGGAGTAGTACCCAACATACCTATAGCACCTTCTGCTTTTAAGAATGCAAAAAAGGCATCATCCTTTCTCATAAAACTTGCAAAAATGACCTCCAAATCTTCAACTAAGTCAATATTGCCGGCAGAAAAACCAAGCGATTTGTCAGGTGTAGGGATAATCGATTTTTCGGCTTCTATAATTTGTTCTTCGGTAAAACGTTTTGCGAGTGCTTCAAATAACATATTCTGTTTTGGGGCTGCACCAATTAAAACTGTTTTACCTTTTAATTTTCCACTCCATTGTTTTTTAACCTGCTCTAAATCGTCGTGATTTTCAATTGAAACCAAGTCACCAATCTGTACGCCGTTTGAAGGTTCTGTCCAAGCATACGGATAGGCTTGTATTTTCATATAGGTAGGTTCAGTCATTTCTACGTTGAATGATTTTACTTCCCAACCCATACAATCATCACAATAGTTTTCGAAATACACCTTGTCCATTCCCCAATTTTCCATGGTGTTCTTGGCCCATTCCGCCGCCGTGAAATATTGGTCTGTTCCTGTTAATCGTGGACCATACACATCAGACAAGTCTGTTATAAGATTCATGACCTGCGATTTCTGAAAGCCTTCTGTGTTGATTTTTGAAAGTGCTTGCGGTAGTGTTTGGCTGGTAGCAGCATATCCTATAAAAAGGAGTGCTACGGTAAAAATTTTAGCTGTTGTTTTCATAAATTGTGTTGCTTTAGTATATTAGTGTCGTTATGCGCATTTATTTTTTCAACTGAAAATCCGGATGCCCTGTTTGCCACAATACGAAGGCAAACTGGTCTGCAAAATTTGACCAGGTTACTTCTCTGTCTTCGGTAAAATGACCGTTGTCATAATTTACTTTCATAAATACAGGTTTCCCAGATGTACTTGAGTTTTGTAATGCCGCCGCAAATTTACCGGGTTGCCAGACGGGTACACGAGGATCGTTCCATCCACCAATAGCAATAACTGCTGGGTAGCTTACGCCCGCTTTTACATGTTGCACACCATCCATTTCATACAATGCTTTTGCTTCTGTGGGGTCTTTCATAGTGCCATATTCAGGAATGTTAATTGGACCGTTAGCTGAAAACTCTTTTCGAATTGTATTGGTAACCCCTACATTACAGATGGCAGCGGAAAATAAATCGGGTCTTTCGGTAATTGCTCTACCAATAAGAATTCCGCCAGCACTTGTTCCCATTCCAGATAGTTTAGAAGGTTGGGTAAATCCTTGGTCAATGAGGTATTCTGCACAACTAATAAAGTCTTTCCACGTATTCGGCTTTGTAGTTTTAAATCCAGCCTTGTACCAGGCTTCGCCTTTTTCGCCACCACCACGTACGTGAGGCACAGCATACACAACTCCTTTTGTTACCATAGCGTTGTATAGGCTACTAAAATAAGGTGTCATACTGGTCCCGTAAGCTCCATAGCCCCGCATAAAGCAAATATTAGAACCGTCTTTTTTTGTACCTTTTTTATAGATAATGGACAGCGGAATTAGTACCCCATCGTGGCCTTTTACTTCCACTTCTTCTACAACTAGGTCATTATATTCTGCAGGATAAACAGGGGGCTGGTTAAATATACTTGCCGTAAATTTTTCGGTATCGGCATCGAAAAAATATTCGGTCAGGGGTTTGTTCCAAGAGGTAATTTCTATAATAAAGTCATTGGTTTTGGTATCCAGGCATTTGGCTTGTGCGGCTCCGCTAAAAGGTAAATTTACCTTGGTGCTTGTCTTTGTTTTGGGGTTGAACTTAAAAAGATGTGAATTAATGCCATCGCTATAATTCAGTAAAAGGAAATCCTTGCTGCGGGTGTACCCTGTTAAACTCATGTCCTTTTCGGCAACGACGGTTTCGGCATTTGCCCAATCGGGATTTTCTATAGCTGTAGCAATCAATTTGTATTTCTCCGCACCCTTATAGGTAATGGCATATACTTTGGTGCCGAAAACTTCTGGTATAGCTCCTGGGTTTGGTGAACCATTTATCAATTTATCCGCTGCTGTACAAAAGGTTTTCCATTCAATAGTTCCTGAATAAAATTGACTTATTGGGGCATAATACAGTACTAATTCATCGGCAACCGTTCCCTGTCCTGAAAATACATAGTCTTTAACGTTTTTTGACAATGATATATACGGATATGCTTTGGAAGGAATAGTAAGGTTTGGATAGGCTTCATTACTGAAAAAATCGATATCTGTTTTGTAATCTGTGCCTAATTTGTGCAATTTTGTTTTAGGATTTAATTTGCCTTCGGGATCTTTATTATCGGTAGATTTTAACCATAGATACATAAAAGCACTACTGTCCAAAGTCCAACCTAATGCTGCCCTTGCTGCAGGAATACTGTCTTTTAAAAAGCGCTTAGAATCGAGATCCAAAACCTGTAGGATAGCTATTTCGGCACCACTTTCACTATAGCCTATCAGTAGTTTTTTTCCATCGTAACTGGGTATAAAATTTTCGACGGATAGGACTTTACCTTCTTTGAAGTTTAACGGGTCAAAAAGCAGGATATCTTCACCGTCCATTGTTTCACGGTAATAGATTTTGCCTACGTTATCGCCTGGCATTCGTTTTTTAAAGAAGATACGACCGCCTACTTTTTTTATATCGCTAAAAGTTGCTGGTTGCAATGCATCCAGTTTTCGCCATTCAGCAATGAGCTCGTCCCTGCCATTGATTGCGTTCATAGTGGCATTAGAAAAATCGGCCTGTTGTTGAAACCAGGTTTCCACTTCTGGATCTTTCATATCCTCCAACCAGCGGTAGTTGTCTGTATAGGTAATACCGTGGTAGGTGTCGCTTACTGCTACTTTTTTAGTAGTTGGGTAGTTCCATTGTGCAAACGCTGTAAAGCATAGGAATACAGCGATGCTAGTTGAGATTGTTGTTTTCATATTTTTCATTTTATTGTTCCTTGTTCCTTGTTCGGTTTTCAGGTTCTATTTTCTTGTCTCTACTCTAAAACACCGAGCTCGTTATTTTTTTTCAGGACCAACAACGGCTTTCCCGTATAATGCATTACCAGCAGCTTCATATTTATCGTCTTTTATCCAAAAAGGTTTTTCGGGGTCGTTGGCGATCAATCTACCGGAGAGTACATAGCCTTGATAAAATTTTAAGAGGTAATCATAATCAAGACTATCGGCCTCATCGGCTGATTGGTGGTAGTATTTATTGATTTCATCATCAAAGGCATCGAAACCTGTGGAGAAGGTTGGTGCCGGGATTCCTACTTTGGCAAAACTTACATTGTCGCTGCGGTCAAAAAGGTTCTGTTCTGGAGCCACTTCATCAGTGTCCAAGGCTTTTAATCCAAAGGTCCTGGCACCTTCAATCATTTTATCCTTAGCCGTGGTGCGATTTAATCCAGCGATTGTGGCCAGGCTCGTATTGTTATATCCACCTCCATCGGTATTAAAACAATAAATCATTTGATTAAGGGGCAAAACTGGATTTTGAACATAGTATTTACTTCCCAAGAAGCCCATTTCTTCTCCTGTAAATAGAATGAACAAGGCTGAACGTTTCGTTGGGTATTTTGCCAAATTTTCGGCAACCGTCAAAACTGCGGTCGTACCTATGGCATTGTCACGTGCACCATTATAAATACTATCGCCAACGGCATCGGGTTTACCAATACCTACATGGTCATAATGTGCGGAGTAAATGATGTATTCTTCCTTTAATTTTGGGTCAGTGCCTTCTAATACCCCTATGACATTTTGGGTCATCAGGGTTTTTTCTTTTTTCCCATCGGTTTCGATGTCAAAGGATATTTCAGTCTTCCCCAGTGTCTTTAGTTTTTCAGAAGTGGTATTAACCCAAAGATGAATAAGATCTTTTTTTAGGTTTTTTGTTTCGATAGCATCCGGTAATTTAACACTTTTTCCCAAAGAGTGGGACATGCGTGACCACAAATCTTCTTCTAATACGGTCATCTCCACAAGACCAATAGCACCATTTTTGATAGCTAGTTCCTGCTTTTTGGTATGGGCTCCGTAAACTGCTCTGGCGTCAGAAGACTCTTGAGTGCCGCCTTTTACTATAATCAATTTTCCATTTACATCTTTTCCTTTGTAATCTTCTTCACTACCAAAACCAAGGTAAATTGCATTTCCAGAAATGGTAGTAGCTTTTGCTTCTATGGCAAAGGCAAACGGGTAGTTTTCTCCATTAATTTTAACCGTTATAAAACTTGGCGGCACGTTCTGTGTTAAGTTGAATTTTTGATAATAGGTACCTGTAGATGGCTCTGGTTTTACGCCATAGCTGCGTAGGGTATTTGCTAGATAGGATGCGGCAATCTTTAATTCTGGAGAACCGGTGGCACGGCCTTTTAAAACATCATCGGCCAGAAAATAAATATGACCTTCGATAGTGTTTTTGTTTACGGTTTCTGCTGCTTTTTCGGCGTCGGTTTGTGCGGTTGCTATGCTTACAAAAGCGACTAAAGCAAGGGTAATGTAGTTTTTCATTTCTTAACTATTTAGGTGTTCTTATTGTTTCAGGTTTCAGATTTTTCTTTTTTCAAGCTTCAAGTTCAAGGTTTCGAGTTTCTCTCTATATCCCTTCGGCTAAGCTCAGGTAACGAGGACTTCCTGTTTCTATTTTTTTACGTCTTACGTCTTGTTTCTAGTTTCATTTTTATAACCTCTATTTCCCACCTTCATTAATCCACGCTCGAACCCGCTGTTCTAAAACTGCTAGCGGCATATCACCAGCATCAAGAATGGTGTTATGAAATGCTTTGATATCAAAAGCATTACCCAAGGTTTTTTCGGCTTCTTTTCTAAGGTTTAAAATAGCAAGTTGCCCAATTTTGTAGGATAGTGCTTGTGCCGGCATGACCATATAGCGTTCAATTTCTTGAATAATTTGTGCCTCTGGAAACGATTCGTTTTCTAATGAATAAGTTATGGCTTCTTCTCGGGTCCAGCCTTTATGGTGCAGCCCAGTATCTACTACCAATCGGATTGCTCTATGCATTTCCATACTTAGCATGCCAAAATATTGATAGGGGTCGTCGTACAGTCCCAATTCTTTCCCCAGCGATTCGGAATACAAACCCCAGCCTTCTGTATAGGCTCCGGAATATGTGAATTTTCTAAAGTCAGGAATGCATTCGTTTTCCAATGAAAGCATTACTTGATAATGATGGCCAGGAATGGCTTCGTGTAAAAACAAGGCTTCATCAGCATTTATGTTATAAGATGTGACATCTGGAATCGGAACATAGAATACGCCAGGTCTTGAGCCATCAGGATTGCCAGGATTGTATTGTGCAGACGCCGATTTTTCACGAAAGGCTTCGGTGCGTTTTACCATAAAAGGTGTTTTGGGTTTTTTGTCAAACAATTTTGCCAATTGAGGTGCCATACGCTTCTGAATGCTATCAAAATTGTTGAGCACTTGTTGAGGGTCTGTGTAAGGCATTAAGTCTTTATTGGTGCGAACGTGATTAAAAAACTCAACCAAGCTGCCATCAAAACCGACTTGTTTTTTAACCAGTTCCATTTCGGTTCTAATTCGTGCCACTTCAGATTTTCCTAAATTGAATATAGAATCGGCTGAAAGGTTTGTAGAGGTCATGTATTCAATCTGATTTTTGTAGTGTTCCGTACTTGCCGGTAATGGGCCAATACCAGAAGTGGATCGAGCAGCATTTAAATAATCTGTTTTAAAAAATTCGGCTAATTTTTGATACCTCGGGATAATATCTTCTTCAATCATTTTTTGATAGGTAGTTTCAATGGCTAACCTTTCAGCTTGTGTAAACTCTTCAGGCATGTTTTTAACAGGACTGTAAAATAAATGATCTTCAATCGGACCTTTTGCCATGGCCTCAAATTGCGGAATAATTTTTAGTACGATAGCTTTCGGATGCACATAACCAAGGCTAATGCCTTCCTTCATATTTGCTAGTGCGGTATCTAACCATATTGTGTAATCTTTTACTCTTTTAGTCCAGTTTTCATAATCTTGGAGGGTTGTAAAAGGTTGAAAGCTGCTACCCGAAGACAGTTGCGCTATATCCAGATTGACTGTATTGAATTGGTCTATGGGTAAATACTTTATAAAATTGTGGTTGGCTTCCAATTTGTTTTTACAGTACCAAACCATAATATCATAATTAAGCTGGTCCGACGTATTGAGTTGTGCCCTGTCATACCGCTGAATTTTATCAAGATGTGTTTGATAAAGCGCAACTTCTTTAGCTCTAAATTCATCGGTCAGGTTATTGGGTAACCTATCGTAATACCTATTAATACCGAGAAGATTTCCGAACAGTGGATTTAACGCTAAATTGCCTTCATAAAAACTTTCATAAACTTCGGAAATAGGGGGAAGTGTTGTTTCCTTGATTTCTTTTTGTTTATCGGCGCAACTTGTAAATATGACTGCGAATACGAGTAGTTGTAGAAGATGTTTCATTTTTTTTTATTTGATTATTTTAGTTGAGTTCTTGGTTATTTAATTTTCCTTTTTAAGGATGTAATAATTATATATTTTATCAACACGGTACTCGTTGTTTTCTATGGTGATTTTATCGTTTCCATCCATCCACGTATTGTTGCCCACATAAACGTTTAGGGTGTCTATTTTTTCTTCTCCAATAGGTTGTCTGGTAATTCCATTTTCTATAGACTTAATCTCCAAAGATTGTATGGTATCTCTTGTTTGCCCTTTGTAGATACCTTGAATGGCTTTAACATCGATATCTAACGGTACTTGTTTGTATTCTTTCTTATCTAGTAGTTTCCAAGTAATCTTATCCGCAAAAAAACTTCCTCCTCTTGGACCGGTGGTGTTTACTAAAGAAATGACGTATACATCATCATCAGGGAAATACCGTGTGTCGGATAGGAATCCGAAACCTCCCCCGTCGTGACCAATTTCTTGGTGACCGTAATTTGAGAAATTGACCAATCCTTTAGCATAACTAATAGGGGTGCCATCATTTAATTTGTTAGGACTAATTAGTGATTGATACATAGGTTCTGAAAGTACTTTACCAGTATGTAATGCCTGCATCCATGTAAGTAAATCTTCAGTGGTACTTGAAAGCGCACCTGCAGAATAGGGTATGTCATAATTCAAATAACCATTTTGCTGCAGGCCTTCTGGGGTATAACTATAGCCATTAACTTTGTTTATAGTCACTTTAGTGTTGGAAGTATAGGATGTACTCTTCATATTTAAAGGGTCAAAAAAAGTCTCTTTTAAATAGTCTTCGTAGGGCTGTCCCGTTACTTTTTCAATAATCAATCCTAAGAAAACAAAGGCAGTATTGTTATATATTAATGCTTCACCCGGCTCATGCAAAAAGTCTTTAGGTTCAACCAATCGCAGCATAAGCTTGTAAGGAAATTCATCGAAAGTCATTTGCATGAATTCTTCTTTACTTTCAGATTGTGCAAGACCAGAGGTATGGTCAAGTAATTGGGCAATGGTAATTTTTCGGCCTTTGGTATCAAAATCGAGATATTTTGTAAAATCGTCGTCCAATGAAAGCTTTTTAGCTTCCACTAATTTGAGGATAGCTACAGCGGTAAATTGCTTGGTCACAGAGGCAATAAAAAAAACACCATCGCTTGGCATTGGCGTTGACAGTTCTAAACTGGCATAGCCATACGATTTCTTTAACAGCATCTTATCTTTTTGAAATACCAAGATTGCAGCACCCGCAATTTGAGCACTATCAATGCTTGCTTGAAAAAGCGAGTCAGCATAGACTTCTAAAGTTGGGGTTTTAGAAGAAATTTGCTTTTCATTTTTACAGCTTAGGACTAGAACCATCAGTATGGATAGCGTTATGTATTTTGTTATTTTCATATTTTCGTTATTCTATTTTTAAGTTTTTGTTTCAGGTTTTTCTAACATCTAACATCTTGTCTCCTGTCTCAAGCATTTCGTTATTCAATCTCTTTTTTAAGGATGTAATAAGCATAAGGTTGTATGTCGCGATACTCATTATTTTTAATCACTATTCTATTATTACCATCAGCCCAAGTATTGTTGCCAATGTATGTTTTCAGCGTATCTACTTTATCGCTTTTTAATTTTTGAATAACTATACCTCCTGCAATAGATTTAACTTGTATGGAATCGGTATAATTACCTCTTGTTGGGCCTGTGTATAGACCTTCTAAAGTTTTGGTATCAATATCGAAAGCTACATTTTGTGGCATTTTTTTATCTAGCAATTCCCATGTAAGATCATAGGCAAAAAATTGCCCATTTCTTTTTGATCCAATTGTGTTTATTAAACAAATGATGTACAAATCATTATCTGGCAAATACTGAACAAAAGATGAAAATCCTGTAATAGCACCTCCGTGTGAAATCTCTTTTTGACCATAATTTGAGAAATTGACCAATGCTTTAGCGTAGCTAACCGTTGCGCCATCATTTAATTTATCTGGACTAATCATTGATTGATACATTGCTGCTTTAAGTACTTTGCCGTTGTGTAGCGCTTTCATCCAAATAAGTAAATCTTCTGTTGTGCTACAAAGCGAGCCTGCGGAATATGGCCAAACGTGATTTTGGTAGCTTCCTTGCTTCAATCCATTTGGTGAATACCCATAACCAATTACTTTGTTTTTAACTATCTCGGTAATGGAAGAATAGCTTGTATGATGCATACCTAAAGGTTCAAAAATTTCTTGTTTTAGAAATTCCTCGTATGTTTTTCCTGTTACTTTTTCTATAATTAAGCCTAGGAAAAAGTAAGCGGAGTTATTATAAATTAATGCTTCATTTGGTTCAAATAAAAAGTCATTTCGCTCTACCAATCGCACCAATGAATCTTTGGGATAATCCATTTTAGACATATCCCAAAACTCCGGAATTTCTGTATAGCTGGGAATTCCAGAAGTATGGTTTAGTAAATTATTAATGGTAATTTTTCTGCCTTTGATATCAAAATCGAGGTATTTTGTAAAATCATCATCCAATGAAAGCTTATTGGCTTCCGCTAATTTTAAAATGGCAGCCGCGGTGAATTGTTTGGTAACAGAGCCGATATCGAAAATAGCATCAGCAGGCATGGGCACTGATAGCTCTAAATTGGCATAGCCATACGATTTCTTTAACAGCATCTTATCTTTTTGAAATACCAAGATTGCAGCACCCGCAATTTGAGCACTATCAATGCTTGCTTGAAATAGAGAATCGGCATAGACTTCTAAAGTTGGGGTTTTAGAAGCAACTTGCTTTTCGTTTTTGCAGCTTGTTGCTATTAGTAATAGCGTTACTATCAAGAAAAATGGTTGTTTCATAGGGTGTTTTTTATTAATCATTGTTCATAGTGTTTTACAGTGGCTTTCTTTTATTTATTAATACTATTCACTTCAATCCAATAGCCGTCTGGGTCTTGAAAGAATACTTGTCTGATGCCATCAGGCCTTAGGTTAATTTTATTGAGGGTTCCAGGAAAATCTAAGTATTCAATCTTCATTGTTGTAAGTTTCTGAACAAATGCATCAAAATTGGCAGTTGATAAAGCTAGATGTATCGCCTTATTTGTCTTGATATCATCATCGAAAATTGATAAGAGGTGTAATTCTTTTCCCTCGCCCAATGAAATCCATTTTACCTCTGTAGCTTCTGGTGGCAACGGAATTATTTCCAAATTAAGAACGTTTGTGTAAAATTCAGCTGATATAGTTACGTCGTTCACTGACAATGCCATATGATTAAACGAAAGAGAGAAATCTGTCTTTTCTTGCGCATTAATAACATTAGAAAAGGGAATTAAAAGAAGGATAAAGATTATTTTTTTCATGGTTTATTTTTTATTTGATGTTTTGTTTTATTTATTGGTAAAGTGATTATCACTCGGTTACTGAAACACCTATTTTAAATAAGTACCCAGCCATCCTAATATGTACTTTTGTACTTCTTTTCGTCTTAAAGGGTCAGCAGGATAATGGCCTGAAATAGGAAATGCCATAAATTTTGTTTCTGTACCAATGTCTTGCAGTACTCTAAAATATTGATAAGATTGCGATATTGGTACACGTTCATCTCCAATATTTGATAGTATAAGTGTTGGCGTTTTTACATTTTCAGCATAAGTAATCGGTGAGTTTTTTATCCAGTTTTCCTTTACTTTTTTATCTGTATATGGCGATTTACCTTTACCGAATTCAAATTGATAATTAGTTCCAAAATCTGAAAGTGTATATTGCTCAAACCAGTCTGTGACTGCGGCACCAGCAATGGCACATTTCCAACCGTCATAGCTACCAATGAGCCAAGTGGTCATAAAACCGCCATAAGACCAGCCTGTAACTGCAATATTATTGCTGTCTATATAAGGTCTTTTCTTTAGTTCTTTAATGCCTTGCATTACATCTCTTCCTGGTCCTTCACCCATATCGCCATTAATAGCTTCTGAAAAGCCATAGCCCATATTATCGCTTCCTCTATAATTAGGTTGAAAAACAATATAGCCTTGGGTTGCCTTTAATTGTGCAGAAACATTAAATGTCTCCTTCGATGCAGCTCTTGGCCCACCGTGTGGTTCAACTACCAAAGGGTATTTTTTCTTTGGGTCAAAGTCTGGAGGAAACGTAAGAATACCGTTAGGTGTAAATTCGTCCGATTTCCAATAAATTATTTCCTGTTTTCCAAAATTAAATGCCTCCATTTCTTTATTAAAATGGGTAAGCTGTGTAGGTTTTGCATCTGGATTGGAAAGATAATAAAGTTCGTTAGGCGATTGCGATGTGCTTGCTATCAAGGCGATAGCGTTATTTTTCCCCACGGTGAATGGATATGCAAACGCCCCATTGATGCACAAATTACCTAAACTTATCTTTTTTGCCACACCGGTTAAGGGTTGCATCCACAGCGAAACCGTATTATAATCATTGGCAGCTACAAACAAAGCTTTGCTATCCTTACTCCATTCGGTATTATAAAAACAGCGGTCAAGTGTAGCGGTTATGTTTTTCTCTTCACTGCTGGTAAGCGATTTATAGATTATATCAAAACCATACCCTACATTATTACGGTTAAACTGATAGGCGATGGCTTTACCATCTGGCGAAAAAATAGGTTGACCTTCAAACTGAATAGCATCTTTCTGTATCGTCTTTGTCGTAATTCTGCTTATTGTTTTTGTTGCAATGTCAATGGTGTTGATTGTAGAAACCAATCCTCCAGAATTGGGGGCTTCAAAACTCTGAAATGCTATTTTTTTGCCATCAGGTGACCAAGAGATATTTGACATTATATCCTCATTAAATAGAGACCAGGACCCAGAGGTTAATCGTTCTGCTTCGCCACCATCGAGTGATAAAAGCCACAAATGGGTGGAACTGGGCTTTGCCTTTATAAACATACTATGCTTGTTTACCTCAAAAGCATCGTAGCCTTTTTCTATTTCTTTTTTATTGGCCACTTCATCTAATTGTGAAAAGGCAATCATTTTTCCGTCTGGCCGCCAACTAAATTGAGACACACCCGTAGGCGATTTAGTAATTTGTTTGGCTTCTCCACCAGCCATAGATAACACAAATAGTTGTGCTTTTTTTTCAGCATCGGCAGCAATAAAGGCCATTTGAGTTCCCGAAGGTGACCATTTTGGTAAACGAACCGAAACCCTATCAAAGGTGAGTTGCTGACTACTTTGTGTAGCAATATCGACTTTATGTATAGCAGATTTAAATTTATTTGTAAGCGTATCTGGTTTTGCAACCACTACCACAATTGATTTTCCGTCGGGTGATATTTGCGGGTCGGATAGGGTATAGAGTTTATCCATATCGTTTATTTCAAAATGCTTTTGAGCTGAAACTATAATGGAAAAAAAGGATAGGAATGTGATAAAGAGGAGTAGTTTTTTCATGATTTATATGTGTATTATTTGCCGTAATTATTTTTTACAAATTGAGCCGTTAAAGAATCTATTTTTACAAATAATTCGTGTGAAACATCATCTCTATTTCCAAAGACTCCAATAGTCAATGGTTTTTTCAAATATCTTTTAGTGTAAGTTTTAACCCCGAACCAACTTCCAGAATGTTCAGCAATACTGTCATTTACAAACCATCCCATGGCATAAGACATATTACGATGAAAAGATCTATTGGCTTTTATGCTATCATTTTTCTCGAATATTAATTGATGTATTTCTTTAGAAAAAATTGAATTATTTCTTAAAGCATTGTCGTAATTAAAATAATCATCAACACTCGTGTAGGTACCTCCGGCTCCTAAAACCCCGGTTAATGGAAGACCGTCCATTTTATTCCATTTGCCTAAACTGTCTTTGTGGTAATAAAAAGCGCGTTCATCAATAGCAACAGGGCTATTTAAATTAAATGCAATTGTTCTTTTCATTCCTGCTTTCTTAAAAACATTTTCTTTGATGTAGTCTTCATATTTTTCTCCGCTAACTTTCTCCACTATTAATGGTAGTACTTCATAAGCACCGTTATTGTATTGAAATACTCCTGCTTTATTCTTCTTTCGATTCTTTATTGAATACCATTTTAAGATATCAGCATTGGTAGCCACCTTGGTTGAATCCCAATTTTCTGAAAAAGCATCTTCGGCATCCTCTATACCCGAAGTGTGGTTAATTAACTGTTTAACGGTAACATCTTTAAAGGTTTCATAAGGGAAGAATTTGTGGACTTCATCGTTTAAAGATATTTTTCCTTTGTCCACAAGGCTTAAAATCGCTAAAGCCGTAAACTGCTTACTTACCGAACCCATTTCCATATTGGTAGAAGCGGTTATAGGTTCTTTAGTTTCTATATCTCTTACACCATAGCCTTTTCCTATCAGCATTTTTCCGTCGTAAGAAATCAATAGCGCTACGCCTGGTTCATTTTTATTTAAATCATTATTTATAATTGAATCTATTTTTGCCTCGAACTGTGCCAATTCAGTTGCATTTGATTCTGGCTTTTTATCAACAGGCGATTTACAGGATACACATGCGATGATAATTAGTAACAGTAGTTTATTCATATTTTTTGGTTTAAGTTTTGTACAACGTTTTAATAAAATGTTTGCAACTGGCTTTTCTTCCTATTGTTAATTCAATTTCATAACAACCGATGAAGTCAGATAAGGATTATCAAAATCAACAATGTCGCCAGCTTTTTTTTCGGGAATTGGAAATAATCTTGCCGACAACGCCTTATTGAAATATTTAATCGATAAAGAGGCTACATCTCTGTATATTCCTTCAATCGTTTCTTTTGAAATATCTCCCGCAACAGGAATCACATCGAGACCCGTTCCTGAAACAGACGAGAACAATAACAATTCGGCAACCGTATAGTTAGCTTCCATGGCTCTTTTCGCTAAAACCGTATCCTCAATTATAGGAAGCATCAGTCCTGAATAACCACAAGATTTTACGTCTAAATTTTTGATAACCTTTGTAATTATCGCGCAAGCACTCAAAGTGGTTACACTGCCAAATGGTTTGCCTGTCAAGGTCTCAATGGCTTGCCCAATGCTTGCATCCAGACCTGGCGCAGGCGATGTGTCAATTCCGTCATAGTTCCAATCAGAAGTTTGTAACGTTTGACCTATATTTTCAATGGGTTTAAATTGGTTGTTCAATTCCTTTTTTAAATTAACTTCTGCGTTCTCCCAATCAGATGTTTCAAATACTTTGGTAATGAGATTGGGATATTCCAATCCAATGGCAAAACTGTTTTTTCCTTTATGATATGCGGCAGGAAAAAAGGGTATTCCGTCTGGACAATTGGCGGAAGCAGTAAATCTAAAATTCGCCTCGCCACCTTTACTGTTCTTGGATAGTGCAATACAAATTTCTGATGCGGTTTTAATTGATTTATTATGTACTCCCAGACGTTCTGAAGAAATAGGAACACTAAAATTTATGTTAGAAGTCTCTTTAATTAATTTTACGGTCCATTCAGCAAGTTTTTCATCATATTGATTGCCAGATATCAATTCGCCGATAGACAGGCTTATGCTATTTTGAACCAGTATTTTGTCAATTTCTTTGAGCTGTTGTATGGTATGTTCGGTTGGGGTATCAGTGACTAATTCGTGTAGGTTTTGTGTAGAAATCCGTATGTCCTGCACTTCATAACCTTTATTGATGTAGCTGCTTTTGGCTTTTTCTAAAAAAGTGATGGCATTTTTTATTGATTTTAAATCATCAAGATTTTCTAACGTTATGCCTGCTGTAATTGTTCTGATTCTAAAATCAAAAGTTTGCTTTGGGGTATCAGCACTCATAAGCAAAAGCGAAATAATTGAAAGGAATACTAGTTTGGTTAGTTTCATAGTTGTGGTTTTTTTTGCTTTTTCACATCGTTTATTTCGTTTCAACATTTCATCTAATTATTCGATAATGCCGGTTGCTGCATACTAATACAATGAATGCCGCCACCTCCCAAATTCACGGCTAGAGCGTCTATCATAATTACTTTTCGGTTTGGGAAAACGGCTTGCAGAATTTGGGCAGCTTTTTCATCTTTTGATTTTAACGCCTCGGGCATTCCTTCTCTCCAAATGGTTTGACCAATAATTACTTTGTTTGTAATTATAAAGTTGAGATAACTTAATGCGGCCATAACTTTTACACTTTCCCCATCAGGGAATGTACTTCCATCTTCATAATCAAGCGTTTTAATGTATTCATAAACATAATCGCCAGGATTCATTGTATTGTAAATTGTTCCGGGAAGTGGCATTCTAATGATGGTAAATGGTTGTCCATCTTGGTCCGTCGTTTTGGACAATATTTCATAATTCTCCTCAATTCGTTTGTTGTTTTCAAAAGCGATTGGGTCATCCAATTCCGTGGGGTCTATTTGTGCCAAAAGAATGGTGGAATCATTTACAAAACGAACAAATTCATCTACGTGACCATTTGTAGTCACTACGGTATAGGCTTTTGTTCCGTCCGAAGTTGTAACAGGGCCAAGGAAGGTATGGTCATCTTCTACCAAACCTTGTTTTAACCAGATTACTTTTTTTGTTCCTAACAATCGTTTGTATTCGGCCTCCATTTGCAGTTTGCTCATTTCTGGATTTCTGCCTTTTTCAACAGCCTCTGAAGTTATTAAAGTGCCTTTTCCATTGACTTCTCTGTTTCCACCTTCACTAATCATTGCACTTGAAATTACGGGCAACTTAAAATGTTCAGAAACTCTCACATCGTACATTTCTTCCGTTTTGGTATCAACGTCTAGAGTATCCGCATAGCCCCACGAATTAAAATTGAAGTCTGCAATGGCAAATGTCTTTTGGTTGGTTTCAACAAAGATGGGCCCCATATCTCTTGTCCAAATTTCAAAAGATGGTATTTCCAAAAGCTTGAGGCGTTTCTGTTCTCCAAATCGGTTTTTTAGAGTTTCACTTGCACTTTCTAGAAGTTCTTTATTCTTACAGGTTACGACAACGTCTAAATCGGCAATTAAAGCCTCTATAATGGAAAGGGTAACTTTTTCAACAGATTCACTTTCTTTATGATTGGTAGCTGGCCATATCAACCAAATTGCTTCTTGGTCGTCAAACTCTGCGGGTTGATTTATAACCACCAAATCATTATTTTTCTTTGGCGATGCACACGAAATTGTTAGTAGTGCAATTAAAATGGAGGTTAAGATTGATTTCATTTTATTTTTAATATTAATTGTTAGCAACTACTCATTCTTTTTTAAGATAAATTTCACCATTCTTCATCACAAAGACAACATTGAACATCGTACGTGAGAAGTCATTTTCTATATCACCTTTTACAGCAATAATGTCTGCAAATGCTCCTTCTTTTATAATTCCCAGTTCATCTTCTTTACCCATAAATCTTGCTGATAAATATGTTGAAGATCTAAGTATGTCAAGTGGTTTCATTCCTTCTTCTTCATAAGCTATGAGAACGTTCTTTGCTGCTTCTCCTTGTGGCATTTTTAAGTCAATATAATTATCTGACCCTGTTAATATTGTTACACCTGCTTTAATTGCTCTCTGCAACCTATCTTGGTATTTTTCTTTATATCCTTTTATTGCTAAATCCGTATCTTCTTTATAATCCATAATATCTAATACCTTTTTCAGAAGAGGTCTCGTGAGGTCTGTAGGGATTAGAGCGACACCTTTTTTTGCCATAAGTGTTAATGTTGTGTCTGAAATTTGATACCCATGTTCAATACCATCAACTCCTGCGGTTACTGCCTCCCAAACCGCCAAGTCTGTTGTTGCGTGAGCCGTAACTTTTTTGTTATAGCGATGTGCCATTTTTACGATTGCTTTCATTTCATCAATAGTAAGGCTCGTATTATTGGGGGAATTGTTAGCACAAATCTTGATGATGTCTGCGCCATAGTTTACGTGAATCCTTACTGCATTTATTGCATCATCTACATTCTTAACTATGGTATATTCATCTTCAATTACGTGTCTTTGACTTTTAATTAAACCAGGAACTTGTCCACCTTCAGAAATAATAATCGGCCCAGACACAAACATTCTAGGACCAATAGTGGTTCCTTCATTGATGGCTTTTTTTAAAGCTACATCAAGAAAAGGGCCTGAATCTCCTAAGTCTCTCACTGTGGTGAAACCTGCTTCTAACCACGTTTTGGCTCGGTTGGCACCTCTAAGCACTCTTAAAGCGTCGCCTTCGAATAAGACTTTTTCGGCCATAGGATGTTTATCTTTAAAGTCGTCAAGAGTCATTAAATGTGTGTGACCATCTATTAGACCGGGCAAAACAGTGTACTCGGTTAAATCAATAACTTTTACATTTTCGGGAATCGAAATGTTTTTTCCAATTTCAGTTATTTTATTGTTTTCAATTTTGATGATATAATTTGCAAGGATTTTTCCATTTTCAGAATCAAATAACTTTCCTGCCTTAATAAAAGTGATTTTATTTTTTTCAATGGATTGTGCAACTGTTGGGTTTGTGAAGAAAATAAAGTAACAAAGTATCCACACGTATTTTAATTGTCTTTTCATTATTTTGGTTTTAATTGTTGCTAACTATTTTATACACCTATTACCGTACCTTTTTCCAGATAACCGGAGCCACTAATTCCAAATTCAACGTACTTGTTGACGCATCATATTCTTTTCTAAAACCTGATCCGATACTATCGCAAGCCTTGGTTACTAAATCCACATAATCTTGGGGGATTACAGTTACGCCTTTGGTTTTTTCTGAATCATACAAGTATTCAGGCGTAGCTTTATAGGCGTAAACTTTCCCTCCTTCAAAATTATATTCGGTAATCTTTTCGGTTACATCTATCCGTTCGTAACCAAATTCATAAAGGTCCATAGCTGCAATTTCTTGCTCTGTTACCAGATATAGCACACAATTCATTGCAGTTCCTTTTTGTTCTGTAATGTTTAGGTAAATACAATTATCAAAAAGCAACGTGTCATTACCTTTTATATAATAGCCATCATTTTTCAATTCTTCTTCTGTATATCCCTTGTCATAATTTGAAGCAACAAAATCCCAACTTCTTTGAAAATCTTGAAGATGAACTAAATAAATGGAGTCTGTGTATGTATGTTTGAATACTTCTTCAGCTCTGTTTAGTGATATCAAAGACCCAAAGCCAATCATTCCTACTTTGCCTTTTTCAATGACAATGGTCTGTTTATTTGATGGTTTATCACAACTAATAAGCATTATAAAAAATATGAAATAAAATAGTAAATATTTGATTTTCATTGGTTTGAAGATTTATTTTATATAAACTAGCACGAGATAAACCAAAGTCGAAATAAAACTTGCTATATAAACTATTTTCGACTGCCCTGCCTGCTGGTAAAGCAGGCTCGAACAGTCAAAAAACTATATTTTAATTACAATCAATTTTTACTTTTTCATCTGAAAATCTGGATGCCCACTTTGCCACATTACAAAGGCTAATTGGTCTGCAAAATTTGACCAAGTAACTTCTTTGTCTTCGGTGAAGTGTCCGTTATCATAATTTACTTTCATCAATACAGGTTTACCAGATGCGCTTGAATTTTGAACGGCTGCTGCAAATTTTGCTGGCTGCCACACTGGTACGCGAGAGTCGTTCCAGCCACCGATAGCAATTACTGCTGGGTAGTTTACGCCATCTTTTACGTGTTGCATACCATCCATTTCGTACAATGCTTTTGCTTCAATTGGGTCTGTTACGGTTCCAAATTCAGGGATGTTAACTGGCCCGTTTGAAGAAAATTCACCACGCATCGTATTGGCACATCCTACATTACAGATGGCAGCGGCAAATAAATCGGGTCTTTCGGTAATTGCTCTTGAAATTAAAATGCCACCGGCACTGGTTCCCATTCCAGAAAGTTTTGAAGGTTTTGTATATCCTTGGGCAATCATATATTCAGCACAACTGATAAAATCTTTCCACGTATTGGGTTTGGTAGTTTTATAGCCTGCTTTATACCAAGCTTCGCCTTTTTCGCTGCCACCACGAACGTGAGGCACAGCATACACAACGCCCTTTACCACCAATGCGTTAATTATTGGGTTAAAAGAAGGCGTCATACTACTTCCATAAGCGCCGTAGCTTCTCATAAAACTAACATTAGAGCCATCTTTTTTGGTTCCTTTTTTATAGATAATAGATAACGGAATCATTACGCCATCGTGACCTTTTACTTCAACTTCTTCAACTACAATATCATCATATTCAGCAGGATAAACGGACGGTTTGTTATACGGACTTGCCGTAAATTTTTCTGTTTTGGAATCAAACAAAAATTCTGTGTAGGGTTTGTTCCAAGAGGTTATTCCTACTATAAATTCATTGGTTTTTATATCTATAGATTTTGAGGTTACCGTTCCACTTAAAGGCATTTCTATCTTCGATGTTTTATTGGTTTTTGGATTAAATTTGAAAAGATGCATATTAATACCATCGCTGTAACTTAGCAACAAATAATCTTTAGAGCGTATTGCAGATTTTAAAACCATTGCGTTTTCAGGAACTACAACGGCGGCATTGTCCCAATTTGGATTTTTTAAATCTGTTGAAATGAGTTTGTAATTTTCAGCATCTTTATGGGTAATGGCATATATTTTACCATCCAAAATGGACGGTTGCTCAACCAATTTATCTGATGTGTCGATTAATTTTTTCCAGTTTATTTTCCCTGAATTAAATTCACCTATTGGCGCATACCACATTTTCAATTCGTTTTGTACCGTGCCTTCACCTGCAAAAACATAATCTTTGGCCTCTTCTAACAATACAATATAGGGGTAGGACTTTGCTTCAATATTTAAATTGGGATAGGTTGCATTGCTGAAAAAATCGATATCGGTTTTATAATCTGTTCCAACTTTATGAAGCTTTGTTTTTGGGTTTAAACGTTGTTCTGGGTCATTATTGTCGGCAGATTTTATCCACATATACAGTATAGCACTATCATCAAGACTCCAAGCCATTGCGCCGGCAGTTGCAGGAATTTTATCTTTCAAAAAGGTTTTTGAATCTACATCCATTATTTGTAGGGTAGATACTTCTGCACCATTTTCAGAATAGCCAATCACTATTTTTTTACCGTCGTGGCTTGGCATTGCATCTTCAACGGTCAATGTTTTACCTGAAATAAATGTTAATGGGTCAAAAAGCAAAATTTCTGGACTGTTCCTGTTTTCCCTAAAATAAAGTTTGCTCACTTTCTCGCCTGGCATTTGTTTTTTGTAAAAAATACGACCATTTTTAATAGTTTGATTGCTATAACTTGCTGGCTGTAGTTTGTCCAGTTTCCGACATTCAGCAATTAACTCGTCCCTACCATTGATAGTATTCATTGTGGCATTAGAAAAATCGGCCTGTTGTTTAAACCAAGTTTCTACCTCGGGATTTTTCATGTCTTCGAGCCAGCGGTAATTGTCTTTATAGTCAACACCGAAATAGGTGTCTGTTACCTCTACTTTTTTGGTAGCCGGATAGTTGTATTGTGAAAAACCTGTGGCACAAAACAATGTGATTATTGTTGTTAGGATTATTTTTTTCATAATTTAAAGTTTTTAGTTAAAGTGAAACACGTTCTAATTTATAGACACGGGATACTAATTATTGGTTTCTTTATTGGCGATCAGCAACTCTTACATCATACATTTCTTCCGTTTTAGTGTCAATATCCAAAGTATCCGAATAGCCCCAAGAATTGAAATTAAAGTCTGCAATAGCAAATGTGTTTTGGTTGGTTTCAACAAATATGGGTCCCATATCTCTTGTCCAGATTTCAAAAGATGGTATTTCCAAAAGCTTCAGTCGTTCCTGTTCTCCGAAACGGTTTTTCAGGGTTTCACTTGCACTTTTTAGAAGTTCTTTGTTTTTGCAGGTTACGACAACGTCTAAATCGGCAATTAAAGCCTCTATAATTGAAAGAGTAACTTTTTCAACAGATTCACTTTCTTTATGATTGGTAGCTGGCCATATCAACCAAATTGCTTCTTGGGTTTCAAATTCGGCTGGTTGATTTATAACCACCAAATCAGTATTTTTCTTTGGCGATGCGCACGAAATTGTTAGTAGTGCAATTAGAATGCTGGTTAAGATTGATTTCATTTTTCTTTTTTTTTAGTGATATGCAGTGATAGCGGTAGGTTATTTTGTTCATTTTAACTCAATAATTAGTTGAATGATTGATAAGCAATTTTCCACTCTGCTTCTTTATTTTTCCGTAAGATGATGAGAGCCGAACGAGAAATATCTTGGCTTTCATTGGTCTTAATTGTTGTTACAGTTCCCTGAAAATGGTAAGCAACATAAGCCAAGTCACAGGATGCATCCACATAGTCAATTATTATTTCATCGTAGTTTATCTTAATACTTTTAAATGCTTCGCGAATAGGTTTGAAACCCATCTTACCCATTTGAATAGGGGGCTTTCCTTCTGACTCCATGTATAAAAGGTCGCTTGTAAAAAAATCAGTCCATTTATTAAATGTTATGCTGTCCGATAGGTCTCTCGTCATAACGGCATCATGCACAGAAAGTACAGCCTGTTTTACAGAAATGGAATCAATTTTAGTCAAATTTTTAGTTGTGCTTTTTGTTTCCTTGTCTTTTTCAGGGTTGGTATTGCAAGAAAAAAGAACTGTCGCCAAGGTTAATATTGTAAATATTTTTTTCATTTTCTTTTCTTTTTTTTGGATATATGTGGTCGCTAAACTTACTGCTAACTCACTTCTATAAGAGTATTGATAGGCTTTGCTGTGCACAGGCTTTTCTGTTATTCTTTAAAATTGAGAATTTGTGTTTTTATGCTTGGGTCATCAGGAAAGCACCATTGCTCCGCTATTTTACCATTACTTATGCGATAAATAGAAACCTCGTATATTTCAATTTTAGCTCCTGTAGCATCAAGGCCTTCGTACGTTTTGGTATGGGTTGCTGTGGCTTTATAGCGCGTGACGACTTTGTCATTTTCTTGAATGATATCAACTATGTCTTCATGCCAATCTGGAAATAGTGCTCTCCAGTCCGTAATTGCTTTTTTGGCATCTTCAATACCTGTCCATTCTTCACTTGTTAAATAATGACATACAAAGTCTGAAGTTAGTATATTATCTAAATTGTCCATGTTACCTTCATTCCAAACCTTGTGATACTCCAAAACAATGTCTTTGTTTCTCTCTAAAATCGAATTGGTATCTGTTGATTGGCAACTACAGAAAAGAAGTGTGAGTAGTATTGTTGAAAAGACTTTATTCATAATTCTCGAATTTGTTCTTCTGTAATTTGATTTCAGTAACTGCATTACTTCAACTTCTTCCATAAATAGGAAAACGTCAAAGCACTTGATGTTGCACTTTGCTCATTTGTGGATGAACCTGCATGGCCTCCTTCAGTATTTTCATAATAGTAGGTTTTGTAACCCATATCATTCATTTTAGCAACCATTTTTCTGGCATGACCAGGATGCACTCTGTCGTCTCGGGTTGAGGTACCAAAATAGACTTCTGGATAGTTTGCTCCTTCTTTCAAATTGTGATAGGGCGAATATTTTTTGATGTAGGCCCATTCTTCTGGAATATCTGGATTCCCAAACTCGCTCATCCAACTTGCACCTGCAAATAGTTTGTTATAGCGCTGCATGTCTAACAGCGGTACTTGACAAACCACCGCGTTGTACAGTTCTGGTCTTTGCGTAAAAGCAACACCTACTAACAAGCCGCCATTGCTTCCACCCATAACACCTAAATGTTTTGGTGATGTTAGTTTCTTGGCAATAACGTCCTTAGATACCGCATATAAATCATCAAAAGCATTTTGTCGCTTTTCTTTTATGGCATCTAAGTGCCATTTCGGACCGTATTCTCCACCACCTCTAATATTGGCCAACACGTAAACACCGCCTTTATCTAACCATGAAACACCAGTTGATGCCCGGTAAGAAGGGGTGCTGGAAATTTCAAAGCCACCATAAGCATATACAAGGGTAGGGTTAGTACCGTCCATTTTTAGGTCTTTACGAGACACCATAAAATAAGGAACCATAGTGCCATCTTTCGATGTTGCTTTGTACTGTTTCACTTCAAGATTATTGGCGTCAAAATAGGCAGGTAGGGATTTGTAAGGGGCAAAGGTATTGTTGCTGGCATCGCCTAAATACAAAGTAGTGGGTATAATGAAATTTTCAAAGTCAAAAAAGTACTGGTCAGAGAGGTTTGAAGTCGCAACAACATCAAGTGCTCCTAATTTTGGCGCATCCACCTTTTGACTTGTCCAGTCCCCATTCGTAAATGAATAGACGAATAGGTTGCTCGTAACATCAGTCAATACGTTGACAAGCAATTTGTTTTTGGTAGCCGAAATTCCAGAAATACTCGAAAATTTATCTGGTTTTAGGATTACTTTAATGTCTTTATTTCCTTTTAACAGTTCGGTAAAATTGAGACTTATAAGTGTGCCTGTACTAAAGGTTTTGTTATTTACGGTCCAGTCTGATTTTAATTGAATTACAAATTGGTTATTTTGTAAAATAAATCGATTCATCAAAATTGTAGTTATAGCAGCATCTTTGGGTATATCTAATGGGATTATTTTATTATTTAACAAAACCGAAAGTTGACCTGATAAGTAACTGGATAGTTTAACCAATACGATATACTGTTTGTCACCATCGTAAAAAATAGAACCTCCAGCACCTACATCTGTAGTTTCCACTTCATAAATAAGTTGGGCATCTTTTAATAATGTGCCACGTTTCCAAAGCTTTACTTGTCTTGGGAAGCCCGAAGTGGTCATGGTGCCTTCGCCAAAATCGGTTGAAACCAGCAAGGCATTTTCATCTCCATAACTTGCAAAACCTTTTGCTTGATCTATTGAAAAACCATTTTCAATGAATTGCTTTTTGTTGACATCAAATTCTTTGATATACACCGCATCGCCACCACCATCGGAAAGTTGAATTAAAAAACGATTGTAATCGGGGTAAAGGCCTTCACTTTCTTTATAAACCCATTTTTTACCATCAGTTTCTGAAAGTTTATCGATATCCAGCAGTGTTTCCCAAACAGGATTTCCGCTCGTATAGCTTTCTAACAAGCTTCTTCTCCAAATCCCTCTAACATGGTCTTTGTCTTTCCAGAAATTATAGGCGTAGTTTCCGTGAATTGTTGGGTAGGCAATTTTTTCGGTAGAATTGAGTACTGCTAAATTCTTGTCGTAAATGTCTTGGTA
>JBLGAT010000029.1:0-29814 GCA_047612485.1 Psychroserpens sp.
TCAACGAGGTTTCTACCAATACCCAAAATGATGTTGCCCGTTTGTACAAGAACAAAAATGCAAGGGTATTGAAAGCCTTGACCTTTACTACCAAAAAGAACAATGCTAAATTAGCTTAATCCTTTTTTATCCCTGGTTGCTGAATCGTATAATTGAGTTTTTCTTTTTCCAGTTGAACCATTTCCTTTACCTCACTTAATAACTGTTTGGCATCATAGACAATTCCGTCTTTAATGGTATAGGTCACTCCCCCTACGCGCTCTACCTTGTTATCTTCGGTAAGCTTAATTGCTCCTGTACCATACAATACCTTCAGGTTCTTCAGCGGGTTTTCTTCCACCACTACAAAATCGGCTAACTTCCCAACCTCTACGGATCCAATTTTATCTGCCATCCCCAAAGCTTCGGCACCATTTAAGGTAGCTGAGCGGATTATTTCCAAAGGATGAAACCCAGCCTCTCTCAATAATTCCATTTCACGGATATAGGCAAAGCCATATAGTTGGAAGATAAAACCAGAATCTGAACCAGTAGTGACTCTTCCACCTCTATTTTTATATTCATTGACAAAGGTCATCCAAAGCCTATAATTTTCCTTCCATGCTACTTCTTGTTCCGTACCCCAATCATGCCAATAGGAGCCATGGGATACTTTGCTGGGCTGGTAAAACTCCCATAGGGAAGGTAAGGTGTAATCTTCATGCCATTCTGCCCTTCTAGCCTTGTGCAAGTCTCTACTGGCCTCATAAATATTAAAGGTTGGATCTAAGGTGAAATCAAGGCTGATCAATTCATTCATGACCTTGTTCCAGTGGTCTGAATAGGGTTTGGCGGCTTGTTGCCATAATTTTCCCGCTTCCTCAAAGCGATCTTGCTCATTTTGGTAATTGTAGTCCAAGGGATAATTTTGTACGGTTCTGTCTTCAAATAATGCCTCAGGTAAGCCGTACCAATGTTCCATACTGGTAAGTCCGGCCCTTGCGGAATTAAGGACATTCCATCGTGCCACATCCAATTGCGCATGGTGACAGGCCGATTTTAGACCCAATTTTTTGTTCTCATCCAAGGCTGCAGCCATTATTTCTGGCGAGGCTCCAAAAAATTTAACCCCATCCGCACCTTTTTTGGCATTGTTCCGTACCCATTCCCTAGCCATTTCCGGTGTGCTGATGGGTTCTGTACTACCTTGACCAAAGCCGGTATAGGCAAAGATCCTCGGGGCAATTATCTCATTTTTAGCGCTTTTTCGCTTTAAGTCCATTGTCCAATCGACGCCTCTGCCACTAGGCTCCCTTACCGTTGTGATACCGTGGGCCATCCATAGTTTAAAGACATAGTCATAATCTGCGCCTTGAGCCGTACCACCAATATGTCCATGCATATCTATAAAACCGGGCAACAGGTACATGCCCTCGCAATTGAGTTCTTTACCGCCTGCTTTTAATTTGGGCCTTTTGGAATCGTCCAGTGGCACACCAGGATAGCCGACTACCTCTACTTGGGTGATCACATTATTTTCAACAACAATGTCTATTGGACCTTGTGGGGGGGCACCATTTCCATTGATCAGGGTGACGCCTCTAATTATAAGTTGTGAATAGGGCCCCTGGCCCTTTGAGTCTTGGCCGAAACCAAGAGAAGAACAGGAGATGAGTAGACAGGTAAGATAGATCGTTATATTTTTCATATGTGGTCTTTGGATTATTCTGGTACATTAATTTTATCCCCTAAAAACAAGGCGTTCAAAAACAACCTGTTAGTTCCGTACCAAGAACCTCTAAAGTTGGGGTTATCGGCAAAAAGAACTACTCTACCGCTACCTATCTTACTTACAATAAGGGAGGCCGCGGGCTTTAGGAACTCATTTAAATTCTTCTCGGTTATAAAACCATCAATAAGTGGGTCTTGGGTGTATTTTGCTACAGTAGCATATTCATTTTTGCTGGGCGCAAGCCAAACAGTATTGTTCTTGTAAACGGGAATGGTTGCATCGTGATATCCAAAACCCAATGGATGTGTCACATCTAGGTCTACTTTAAAGATAGCTCCTCCCAGACTCTCTTTGCCATTATTTTCATCTGCGTCAACATATGGCTTACGGACAATGGTCTTGGTGGAATCCTTTTTCACTTCGATTAATTTTTCATCCACCAACTTTTTCTCTATGGCCCACTTAGAGGCCGTGCCAATGGTAATTAAGGTATTGCCGCTGTGTACCCAGTCCTTTATTTTATTTTGCCCCTTTTCGTCTAGATCGTATTTGCCTGAAACCATGACCAAGGTATTGTAGCCCGATAGGTCTGAGCGAGAAAAGTTCCTCACAGGTATTTTTGTAATTGGCATTGCAACTCTGGTATCCAAAAGATGCCATACTTCCCCGGCCTCGTAGGAACTTACCCCATTCCCGATTAGCATGGCTATTTTCGGTTTTGTAATTGCACTAATGTTCCTGCTACCGAGATCTATTCCTTTTAGGTTCAATCCTGTATTGACGGCGTAAATGGGAACCTGAAATTTATCCTGTACTTTCTTCAAAGACTGAAAAACTTCCTCGGATGATTTCTTTTGAAGACTTACCGGAACCATAAGGGAACCATAATTAAATCGCTTCTCTCCCTCGGCTGTTTGGCTACTGAAAGGTTTCGAGGAAGAAGAGATCACCAAGCCTTCCGATTGCAATTGATACAGAGCAGCCGGAGTATTGTAGTCATCCCAGTCCAAAATATAGGCGTAATCCGATTTTTCAAAATTGGGTAATGAAACTATATCTGTAGTAGAATCTACCTTTTCGCCCAAGGCCACGTTGGACACCGCCTTATATTTCATGTTGTAAAAGTTGGCCACAGACCAAGCAGAAGCATCGTAATAGACACTGTCCCTGTATTTGTCATAAGTCTCGAACATTGTCTGGACCATTCTGTATTGGGGTTGCTTTGTCGGAACTACATAGGAACCTGTGCTGGACTTGTAAACCTCGATACGGTGCAGCAGCAGCTTATCAATAAAGGCCTTGACCCTATTTTGATCAAAGTCATCCCCAAAAGTATATCCTTTCGTTTTACTTTTAGTCGCTCTGCTTATAGCACTTTTGAAAAAGTCTTGTTGGTACTTTCTCATTTGGGCTTTGTTTTCCACGGCAGCCTTAACCGTGGTAATACTGGATATAAACTGATTTCTGATAGTAAAAGGAAAAGTTATCTCCCCAAAATCTGTAGTCTGTTTATGACCCCTGGAACTCGCTTGCTCAAACAAGAGGCCTAACCCTCCTTGTAAATCTGGATAGGAGGAACCGTAACCCGGATAGGTGCCATCAAATACTTCTTTGGTAAAATACAGGGAACCAATATTATCCAATGCCTTGGCAAAGTAATCCCCAAATAGATTGTTGAGGTCCTCGTAGTTTTCTTTGGGCATAATAGGATCAAGGGAAGCATTTGCCTTCATAGGTTCAAAAAAATAGGTGCTTTGGGAGCCCATTTCATGAAAATCGGTGACCACATTAGGGTACCACTGGTGGTACCAGTTTAATTTGCCCCTACTTTCGGGATTAATGGCCAATAACCAATCCCTATTCAGATCAAACCAATAGTGGTTGGTCCTGCCCATGGGCCAATTTTCATTATGCTCTGCATCTTGAGGATCAGCAACCAAAGGGGTTCCTTGATAGGAATTTGCCCATTGCGTGTGACGGTCCCTACCATCTGGATTGATGGTTGGATCTATAAAGAGTACCGCATTATTGATGTAGTTTAAAATTTCAGGATTTTCGGAGGCCACAAAGGTATAGGCAGATAGAAGGGCAGCTTCGGAACTGGAAGGTTCATTGCCGTGAACATTGTATGCCAAATTTATGAATACGGGAACTTCATCATAATTGGTTACATTTTTTGTGGGGTCAGTGAAGGCCAGATGTTGTTGTTTTAGCGCCTCCAAATTGACTAGGTTTTCTGGGGTGCTGATGGTAAGCATCACCAATTTTCTTCCTTCGTGGGTTTTGCCATACTGGTAGATGCTGGCCCTATCGGAAACTTCTGCCAATTTTTCTAAATAAGCTACGATAAGGTCATGTCTGGTATGATGTTCTCCAATACCGTACTCTAAAAATTCTTCGGGGGAGGGGATATCTTTCTTGTAGGGTTCAAATTTTTTAAGGAAATAATCTTGTGCAAAAATGGTGGTGCTACAAAACATTGCCAAAACAAGTAGTTTTTTTGACATTTGTAAGATGGTTTTAGAATTAGTCGTTTTAAATGTAGGGATAAAATTCCTAAACCACCACCCATTACTATAGAAAGGATATGGGTTTTATGTCATTCTAAATGTGCAAGGATATTTCTAGGGCGATTGCTATTTTACCAGTACCGCATTATGATACTGATAGACTTGGTGTTATGCCACTGAATTGAACTCTTGGGTTACTTCTTGAAATCTGATGATATAATTGGTCCCTTTCAAGGTAAGGTCTTTTGTGATGGAGCCTTTCAATTGTCGGGCTAAATTATGGATTAATTTTAGGCCCAAGGATTTTGAGGTCTGAGGCGTAATATTTTCTGAAAAACCATCTCCGTTGTCCCCAATGTTCAAAATAAAAGCTTTTTCGTCCTCTTGTTTTAATTCGATATGGATGGTTCCTTCCGTATCGTCTTTGATGCCGTATTTAAGGGCGTTGGTGATGGCCTCGTTGATCAGTAGGCCCAAGGGAATAGCCGTGTCTATGCCAAGTTTTATATCTGGAATATCAATTTTGAGCTTTATATTGTTTTTGTTCCCCTTAACCGATCGCACTAGGTACTGGCTCAGTTCATGTACATAGGCCTTATATTCTACTTTGGACAAATAGTCGTCCCTCATATAAAGCATTTCATGGACCATGGCCATGGAAATAACCCTATTTTGACTGCTTTTAATTAGGCTTTTAATCTTCTTGTCCTCAATGCTTCTAGATTGTAGGCTCAATAAACTGGATACGGTTTGAAGGTTGTTCTTTACCCGGTGGTGTACCTCCCTTAGTAGGGTTTCTTTTTCGGTGATGCGATCTTCTATTTCTCGCTTGGACTTATATAATCTATGGTGAGCCTTTAATAGGAATTTTCCAAAGACACCGCCTATCATGTACACAGAAAAAAGAATACAGAAAAGGGCAAATAGTTCCCTATTGGCAATGGGAACAACGTTTTCAGTGATGGCATAATTGGAGGAACCTAGCACATAGATTAATACAATAACGATCAAATTGAGGTACAGGTACACTTTGCCATACCTTCTGGTCGTTGCATAGGCAGCAAATACAATAATTCCCAGAACAAAGATAAATGGACTGCTTATTCCCCCACTATAAAGGGTAACCAAGACGGTACCGAAAGTTGCAAGGACAGATGTGATGTTGTAGGTTAGTATAAGGTTGTTGTGTAATTTGAAAATTAAGGTATTTATAATATTCAACAGTCCAAAAGCCAGAAAAATGTATGGTATGGGTTGCCCTATGTCCAATAAAAATAAGGATATTGGATAAAATATGAGCATCAGGGCAGAGGAAAGGTAATTCACCCTATGTGTCAGTTTTATTTTATCCATAAGTCGATTATAGTCTTTGGTTGGCTTTATCATAGAATGGTTTTTTAATTCTTAAACAGCTGGTAAAAAAGAAATGTTTTAGAATTAGTAAAGTCTTCAAAGAGTACATCTCTGAACTTTCGTAAAGCTAAATATGTTTTTGGATAAAATCAAAAACGGCAACCTTTTTTTGGTTGCCGTTTGTTTAATTATCTACTATTATGTCTTTTTTTCTATAAAAATGAATAGGTAGAAAAAAATTGATCCGATTACTTCTCTGTAATTACCCACTCACCTTTTTCTATAAGAGGTTCTGCCTGCTTATATTTTAGGCTTTTGCTTTCTCCCGATATAATATTTTTAATTGTTACACGATCATTACGACCTATCTTGGCTTGTTCCCTAACAATGGTTTCAGTAATCTGTTGTCTTCCTCCTTGATTTTGGCCAACAGCCCTATTTTTGGCAGCCAACTCGTCACTATTTGGAATTTCTTCTTTCGTGGTCTTTAAATTATCCTTCGGCTTCCTAACAGTTCTGGCTTCTTGGATCTGATCCGTGTTCTCTGTAGGAAGTTCCCCTTTGAAAAGGAAGGAAACCACTTCTTTATTAACCTTTTCGATCATTCCCTTGAATAATTCAAAGGCTTCGAATTTATAGATCAATAAAGGATCTTTCTGTTCGTGTACAGCCAATTGAACAGATTGTTTCAATTCGTCCATTTTACGTAAGTGGGTCTTCCAAGCATCATCTATAATGGCAAGGGAGATATTCTTTTCGAAATCGGTTACCAACTGTTTACCATTACTGTCATAAGCCTCCTTTAGGTTGGTAACTACATTTAAAGATTTTATACCGTCTGTAAAGGGAACCACGATCCTTTCGAATTTATTGGAATTGTCCTCATAGACATTTTTTATTACTTGAAAGGCAGTAGTGGCACTGCGTTCCATTTTAATTTTATAGTGGTCATAAGCGGTTTTGTATATTTTTCCAGCGGCCTCTTGTATAGACATTCTTGAAAATTCCGCTTCCGAAATAGGCGAGGTGATGGAAAAATATTTGATCAGTTCGAATTCAAAATTCTTATAATCGCTGGCCATTTTATTGGTTTCCACAATAACTTCACAGGTATCATAGATCATATTGGCAATATCCACTTTTAATCTTTCCCCTTGCAAGGCGTGTCTTCTTCTTTTATAGACGACTTCCCGTTGGGCGTTCATAACATCATCATATTCCAAGAGACGTTTACGTACACCAAAGTTGTTTTCCTCAACTTTTTTCTGGGCGCGCTCAATGGATTTTGTCATCATTGAATGTTGTATGACCTCACCTTCTTCCAGTCCCATTCTATCCATCATCTTAGCAACCCTGTCCGACCCAAAAAGGCGCATCAGGTTATCTTCCAATGACACATAGAACTGAGAGCTTCCCGGATCTCCCTGACGACCAGATCTACCTCTTAACTGACGATCCACACGTCTAGAATCGTGTCGTTCTGTTCCTACAATGGCCAATCCTCCAGCCTTTATAACGTCGCTGCTCAATTTGATATCCGTTCCACGTCCGGCCATGTTGGTGGCGATGGTTACTATCCCCGCATTACCAGCCTCTGCTACAATATCCGCCTCCTTTTTATGGAGTTTGGCATTCAAGACATTATGCGGTACTTTTCTGATGGTCAACATTCGGGATAGTAATTCGGAAATTTCTACCGAGGTTGTCCCTATTAATACTGGTCTTCCAGAATTGGAAAGTTTGGTGACTTCCTCAATTATGGCGTTGTATTTTTCACGTTTTGTCTTATAGATCAAATCATGTCGGTCATCCCTAGCAATCGGCCTGTTAGTGGGAATCTCCATCACATCCAACTTGTATATTTCCCAGAATTCCCCGGCTTCGGTAATTGCGGTACCTGTCATACCTGCCAATTTCTGGTACATTCTAAAGTAATTCTGTAAGGTAACCGTGGCGAAGGTCTGTGTCATCGCTTCGATTTTCACATCTTCCTTGGCTTCAATAGCTTGGTGTAGCCCATCTGAATACCTACGGCCATCCATGATCCGTCCTGTTTGCTCATCAACGATCATTACCTTGTTTTCCATGACCACGTATTCCACGTCCTTTTCAAAAAGGGTAAAGGCTTTTAGCAGTTGGTTAAGGGTATGGATGCGCTCACTCTTGATGGCGAAATCCTTGAACAGGTCCTCTTTCAAATCGGCCTCTTTTTCAATTTCCAGATTTTGCCTTTCAATCTTGGCGATTTCATTGCCTATATCTGGCATCAGAAAGAAATCCCTGTTCTGTTCCCCAGAGATATAGCTCACACCTTTATCGGTAAGTTCTATTTGATTGTTTTTTTCGTCAATAACGAACAAGAGCTCCTCGTCTACTTTGGGCATCTCTCTATTATTGTCCTGCATGTAGAAGTTCTCGGTCTTTTGAAGTAGTTGCTTAACACCTTCCTCACTCAATAACTTAATAAGGGCCTTGTTTTTTGGCAATCCCCTTTGCACACGCAATAATAAGAAACCCCCTTCTTTGGTGTTTCCTTCGGAAATCAATTTTTTGGCTTCCGCCAATACGCCGGTCAAATATTGCCTTTGGGTCTGCACGATATCGGCAACCTTGGGCTTTAATTCATTAAACTCATGACGATCACCTTCAGGTACAGGACCGGAGATGATAAGCGGGGTACGGGCATCATCTACCAAAACTGAATCCACCTCATCCACAATTGCAAAATTTTGCGGTCTTTGCACAAGATCACTAGGTGTGTGTGCCATGTTGTCCCTTAGGTAGTCAAAACCAAATTCGTTATTGGTACCATAAGTAATATCGGAATTATATGCTGCCCTTCTGCCATCAGAATTGGGTTGGTGCTGATCTATACAATCAATGGTAAGGCCATGAAATTGGAATATTGGTGCCATCCATGCACTATCCCTTTTGGCTAGGTAGTCGTTCACCGTTACCAAATGTACACCTTTGCCGCTTAGGGCATTAAGGTACATTGGGAGGGTGGCCACCAACGTTTTACCTTCACCTGTATGCATTTCTGCTATTTTACCTTGATGTAATGCTATACCCCCAATTAATTGTACATCGTAATGTACCATATCCCAAGTTACCTTCTTTCCTGCGGCATCCCAAGAGTTTTTCCAAATGGCATGTTCGCCTTCCAGGGATACATAGTCTTTGTTCCCCGATAGTTCGCGGTCAAATTCCGATGCTTTTACTTTTATTGTAGTATTGTTTGCAAAGCGTTTAGCAGTTTCTTTGACTACCGCAAAGGCTTCGGGAAGCAGCTCGTTCAAGGTGTTTTCGGAGATTTTGTACACCTCTTCCTTTAGCTTGTCAATTTCAGCATAGATATCCTCGTTTTTGTCGATATCTGCAGATTCTTTAACCTCTTGTAAAAGAACATCAATCTGATCATTTAATCCTTTACAATCTTCTTTGATCTTATTCTTGAAGGTAATGGTCTTGTATCTTAATTCATCATGGCTCAATCCCTCCAGTGCCTTTTCAAAAGACCTGATCTGATCTACCATGGGTTGAAGTTCCTTTACATCTTTTTTAGCCTTATCTCCAACAAAAGCCTTTATAACAGTGTTTAAAAAACTCATAACTTTATATATTTTGAACAAAACATGTACTCCAGTACGGGTACTGCAGTTAGTTTCTGTATTTTATTTCTTCTAGGGGTTGAATAATTCAATTTTCCTATAGGTCCGAAACCAGATTAGTAGGGTCAAAATTACGTAAAAAAAAAGCCTCATATGAGACTTTTTTGATGTAATTCCGTTAATTTTTACCTAATATTCATCCTCGTTCCAGAGGTAATCTTCTTCAGTGGGATAGTCTGGCCAAATTTCCTCAATAGATTCATAGGTTTCTCCGCCTTCTTCTTCCATGGATTGAAGGTTTTCAACCACTTCCAAAGGAGCACCAGTTCTAATAGCATAATCGATCAACTCGTCTTTGGTGGCTGGCCAAGGTGCATCACTTAAATATGAAGCCAATTCTAATGTCCAATACATCGCAATAGTATTATTTAATTTTTTGCAAAAATAATTTTTAAAATGACAAAGTCAAGTTTTATTCGATTTATTTCTGAAATTTTATTAACATTAATTAAAATTCAATACTTTACTAACGAACAAAAATCAATTTTATTAGTCTTTTTTCTCCGGTATCCATTTTATTTCCTCTGCATTTAAATCTTTGGACAACTTTCGGGCCAATACAAACAAATAATCCGATAGCCTATTGATGTATGAAAGGACATTGTTGTCAAAGGGTTCGTTTTCGTAAAGATGGGTGGCCAAACGCTCCGCCCGTCTGCAAACCGTCCTAGCAATATGGCAATAAGACACCGTGGTGTGACCGCCGGGTAGAATAAAATTTGTCATTGGAGGAAGGGCCTCGTTCATGCAGTCCATTTCTTTTTCCAAATATTCAACATCGTTTTCGTTGATCCTGGCGATGTTCAATATTTCCTTACCATTTTTTTGTATCGCTTTTTCGGGATCTGTTGCTAAAATGGCCCCAATGGTAAAAAGCTTGTTTTGGATTAGTGTCAGGGTATTTTTGGAATGCTCATCAATATTTTGGTCTCTGATCAATCCCAACCAAGAGTTGAGTTCATCAATGGTACCGTAACTGTCAATCCGCATATGGTGCTTGGATACTCTCTTGCCGCCGAACAATGCCGTGGTGCCTTTATCTCCTGTTTTAGTGTATATTTTCATGTATAATGTTTAATACTATTTTAATAGGCTTATTTTTTATGCTCCCCATCTGAGCGGTCCATAAATTTTTTGGACTTTCTTTTGTTGGTCTTTTTACGGGTATAAATCATGTTGATGACAAAAATAAATACAAATACGGCCAATAAAATATATATGGTGTAATTCATGACATTGGTTTTGACACCCTAAAAATAAAGGATTAAATCCGTATCTTAAAATGTTGCCCTACTTGTTCTTTTCTAAAGAAAATTGCGGCACAATGGTACATGTCCACCGTAACGGTGACTTTATTGTACTCCTTTAGCCTTTTCCAAAGGATGGCGCTTTCCTTACCCTTGTAAATATTCCCTAAAACAACTATTGTATTGTTTCCTATGTTTTTGTTCGTGTAGATGTAGGTCTGTAATAGATCTTCATTACAATCGGCTATAAAGATCAGTTCTGCTGACCAGTTTTCCAATGGGATGTGCGGAAATATATTTTTCACCAGTGACTCAAGGCCTGGGTGGGCAGGAACAATAGTTAAACTTTGGCATTGGAAATAGGCCAAACTTTTGAGCACCATATTCTGTGTCTTGTCGCTTGAATATTTTTTCTTACTGTACAGACATTGGGTAACATAATTAAAAATAAATGGGGAATGCACCCCATGTTCATTTTTGGAGTGCCATAAAAAATTTAGATAGGAAATGAACCTATTGTACATGTACGGTAAAGTTTATATTTATCCTTCCATAAGGGCGGAAAGTTCAAACCATCTTTCTGTTTTTGCTTCTATGGCTTCATCTACCTCCTTTAGTTCCAAGGATAACTTATCTATTTCGGTTCCCTCTAAGGAGGTGTCCGTAAATTTATTTTGTAGCTTAACCTTTTTTTCCTCCAATCGTTTTATGGTTTTCTCCAGACTGTTATACTCTTTTTGGTCGTTATAGGAAAGCTTTATTGATTTACCCTCGTTTTTCCAAGTGTTTTTAACGGGTTTTGATTCGATTTTTTTTTCTTTTTCGGCTCTATAATCAGCAACAGCACTGTCCTCATAGGCTCTGAAATCAGAGTAATTTCCAGGAAAATCCTCAATTTGCGCATCTCCCCTAAAAACGAAAAGGTGGTCTACAATCTTGTCCATAAAATAACGGTCGTGGGATACCACTATGAGACAGCCAGGAAAATCGAGAAGAAAACTCTCCAATACGTTCAGAGTAACAATATCCAAATCGTTGGTAGGTTCATCCAGGATCAAAAAGTTCGGATTTTGTATGAGTATGGTACATAGGTAAAGCCTTTTGCGTTCCCCTCCACTAAGCTTGTCCACAAAATCGTATTGTTTCTTCCTATCGAAAAGGAAGCGCTCCAATAACTGTTGCGCAGAAATCTGACGTCCCTTTTTTAAAGGAATATAATCCCCAAATTCTCGAATGACATCTATTACTTTTTGTCCTTCTTTAATGGTTATTCCTTTTTGGGTGTAATATCCAAATTTGATGGTTTCACCCACAATCACTTTTCCACTGTCGGGTTCATCCTCACCCGTAAGCAGATTGAGGAAAGTGGTTTTTCCGGTACCATTTTTGCCAATGATACCAATGCGATCCCCTTTCAGGAAATTATATTCGAACTTGTCCAGAATTGGCTTTCCGGGATAAGCTTTGGAAACTTTATATAGTTCCAAGATCTTGCTGCCCAAGCGTTCCATGTTGAGTTCCAGTTCTACCTGGTGTTCTTTTCGGCGTTGTCCTGCTTTTTCTTTTATAGCTTGAAAATCATCGATTCTCGATTTGGATTTGGTGGTTCTGGCCTTCGGCTGCCTGCGCATCCAGGTCAGTTCTTGGTTGAACAGTATTTTGGATTTATGATGTTCAACGGCCTCCTGTTCCAACCTGGCGTCCTTTTTCTCCAAATAGTACGAATAGTTTCCTTTGTACGAATAGAGCTGTCCATTATCCAATTCGATAATTTCATTACACACCCTTTCCAAGAAAAAACGATCATGGGTCACCATGAACAAGGTGATGTTTTCTTTGGCGAAATAAGTTTCCAGCCACTCGATCATCTCAAGGTCCAAATGGTTGGTGGGCTCATCCAAAATAAGAAGATCTGGCTTATTGATCAGGGCATTGGCCAATGCCAGACGTTTTTTCTGTCCACCTGAAAGGACACCTACTTTTGCATGAAGATCATCAAGTCTTAGTTTGGATAGGATTTGCTTGTATTGTGTTTCAAAATCCCAAGCACTATGGCGCTCCATGGCCTCAAATGCCTTCTGGTAAAATTCGGCATCATCCGGATTTTCCAATGCTTTATCGTATTGCGAAATTACCTTCAAAATTTCGTTATCGGAGGCAAATATGGTCTCCTCCACGGTCAGCTCGGGATTTAAGTTCGGTTCCTGGGAAAGATAGGAGACACGGATTCCTTTTCTATAATTTACCTGCCCTGTATCAGGGGTGTCCATTCCTGCGAGAATATTCAAGATGGATGTTTTGCCACTTCCGTTTTTGGCGATAAGCGCAATCTTTTGGTCTTTGTTTATGCCAAAGGACAAGTCCTTGAACAGGACAAGTTCGCCATAAGACTTGGATATGTTTTCTACAGTAAGTAGGTTCATGAATTTTCTTTTTATTTCTTAATGTTTCTTTTAAACCAGTGTAGCAAAAAGAAGTAACGTGCAGCCAAAAGCACCAATAGGGGGGCAATCAGTGGGGAAAAAATCTGTATTCCTGTTAACCAAACCAATGGGGTTAACAATAGTAATACTGTGATGAACACAAAATATTTTTGCATCCAACGGGGTAGGGGCTTTGTTTTTACCAAGTAAAAACTGGTTACCATATTCAAAGGAAATACCCAAAGAACATTTAAATTACCACCTGTGGCCGTATGGTCTGTAAAAAACCATAAAAAAATGATCAACAGGCCAGTGATTCCAGTACTAAAAGATAAGAAAAAATCTAACCAACGGCTACGACTATTGTTCTTAAAATCGATTAAGGTGATCACAAGTACAAAGGCCATCAATGCCAGCACCCAGAAAAAAGGGGTCAGTAAAAAATACCTGTATGGCTCTTTGGATTCAAATTCCATGATAGACCTCTCCCTTTTGACTAAGGGTTCTTGGTCCAAATCCGTGTTGGCCATTTGGTCCATAACGTAAATTGGCAGGAACATATGCTCAATGGGAGTCGCTTTTTTGTCGATTACAGATCCCAGTGCCAGGTCAATACCAAAGGCGGACCATGAATTGGTGACCAGGCTTTGATGGATCAGTTGCCTAAAGGTGTACCTCTGAATAAGGTGGTCTTCATGATAGGAAATTCTGTCCCCAAAAACTGCATTGAGGACGTCCCTTATCTTGGACGAACAATTGTCGTAAAAGAAATCGTATTTGTAATCCCTATTTTCAGGTTTAAAATTGTTTTCTAAAAATGAAAAGAGATTCTTGGTTTCTTTTGGGTCAAGATTTAAAAGTTGTTCCTGAACCCAACGGTTTTCCATCTCATAGGTCCATAGGAAGTCCTCGAATTTTTGTCTACTCAAGGAATATAGTAATTTTCCCTGTGCAAATTTCATATAGAAATTAGGGGTATTGAAATTAAATGTACCGTAATTGTAGACCACATCTATGCCTAGAACCGGATCTTGCAACCTAAATGCGCTGTGGCCAAAGGTGCTGTATAATTCTTGTCCAGGGCCGCAGGTAATGATACTGATCTGTGCTTTGGGTGAGAGCGTTACCTCTTGTGAAAAGGACACGAAAGAAAAGCCCAAAAGGACTAACAAAAAGCGAATTTTCAATTGCATTTGAAAAACTGTTGAAGGGTATATATATTCTTATTGGCGACAAATATCGAATAAATAAAAGGATTACACATATGCATTTTTGTAGATTGTAAAAAAAAGGAGAACTATATTTAACAGATTTTTTTAATTAAAACTAATTTTACCCAGCTTTTGTATAAATAGGAATCTCAGCTGAGGTTAAAAAAACATGCACCATGAAAAGACATATTCCAAATATCATTACCTTATTGAACGTTTTTTGTGGCTGTATAGCCGTTGTATTCGCTGTTGGGAATGATTTGGAAATGGCAGCATTATTTGTGTTCATTGGGATATTTTTCGATTTCTTTGATGGCTTGGCTGCAAGGGTGCTAAAGGTGCAAAGTGAACTGGGTCTGCAGCTCGACTCATTGGCAGATATGATTACCAGTGGTTTGGTCCCTGGTATTGTAATGTTTCAATTGTTGAAAATGTCCTCTGCAGGCGGTTGGAATTTAGAAATTGGATCTGAGTCCACCACCACAATGGCCCATGTATCCTCCGAACTTCCCATTTTGCCCTTCTTGGGATTTCTGATTACTTTGGCGTCCGCCTACAGGTTGGCAAAATTTAATATAGATGAAGACCAGGTTTCTTCTTTTGTGGGGCTTCCAACGCCCGCAAATGCCCTATTGGTCTTTTCCTTGCCACTCATCCTTTTGTACCATAATAATGAATTTTTAAACGGAATCATCCTGAACCAATGGTTTCTGATTGGGATGACCTTTCTGAGTGCCTACCTATTAAATTCAAGAATAGAGCTCTTTGCATTAAAGTTTAAAAATTGGAGTTTTAAGGATAATGCCCTGCGCTATATATTCATAGTCATCTGCCTAGTGTCCATTGGTACAATGAAGTTTTTGGCAATTCCTTTTATCATTGCTTTTTACGTCGCGAGTTCCCTATTGAACGGCCTGCAGATAAAAAAGGCGGCTTAAGGTATTGCGGTTTATCTTCGTTTGAAGGGTAACGATGAAACGTGTGGTTTTTGGAAGTTTTTTAAGGGAAGGAAGAAACTTAAAAGTCCAGTTTTTTCTTACGGAGTTCAAAATTTTGTCCCAAATAAACCTTGCGCACCATTTCATCAGCCGCTAAATCTTCTGGGAGACCTGATTTTAAGATCCCCCCCTCGAACATGAGATAAGAGCGCTCTGTAATGGCCAAGGTTTCCTGGACATTATGGTCTGTGATCAAGATGCCTATGTTTTTGTTTTTCAATTGGGCCACAATGCGCTGAATGTCTTCCACGGCCACAGGGTCAACACCTGCGAATGGTTCATCCAAAAGAATGAATTTGGGGTCGGTTGCCAATGCCCTTGCAATTTCTGTCCGTCTGCGTTCTCCCCCCGATAAAAGGTCGCCACGGTTCTTACGGATATGACCTAAACCGAATTCCTCAATGAGCGACTCCATTTTCATAAGTTGCTCTTTTTTGCTCAATTTGGTAAGCTGTAAGACACTTAGAATATTCTTTTCAACACTAAGTTTTCTAAATACCGAAGCTTCTTGCGCAAGATAGCCAATACCGTTTTGGGCTCTTTTGTACATTGGGAAATTGGTGATTTCCATATTGTCCAAATAGATATTCCCGCCATTGGGTTTTATAAGGCCAACTATCATATAAAAGGAGGTTGTTTTTCCTGCCCCGTTTGGACCCAGAAGTCCAACAATCTCCCCTTGGTTTACCTCAAGGGAAATTCCTTTTACTACTTTTCGTCCCCTATAGGACTTCATGATATTTTCTGCCCTTAACTTCATCCACTTGTATTATTTCCCAAATCTAACCCATTATATTTTCTATGGGACAGATTTGTAATTATTTTAACCTTCCTGAGTTTCCAGTGCTTCCCAGTATTCGTAGGCTCTCCTTAAATGGGGGACTACAATGGTGCCTCCAACCAAGGTGGCTATCCCCAGGGTTTCCATTACCTCTGACTTGGTTACTCCTTCTTTGTGAGAGTTTTCCAAATGGTATTTTACGCAATCATCGCACCTTAAAACTGCAGAGGCCACAAGCCCTAACAATTCCTTGGTCTTAACATCCAAGGCTCCTGGCGCATAGGCATTGGTGTCCAGATTAAAAATTCTTTTGATGATCTTATTGTTATCGGCCATCAGCTTTTCGTTCATCTTAGAACGATAGGCATTAAATTCTTCAACTTGATTTAGCATTCTTTTTTTCTTTTTTAGCTTCTTTGCGTATGACGTAGGATGATATATAAATACTGACTTGGTACAATACCAGAATGGGGATGGCAACAATGATCTGGCTGGCTATATCCGGAGGGGTGATTACCGCAGAAACTATCAAAACAACTACCAGGGAAATTTTACGATATTTTTTCAAAATTTCTGGTGTTACCAAGCCAACTTTGGTTAAAAAGTAAATGATGATGGGCAGTTCAAATACCAATCCGCAGGCAATTACAGCCGCACGTACCGTAGCAATGTAAGATCCCAAATCTATATCGTTAAAAACCTCTTTGCTCACCTGGTACCCGCCTAAAAAGTTTATGGATAAGGGGGCGACCACATAGTATCCGAACAATACCCCAGTAAAGAATAAGGAGGAGGCGATAAAAATAAAGCCCTGTGCATTGTTTTTTTCTTTGGAATACAGTCCTGGGGAGATAAACCTCCACATTTCATAAAGGATATACGGAAACCCTAAGATAAACCCTGCCCAAATAGAGGTCCAGATGTGGGCTGAAAATTGTCCAGCCATTTCTCTACTCTGAATCCTGAACAAAGGTTCCGTTCCACAGAAAGCTTCATTAAACCCAAGCATTTTGGAGAGATGGCAGAATAGTTTATATGTGGGAAAATCTGGTTTTTTTGGACCGAAGATCACGGTGTCAAAAACGAAATCTTTCATAATAAAGGCAACCAATCCAATGAGCACCACTGCAATGGTAGATCGGATTAAATGCCATCGCAACTCTTCGAGATGATCAAGAAAAGACATCTCATTGTGATTTTTGCTGTTCGCCATTAAAGTATACCTTCGTTGATTAAGTTGTGCAAATGTACTACTCCCATATAATTTTCGCCATCCATTGCGAGTAATTGTGAAATTCCTTTTTCTTGCATGAGCTCAAGGGCATTTATTGCCAAGACATCGGTTTCAATAGTTTTTGGTGTGGCGGTCATAATATCCTTGGCGGTAAGTCCCGTAATATTGTCGAACTTATTCAACATTCTTCGGATATCACCGTCAGTGACGATCCCTACTACTTTCCTATTTTCGAGAACTGCAGTGACCCCCAACATTTTTTCGGAAATTTCCACTATGACCTTTCTGACATCCGAATCTACATTCACTTCGGGTCTTAAATTGTTGATGGCAATATCTGATACCCTTAGATATAATCTCTTTCCCAAAGCTCCTCCAGGGTGGTATTTGGCAAAATCTTTGCTGCTAAAGCCCCTTAATTCCAAAAGGCAAACGGCCAAGGCATCTCCCATGACCAATTGGGCAGTGGTACTGGTGGTTGGGGCCAAATTATTGGGGCAAGCTTCTTTTTCCACAAAAGTGTTCAGTCGAAAATCGGCATGGGTAGCCAAAAAGGAATCCAAGTTGCCTGTCATTCCGATCAATTTATTTTTTCCGCTTTTAATTAAGGGAACCAACATTTTTATCTCAGGGGTATTCCCGCTTTTAGAAATACAGATCACCACATCATCGTCTTGTATGGTGCCGAGATCACCATGAATGGCATCTGCTGCATGCATAAAAATGGAAGGGGTTCCGGTGGAATTTAGTGTGGCAACAATTTTGGAAGCTATGATAGCGCTCTTTCCGATCCCTGTAATGACCACCCTGCCTTTTGATTGGTAGATAAGGTCAACGGTCTGTGCAAACTCCTCAGTCAATAGGGAGCTTAAATGATGAATGGCTTCCGCTTCGGTTGCAATGGTTTTTTTTGCTATGTTGAGTATAGCCGTGGTGTCGCTCAATGTAATAATAGAATTATGTGATTGAATTACTAAAAGATTGTATTATATTTAATAACGCAAAATTACATAAACTATATTTTATAGTATCTTTAAAAGATCAATAAATAAATTTGCGTGAATTGTTTTGCCAAAGGTAAAAATCCGTATATTATAAATTGAAGTTTTGCTCCTTGAAATCAAAGGGTGATGATAATAAAATTGTAAGGAACCGTATGGGTTTGAATGGAATGGATATACATGCCTCATTAAAAAAATACTTTGGATTTTCTAAGTTCAAAGGTCTTCAAGAAAAAGTTATAAAAAATATAGTACAAGGGAAAAACACCTTTGTGATCATGCCAACTGGTGGGGGTAAATCCCTATGCTACCAGTTGCCGGCGCTAATGCAAGAAGGGACGGCCATTGTGGTCTCTCCATTGATTGCACTGATGAAGAACCAGGTAGATGCAATTCGCGGGATTTCTTCTGAAAATGGAATTGCCCATGTTTTAAATTCATCTTTGACCAAAACGGAAATTAGGCAGGTAAAAGAGGATATCACCAGTGGGATCACAAAATTACTTTATGTGGCCCCGGAATCTCTTACCAAAGAGGAGTATGTAGATTTTTTGCAGTCGGTTAAAGTCTCCTTTGTTGCGGTAGATGAGGCCCATTGCATCTCGGAATGGGGGCACGATTTTAGGCCGGAGTATCGAAATTTACGCACCATCATTGCCAGATTGGGAGACAACATCCCTATCATTGGCTTAACCGCTACGGCCACTCCAAAGGTGCAGGAAGATATTATCAAAAATTTGGGAATTACAGAGGCCAAGGTCTTTAAGGCGTCCTTCAATAGGCCAAATTTGTATTACGAGGTACGCCCAAAAACTGCTAACATTGAAGGGGATATTATTCGTTTTGTAAAACAAAATTCAGGTAAATCTGGAATCATTTATTGTTTGAGCCGTAAAAAGGTAGAAGAACTGGCCCAGATACTACAGGTCAATGGGATCAGTGCCGTCCCTTATCATGCAGGCTTTGATGCAAAAACAAGATCTAGATATCAAGATATGTTTTTGATGGAAGGAGTTGATGTTGTAGTGGCCACCATTGCGTTTGGGATGGGAATAGACAAACCAGATGTGAGGTTCGTCATCCACCACGATATGCCAAAGAGTATTGAAAGTTACTATCAGGAAACCGGCCGTGCCGGCAGGGATGGTGGCGAAGGCCATTGCCTGGCATTTTATTCCTACAAGGATATTGAGAAATTAGAGAAGTTCATGTCAGGAAAACCAGTGGCGGAACAGGAAATAGGAAACGCCCTTCTACAGGAAGTGGTTGGTTATGCCGAAACTTCCATGTCCCGAAGAAAATTTATTCTTCATTATTTCGGAGAAGAGTTTGATGAAGTGAATGGGGACGGGGCCGAAATGGATGACAATACCAGAAATCCAAAGGAAAAGCAGGAGGCCCAAGATGATGTTGTTAAACTCATCCAAGTAGTAAAGGGAACCATGGAAAAATTTAAATCCAAGGAAATTGTCAAAACCTTGACGGGAAATGTCAATGCCTTGATTTCGTCACATAAAACTGATGAAAAACCATTTTTTGGTATAGGGGATGATAAAGGTAAGGGATATTGGATGGCCCTAATCAGACAGACCTTGGTGGCAGGATTGTTCAAGAAGGAAATTGAGCAATACGGGATCTTGCATGTTACTGAAAAGGGGGTCAACTATTTGAAGAACCCCATGTCATTTATGATGACTATGGACCATATCTATAGTCAGGAAGCAGATGATGCCATCGTAAGTGCCGCAAAGACAGCAGGAGGTGTAGCCGATGAAAACTTATTAAGATTATTGAAAGACGTTAGGAAGAGGGAAGCCGATAAATTAGAGGTCCCGCCTTTTGTAGTCTTCCAAGACCCATCTTTACAGGATATGGCCTTAAAGTATCCCATCACAGTGGAAGAATTGGTCAATATACATGGAGTAGGGGAAGGCAAAGCCAAGAAATATGGCAAACCTTTTGTTCAGTTCATTGCCAATTATGTAGAGGAAAATGAGATTATAAGACCGGACGATCTTGTTGTAAAAAGTACGGGTGCCAATTCGGGCCTTAAGCTTTATATTATTCAAAATGTCGATAAGAAATTACCTCTTAATGATATTGCGGCCGCTAAAGGGCTGAATATTTCTGAACTGATTAAGGAAATGGAGCAGATCGTCTTTAGTGGTACCAAGCTCAATTTAAGTTATTGGGTGGATGAAATTTTGGACGATGACCAACAAGAGGAAATTCATGATTACTTTTTGGAGGCTGAAACGGACAATATTGAAGAAGCGGTCAAAGAATTTGATGGGGACTACGAAGATGAGGAACTGCGTTTGTACCGGTTAAAGTTCATAAACGATGTGGCCAATTAGGACCGCAATTGCTAAAATAAAAAATCCCCTTGACTGATCAAGGGGATTTTTTTATGGATGTCCAATCAATTAATACTGATCGAAACTGCCTGTAGTTACTAGAGCTATGATAGTCCCAAAAAATAGGATCATAGCCAAAATAAAGACAAGGGATATGCCCAAGCCAATATAGGACAGTATTTTAGCGCTTTTTACATTTTCAAAGCCCGAATATGATTCTGGGTTTTCATAATATAACTTTTCAGCCTTACCGGCACTCACCAATCCTATGATGCTGAATATAATGCCAAAAGGGCCACAACAAACAAAAGGTGTTATGATGGAAATTATGCCCATGGCCATGGCATTGCTTGCCCCTGGTAACGGTTCTCTATTCATCTAGTCGCTTTTTATTGATTAAGAAGGTCTTGTATTCTTTCTTGCATTAACTCCTCATTTCCTATTGCATCCCATCCAATGACAGAGATGAACCAGATGAAAAATAAGAGAACCAAAATGTTTATTACCAATCCCACTATGGCTATTGTTTTTCCAGTTTTTATTGAGCTGTAATTGGAATAGTCTTGCGGATTTATTTTGTACTGCTGAATGGACTTGTTAGATAAAATAATGGCTATAATAGATAATATAATTCCTAAAAGGCCATAAAAACAACAAAGGACAATGGAGGCTATACTCAATACAATGATCAATGTGGCATTCGGTAATTTTTGTTGTTCCATAAATAAAGGTTTAGTTTTAAAGTTTAAAAATATAGTTGGTTATTATTAACACTACAGTTGATACGGTCAATGTAATAATTATTTTATTGGCGTGCTTTACTGGATAAAAATTATTGAATAGTAAAAATCCCAGAAGCGGTATAAGGGTATATATGGCCGGGTACATATAAAAAGCTTCTCTAAAATCTCCTTGTAACAATAATGATACCGCCCGTTGTAGGCCACATCCGGGACATTCAATACCTAAGAACTTTTTGTTCAGGCAAGGAAGCATAAAATCATCCAAAGAAAATAACAACGAAATTGGGAGTATTTTCATGAAAATAGATTCTTTTGGTGAAAATTACTATTAATTTTGGGGAATGAAAACAAAACGAATTATTTATTTTTTGCTCATTATTACAGGGGCTATTGTCATGGGTGCTGGTGAAAACTACATGGAAAAGGAATATGCATTATGCATCGGGATAGTTTTGTTGATGTTCGGGATTTATAAATCCACCCAAATCTGGAGTGATCAAAACGACGGGAAGACAACCGAGGAAAATGACCAATCATGAGAAAGTTTAAGGTAGGGGACAAGGTAGAGACCGTTGATGATATTATCGTGGGGGTTGTTCTGGCAATCCGGGAAAATCTAATTTCCATAGAGACCGATGAGGGATTTGTGCTTAGCTTCTCTCCAAAAGAATTAATGCTGGTTACCAAAAACAATGATATCACGGTCAATAATTTTGAGGTGGCACGCATAAAAAAGGAAAAGGAAATCCCCAAAAGAAGAAATACACTGACAATAAAGCCAAAAGAACGCAACGCCCCAAAGATGGAGGTAGACCTGCATATTCATCAACTGGTGCCTTCCAATAGGGGGTTGAGCAATTATGAAATATTAAATATCCAATTGGATGCCGCCAAAAGGCAATTGGAATTCGCAATGAGCAAACGTATCCAAAAAGTGGTGTTCATCCATGGCGTTGGAGAAGGAATCTTAAAAGAAGAATTGTATTATCTTTTTAAAAGATATGAGAACGTCAATTATTACGATGCCGATTACCAGAAGTATGGGTTAGGGGCAACGGAGGTATACATTTTTCAAAAAGTTTAATGCTTACTCCGTAGTGGTCACCACTCCAAAATCACTGATGCTTAGATCCGTGATCCTGGATCCATCCTCATTTACAAGGGAAATATCGCTTAATTGAATGGTGTGCTGGTAGGTGACACCGTCTTCCAATAGTATAGTATTTACCAGAACCTTCCCATCTACGGCTTCAATTTCATCTACAACGGTAGGAGTTATGGGCGGTATGTCGTCACAAAAGTAGCTTTTACTGACATTGTTGGAAAAAATCCTATAGGTGATCTGTGAAGTGCCAGGAATGGCACTTTCAATATTACCATCGGAAACCACATTGTTTAAAATACCCGCATCCAAGGTTAATATCAACGCTTCATCCCCATTGATCTTAAAGAATACTCTGCTCCCTGTGGTGGTGGTGCCACAAAAATCTATGGAACTATCGTCAAAATTTAGAGTATCTATTTGAAGATTTCCGTCATCACAGGAAAGAAATAAACCTAAAAAAGCAAAAAGAATAACTTGTTTCATGCGTCAAATTTAATTCAAATAAAAGGGATTATCCTATAGCTTTTGCCTCTATTTAGGAGAAATTAACTTTATTTAATTTATTTTTGGACTTTATTTAATCTGAAATTTTATTTCATGCAAAGAGTTTATCTGGATAGTGCTGCGACCACGCAGGTGAGGGAGGAAGTTATTATAAAAATGCAAGATGCACTGGCCAATTTTTATGGAAACCCTTCTTCAACCCACAGTTTTGGGCGTTCAGCCAAGACCGCCATTGAAAAAGCCAGGAAAACGATTGCCAAGGAGCTTAATGCACAACCTTCGGAAATTATTTTTACTTCCGGTGGTACAGAGGCTGATAATATGATTTTAAGGGGTGCTGTCAGGGATCTAGGCGTGAAGACCTTGATCACTTCCAAAATAGAGCATCATGCCGTATTGCATACCGCAGAGGAGTTGGTCAAAGAATATGGCGTAAAACTTCATTATGTAAATTTGGACCCCTTTGGAAATCCAGATATTTCCCACTTAACCAATTTGTTGCAACAGGACGATACCAAGAAATTGGTCAGCCTAATGCATGTCAATAATGAAATCGGCAATAAAATAGATATAGATGCCATTGGCAAGCTATGCGCGGATAACCATGCGCTTTTTCATTCTGATACCGTCCAGTCCGTGGGGCATTATGAATGGGATGTAAAAAAGACGCAGATCGATTTTTTGACGGCTGCAGCTCATAAATTCCACGGGCCCAAGGGTATTGGTTTTGCTTACATAAAAAGAAATACGGGACTTAAGCCGTTAATTTTTGGAGGCTCACAAGAGCGTGGGTTTAGAGCGGGAACGGAATCTTTCCATAATATAGTGGGATTGGAGGAAGCTTTTATTGTTGCCTATCAAAATTTGGATGTGGAACGTAATTATGTCACCGATCTTAAAAAATACTTTATTGAAAAGTTGGGAAAAGAACTTCCCGAAGTCAAATTCAACGGGCTCTCAGGAGAGTTGGAAAAGAGCACCTATACCTTGGTAAATGTTTGTCTCCCCTTTAGCGAGGAAAAGACCTTGATGTTGCTTTTTCATTTGGACCTCAAGGGCATTGCTTGTTCTAAAGGGAGTGCCTGCCAATCTGGGAGTGATCTTGGTTCCCATGTACTGTCAGAAATACTGTCTAAAGAAGAACTGAAGAGACCGTCATTGCGCTTCTCTTTTTCAAAATACAATACAAAGGATGAGCTGGATTACGTTGTAAGTGTGTTGAAGGACTACGCTGACAATTAGTCCTTTTTTCTGTTTTTAGCCTTCTCCCTTTCATAAGGAAATTTTCGGGTGGCAGATTTCATCATACCGTCGATCAGGTCATTGGTGTTTTTTCCAGATTTTTTGTTGATCTCCTTTTCGTATTTCCATAATAATTTTCCACTTTCCCCATCACTGATCTTCATTCCGATCCTGCCGTAGTTGGAATCGCCCAGTAGATAGTCAATGAAGCTAAAATCTGAAGGGATGCCTTTGGACAACAATATGTTGAGGTCAAGGTTTCCACTGATGATGCCGTCCACTTCGAGAATTTTGCACAGCTCCTTAATGGTAAAAACATCAATGTTGTCATAGTCGATTTCATTCTTGGCCAAGATAGCGTTGGTGTTTTTTATATTTTGGAATTCGACTGAAAATTTCTTTTTCTTCTTTATTTGAGAAAAATAAATCTCCAATGCGTCCTGAACCGCATAGCCCTCTTTTTTTTCAAGGGCCCTAAGTTCCACTTTAGAGATATGGTCCTTTAGCTCTAAATTGGTTAGAAAGGGTATAATGGCCAAAACTTCATGTTTGTTGCTTAGAGCATCAAATTTGTCACTTTCGTAAATATTTTTTTGGGCATTCAATACTACGGTGGTAAAGAGTATTAGGTAAATTAAGTTCTTTTTCATTGTTGTTGTTCTAAAAACGAGTCCCAATCTTTAGGTTCAATACTCGGGTTGTCATAAAATTGGGAACAGCAAATTCTTGTTTGCTATCTACATCCCTTACCCAGGTATTGGTAATGGAATTTTGATTATTGAAAAGATTGAAAATTTCAAACCCAATGTTCAATTCCTTAAACCCATGCAGCCAATGATTTTTTGGATATGTTGTATTGGCGTCCACAAAAATATGGGAAATTCCCAAATCTGCCCTCCTATAATCTCTTAATCTATTCTGAAAGTTGTAGGGATCGGCATAACTTGGAGATCCACCGGGCACTCCAGTGTTATACACAAGATTTAAATACATCTTTAAATTTGGGATGTCGGGTACGTAGTCTTGGAATAAAACCCCAAATTTTAAACGCTGGTCCGTGGGTCTAGAGATAAAACCTCTATCATTAATATTTTCCTCGGTTTTAAGATACCCTATGCTTACCCATGATTCAGTACCCGGAACAAAGGCTCCGTTCATCCGTATCTCAGCTCCATAAGCATAAGCCTTTGCATTATTTATTGCTGCGTATCGTATGCGGACATCATCCAGGGTGTAGGGGTTGACGCTGTTCAGTTTTTTGTAATAGATTTCACTTTGCAGGGTAAAGGGTCTGCCCCAAAGTATAAAACTATATTCATTTCCAAGTACGGTATGTACAGATTTTTGGGCTTTTACATCGGTATGGACCTCACCTTCTTTATTTCGTAATTCTCTATACATGGGGGGCTGTTGATAGAGACCACCTGAAAGGGTGAACAGCATATCCAAATCCCAATTGGGTTTTATGGAAAATTGCCCACGAGGACTAATGATGGTATGGGCGGACCTTTCAACATTTTTTCCGTTCACCGTCCAGTATTGGGCCCTTATGCCCAGGTTGTAATAAATGCTTTGTTCAAGCCATTCCAGCTTTTTGCCGAACTGTGTAAAAGCGGAATAACGGTTGGTCTTTATAAAATTTTGGGTGCTCACGCCTTCATAGGGGACTATAGGGCCATCAAATGAACTATTGGGTTGGTTGTTTATGAATTCCTGCCCAGGAGGCCTTACAGAAAAGCCCAACGAATCCAGAAATTCCGATTCCCGTAATTGATCCCGAATATCTTCATGTGAATAGGTAGCTCCCCATTCCAAAAGACTTGAATTCTTTGAATATGATCCCCGATGGACAATATTAAAAATTAAGGCATCCAAATCGTTTCTGGCCCTGTTGAATTGTGAGCCAATACCCCTTGTCGCAATTGCCCCTCCGACGTTATCACTACCTAGGTCAGTATCTACCGAGCCCAACTCATAGTTGGCAAAAACATCGGAGTATTCTTCCTCAGTGGTATGGTATAAAGAGGTTGTGAGGTTTAGATTTATTTGATCATTAAGTTGATAGCTCGACATAATAGCTCCTTGGGCGGTTTGAAACCTATTGTTTTCCCTTCCTTGATAATAGACCAATAAGGCTTTGGGATCGTTCAACGTGCCAAAATTTGTCTGTCTTGTCAAAGGCTCATTCTGATAATCGTTTAAGGAGAAGGCCCCCAAAATTTCCAGGTTTATTTTGTTGGAAATTCTATACCTTAGGAAGGATTGTATATCTGCAAACGTGGGGTTGAAATTGGATTTTGTTTGTTGACTGTTTACCAACAAACTATTATTTCTATAACGGATACCAGTGATGGTCGATAAGTCCTTGTCCTTGGAGATGGTCTCAAGGGTACTGCTCAAACCGAGCAGGCTGGCATTGGCTTGAAGTGAGAATTCTGAAGGCGTTTTATAGGTAATATCAAGGACCGATGATAATTTGTCCCCGTATTCAGCCTGAAAACCCCCAGGGGAAAAAGCTATGTTTTGTACCATTTCAGGGTTGATAAAACTCAATCCCTCCTGCTGCCCGGATCTGATGAGAAAAGGTCTGTAGACCTCGATTCCATTGACATAGACCAAATTTTCATCATAATTGCCGCCTCTTACCGAATATTGCGTGCTCAACTCGTTGTTGGAATTTACTCCGGGCAATAATTTCAACACATTTTCCACTCCTGCATTTGCTCCTGGAATGCGTCTAATTACTGCTGGGGAAATAGTGGTTATGCCCTCTATACGTTTTTCGCCTGTAGCGGTAACCGTGACCCCATCAACTTGGGTCATTCCTTCTTTCAGAACAGGGTTGAACTCAAAAGTTTCATTGGAAGAAAGAATCAAATTTTTTAGAACCACATTCTCATGGCCGATATGTGAAAAGGTAATGGTCGTCTTTTGTTCGGAAATGATTCTAAGGATGTAAAAACCATTTTTGTCCGTATAAGCGCCCCTTAAATCCGAACTGACGTTCACATCTATCAAAGGAATATTGTTTTCGTCCAACACTACACCAGTGATAGTGGCAGTCTGCGCAAGGGAAAACTTCCAAAGGCAAAGCGTCAGGAATAGGAGTACAGTTTTAGGACACTTCAAATTTTTTAATTTCTATAAAATGTACTTGTAAAGGTACTGGTATTTCCAACATTATCCGTAACTACTACTTTTAGATCACATTGTTTTTGATCCAATATTTTATCGTCGAAGTTATAGGTAAGGGTATTGTTCTTGGTTTCATACTCCATCAAAATCCATTCTCCATTGAGGGTAGCATTATAGGCGTCAATCCCGCTAAGTTCATCAGTAATTGTTAAACTCAAATATCTGTAATTGGTCAACCATTGTTTGTCTTTAAAGTTTTTGCTTCTTATTTGGGGTGCAATGGTGTCTTGGACCAAGGTGTAGGTGCCCATATTTTTGGTTCTTGTGGTAAAGGTGTTGTCCCGTCTGTAGGTGGAGGTGTAACTTGGCCGCATACGATTACCTAGTCTGGCAATGAACATTTTGCTCCGCTCTTCTTCGGAATATTTGGAGGCATCAAAAGTTATAGTGAAATTCCTATGGGCAGGGACCCGACCGTTATGAATGGTAACGGTGTCAGTTCCTTTTTGCAGATCCATATAAAAATCCTCGTAAAAGGTATTTGAGGGAAAGTAAACTTTAGCGGCCCCAAGGTCATAATTATTTGGTTTTGACGCTATAATATAAGTGTCTGTCTTATTGATTTCCTTTAGGATCTTTAATGGTAGTTTTTTGCCCTCTACCGGGATGACCACCTTTGTGCTATTGTTTCCCAGATCTTTTAAAAGTATCTCTACTTGGTAGCTCATTCCTTCATCAACTACTATTTTTCCATCATTTTTAAGGGTGTTGTAGATCGTCAGGTTATTGCCAGGGGATTTAAAACATTTAGTGATCCATTTTCTATATTTTCCAAAATAGTTGTAATCTATCAAGGTGTTGATGTATCGGGTTTCCGAAAAGGAGAATTTTTCAAAATTGAAATCGGTATATACTTGTCCGTTTACCAATTGCTGAACAGAAAAGACACCATTTTTATTCGCGGCCATATCCTGTCTGTCGTAGGCATTAAATCCAAAGCCAATTGTTCCACTTGCAAACACTTTATCCGCTAAAAATGAACCGTCACTTTGTCTTGTGAAATTAAGTTGTACCAAATCATTGCTTTGGTTGATCTGCGCATCTTCGGACAGGGTGTAACCAAATAGATCTAGAAGGGTGGGATTGGTGGCATCACTGACCTCCAATCCATAGAGCAGGGGATTGGTAGGCATTTCCGATGCGCTATTTCTAATCTCAAAATGTAAATGGGGTCCTGCAGATCCTCCGGTATTACCGCTATAGGCTATAAGATCTCCTTTTGCTACTTTTAGTTCTCCAAAATCTGGAAATACTTCCACCTCGAACGATTGTTTTTCGTATTGGATATTTTTGATATAGGCCTCAATTATGGGTGAAAATTTTTGAAGGTGGCCATAGACAGATGTGTATCCATTTAGATGAGCCAAATAAATTACTTTGCCATACCCCCATAGGGAAACCTTAATCCTGCTGATGGTGCCATCCGATATGGCATAAATGGGGAGACCTTCGCGTTGTTGTGTTTTAATATCTATGCCAGAATGAAAATGGTTAGATCTCAGTTCCCCAAAGTTGCCGGCCAATATTAAAGGGATGTCCAACGGTGGCCTAAAAACATCTTTAGGATAATTGTCTTGCGCACTTAGGTTTAGGGTAAAGAATAAAAGCAGACCTAAAAAAGTAATTTTCATAATGTTCTATAAGTAAGTGCGAATGTAATTAATCGGTTGAAATGGTAAAAATCTATTGCTGTTAAAATGTTTAAATCAATATATTTGAACCAATTGTATGTGCTATAAAGTTTTCCTCCAAGAATAATTGTAAAAAGTATTGCGAAGTCGTTGGAGGTATGTTAACTTTGTGTAAAATGCATTGAAATTTGCATATGAGTGAACTAGTGGAAATTGTTGATTCTTTAGAAAATAAAATTAGTAAGTTGCTTCATAAGTTGGAGCTTCTTGATCAGGCTAATTTAAAATTGGAAGAGGAGTTAAACACTATAAAAAAGGGCCATGAACTTACCAGAAATTCCGTTTTGGAATGGGAGGAAAAGTACAATTCACTTAAGCTTGCAAGTTCAATGTTAGGCAGTAATACAAATAAAACGGAAGCTAAGCTTAAAATAAACACATTAATTAGGGAGTTGGATCATTGTATTGCCCAACTTGCTGAATAATGTTCAACAATACAATGTCAGAAAAGCTAAAAATAAAACTTTCTATTGCGGACAGGGTATATCCTCTGACCATAGATCCCAGCCAAGAAGAAGGTTTGCGAAAGGCTGCTAAAAATATTGAGCAACTGGCTAAGAAATTTGAGCAAAGTTATGCAGTTAGGGACAAACAGGATGTTTTGGCCATGTGCGCTTTGCAGTTTGCTTCTAAAATAGAGCAGAAGGGTATAGACCAATCAGAAAACACAAAAGAAGTAGAGGAGCGATTAAAGGCCCTTGATAATCTGATTTCCACCAAGCTCGAACGGAAATAAGTTCTTTAAAATAAATAATGTTACTGCCCACATTGGTAATTATTTTTGACAAACTCAACACTATTTTGTTTGAAAAGGGTGAGTTTAGATTGTAAAAGCAG
>JBLGAT010000030.1:0-29662 GCA_047612485.1 Psychroserpens sp.
CATTGACCCTTTTCACCATGGTTAGAATATCCACCGCTGTATTGAACAGGCCACTGGTTTTCTTTTGGGCCTTTTGTGCATCCTCCGCTTTTTTTGAAAGGTTCCCTGCTTTGTCCCTTCTTGAAGAATTGACACTTAGCGCATCTTTGGAACTCCTTTTCTTCAACCCTAAATAGTCATATAGTTTTTGCATCCCCAAAGAGGCAGTTATGGTATGTGTGTTGGCGTTTTGGATGGTGTTTATCGATACATTTTCCTGTCCTGGCTCCAATCTTGCAATTTCATTTTGGGCATCTCCCCCTCTTTGCCAATCAAAATTACTGGTATAACTGTATTGGGCATTGATAAAATCCAAAGCAGGAATTTTATTGAAAGGCACCTCGTAATTCAATTGCATTTGTTGGGAATGCCTATTGGGCTCCCCAATATCCCAAAATCCGTCCCATAATCCGAGGGCCGGATCTATTCCGGAATCCTCATTGCCAGCATCTTCAAAATAATTGCGGACAATATTGTTATTGGAAGCCGTTAAATTCAAACGCAAGGACTTGCTCAGACTATAGTTCAATGCATATTGCCAATTGAAAAGATAGTTACGCTGTTGTAATACCGGCAGATCCAAGGATTCTACCCCTGGTTCCAAAACATCCCTAAACCGCTGTTGGTTAAATGACCTATTGATGTTGGAGTTGACGGCAATGCTCGTTGGCAAAAGATTGAAGTTCAAATCCTTCAACCATTTCAAATACCTCCCATTGAACAAGGAGTCCTGTTTTGCAAAAGGAGCCACATTAGTGGGTTTAAAATTATGGTTGTATACCATGCCCGTCACCACATTCTGATCTCTCAATTCCGCTATTTCAAAATCTCGATGGTCCGTTTCGTTATAGGAATAGTTCAGGGTAAAATTTTCGACATCATAGAAATTCGCATCAGCTTCCTCTCCACGATTCTTTCGAACCCCAATAAGGTTGATACTTGTTCTTTTCGTATAATCCTCGGCTTGTTCCTTAATGGCATCCGCTTCAGCTTGTGATCCTGCGGTGGCCACCCTATCCTCTAATTTTAAATCGTCATAAACAGGATCAAATTCGGGTGTTACCAATTGTTCGGAAACCCCATAGTTGAACGGCAACTGTATGCCCCATTTTTTTGGCAGCAACTGCCCTACGTTCACATTCGTCACCACGTCATAGGAAATAGCGTCTTCCCTTGATCTTTCATTGGGCATTTGATCTATTCCACCAAAGCCCGAAGTACTCTTGCTTCCAGTGGCAGAAAAGTTGGCGAAATCGGCTATATTGGCATCTACGGCAGCTACGGCAGCCCATCCTCCGTTATTATCCAATCCGGCGAGACGCAATTCATTGAACCACACTTCTCCCCTTGCCGGTAAATTATCAATATTTTTTACACCCACCATCAAACTCCTTAAACTCCCCAAGGATGGGTTACCTCGTATTCCAATACGAATTCTTCCCGGAGTCCTAGGTGCAAATTCAGCTACGGCCACTACTTCCCCATCAACAATTTCATAGTAATTGACGGTATTTAGAGACTGATTGGATATGCCCAGGGACTTTACCCTGGAGAGATCGCTTAAATCAATATCGATCTCATTTACCTCGGGCCAAATATCTGTGTCCAAGGAAGACCCAAAGGGTGTAAGCTGTAATGGAAGTTCTATTTGATAAAAGTTTTGGGTGAAATCTGTCCCAATTCTCAAGAACCCTACCAAGGGGGTCTCGTCATTGGTATAATCACTATCCACAATTTTCTCGGCATGCATAAACATCTTCAAACGCTCATATTGCCTTATATCTATATTCACATTCTTAAAAACCCCCCTGGAATCTTCTGATTCCAAGTTCTCTACCACAAAGGATAGGGATTGTTCATTTTGGCGAATAATAGTATTGTTATTGTTCAATTGTTCTCTGATCACTCCGGGAGGAAGCACGTATGGTATAGGTGTTCTTCCATTGTTCTCTTCAATGTTCACTGTATTCACATCTACGAAAGTACCGTCATCGGCGGGGTTATTATCTACATCCGGCTCCAATGAATTGGTATAGGTACGCCAATCGCCGCGCACAAGGTCCAAGGTTGCGAAACGAAGGACAACGTCATCGGAAAAGTTTGTAAGGTACATACGCATAAAACTAATGGACCTAAAATCACTGATTCCCCCAACGGCATCCGTAAAATCATTTAGTGGAATTTTGTACTGTATCCAACGGCGGTTCAGGGTTGTACCATTTGGCAATTGAGGGGTCACCCCTTCCTTAATATCGGTTACATATTTGTCATTGATGGTTGTATTGGGCTTAATGGCAATGCGGTACTCATAATAACTGTTGACCGTATTCATCGTAAGGTCCCTATCCACATCCTCAACATCGGGCAAGGTGGTGGAGCCCCTATTGGTATTTGTAACCTGCACAGGGGAGTTCCCTTGTGGGTTGTTAAAATCCAAATATCTATTTAAGATACTCCCATCCCTATTCAGGTAATATTGGTAGTTATCCAAAGCTGGGTCATTGGCAGGGTTGTTTGTATATATGGAACCTTCTGTTATATCATCGAGGCCATCAAAACCCAAATCCTGTAATCCCCTATTGGTTTCATTGGTATCAAAAGCGTAAACCAACGACTGGGTGGCAGGCACTTTTCCCCAAGTAGTGGCAGTTACCAAATCGTTGCTATTCACTCCTGGTAGGCCATTTTCATATTGTTTTCTGCCGTCTTTAAGGATATCCTCGGATATGTTACCAAAGTTGAAGACCAATTCCCCACTTGAGGTTGTGTTGCCATCTACATAGGGATCCAACACCCAAAACTGGACAAACTCCACATTGGACTGTTCAAAATTGGTGCTGCTCAATGAGCGCATGATCCCACCCCATTTAGTATTGGGCTGTTCCCCAGGAAAATTTGGGTTGTCGTTGTAAGGACCTTTTGCATTTGGATAGTAGGAAATATCCAAAGTGCCCTGAACGGTCGTTTGCCCTTGGGCAATGTCTACTTGTGGAAAAACCTCATCTATAAATACCCTTCTTGTTGGATTTGTAGAAACATCGGAATCCGTAATGCCTGAAGGCCTTTGGTTTGTATAAAAAATGGGATCAATGGTGTACCAAGCCATTTTGGCCCTTTGGTATCCTGTTTCTAATCCATTCTTTCCATCTGCAAACTCCACCGGGGTACTGGCCAAGGACCAGCCCAGGGAAGAGCGTATATCTATGAGTGATTGGGCCCCTTCAAAATCATCTACATAGGTAGTGGTTTCCCCTTCAAAATCTGCATTTTTTGGCGATCCTGGCTGAAGCCAAGCTATCTCTCCCCTAACGGAAACATTGGACGGAACATCGGTATCTATATTGGGCAATTTATTGACCAACCTTGTAAGGAAGGGCACCTCGGTAGAATAATTTCCATTAACTCCAAAAATACTGTTGTTGACCGGTTCTACCCCATAGTTGGATTTTTGGGTAAGGGGACGTTCGTTAAGATTCAACAACGTGGCCCCCAATAAAAAGTTTCTATTAAATTGGTGCTCGACATTTACTCCTGTAAACCTCCTACTCTGTTGGCCGAAAACCGCATTGTTCTCTACAGATATATTGATTGGTGTATTGGATGCTTCCAAGCTTGGATCCAATATCTGTACCGTTCCCGCTTGGTAGTTCACCGTATAATCAATTCCCTCTTGTAATTGGCGACCTCCAGCAGTTACCCTTACGGATCCCTGGGGCACGTTAAAGGCGCCTATGGGAATACCATTACTGCCCTCCGATTTATATTGGCCTTTTAGAATAAATTTATTTTTATCTGCATCCTGAAGTGCTGCAGCCTTTGTCAAGGCGTACATATTCCTAAAGACATATTTTTGTTGGTTCACATTGTAGCCTTGCCCATCATTTACTTCATAGGTTCCCCCGCCCAAGGTCTCAAATAAATATTCCCCAAAAGGCTCCACCTTGGTGAAAATAATTCTTCCCGATTGTGTGTCCACAGTGATCCCGGGGACAAAATCAAAAAAGCCATCCCCCCCAGTCTGGACATCGTTGTAAGTGTTTAATCGATCCAGATTAAACACATCCAAAAGAATCCGCTCTTCCAATGGTTTGGGCGTATTGGGCCATCCTGCACCAGGAGAATTGTCCACTGGTGTAATGTAATTTCTCGGGGTGGGATCTGAATATAAAATGTTCAGTTTGAAATCATCCTGACTCAATTGAAAAGCACCCGTAGAATAGATGTTTTTCATCATGAGGTCCCATATAGGATCTATAACATTGGTGATATTACTCTTTAATAGTTTTAAGACCAACGTATTATTGTTGATCACTGGGTTTTGGGCTCCAGAGGAAACGGTGGTGGCATCAATTCCGCCATTGGCGAATTCACCAACTTGATACACCTCCCCATTGAACGTATATTGAAATGCGATGGCTAATACCTCGTCATTACTAAGACGTTGGTTTAGGGAAACATACCCCAATTGGGTACTGAATTGGTAGTCTCTTCCATTTTCCAACTTACGGGCATTCTCCAAGATGGCATAGTCAAATCCCTGGTTCACATCATAGCCAGGCACATTGAATCCATTTTCAACGGTGGCTATATCCCTTACCTGGGGCGTTAAAGCACCTCCATTTCCAATTAAGGCCGGATCATAATCATTCGCGTTATTCCTGGGTAAATCTCCTGCCGAAGAGGAATTGAAAAAGCCCACCGGATTACCGTTGAGCCTACCGATCCTAGTTTTTGAGGGCAGAGCCTCCCCAAGATCTTGTAAAGCTACCACATTCCTCACATTTAAAGTCTGCTGGCTTCTATTGGTCACCCATACTTCCAGCCTAGTAATTTGTACCTGACTTCGGATATACGGGTAATTTTCCAATGCCCTGTCATAGTTGTCACGGAAATACTGGGATATAAAAAAATGCTTGTCCTCATCATAGTCCAAGGAGGACAGGGAATAATCATTTAATGTTCCCCCACCTTGGGCAACCACCGTATTGCTTTGTGAGCGTTGTTCTGAAAAAACAGCGGTTACACTGGTCTTTCCAAATTGTAATTTTGTTTTTACCCCAAATAAACTTTGTGCCCCTGTAATCAAGGAGCTGTTCAATGGCATGTTGACGTTACCTACTTCTATGGACTGGATGATATCATCCTCGGTTGGCGTATAATCCAACTTCACAAGATTTTGGAAATCAAACGTCGCCTCCGTATCATAATTGGCGGTAACCTGGAGCCGCTCCCCAATTTTCCCCAACATGCTCAAACTTATGCGTTGATCAAAATCAAAGGATAGGTTGGTGCGATTTCGTGGGGATAGGGCGGGATTATCGTTCTTTTGCCAAATGACACCGAGGTCCATGGCTACCGATCCCTGAGGGATCACCTCAATGGTATTGCCCCCAAAAATAGATTCAAAAAAATTATTGTTTACATAAAAATTGGGCAGTAAGTTTTTGCGTGCTTCCTCACTCCCAGCTTTTCTTCCTGAATAGGCATCGATCTTTTCCTTAAAATACGATTTCATATTCTCCTTTTTTACCATATCCTGATACTGTTCCGGAGTTAGAATTATTGGATAGCTGATATCGTATTTCCCAACACTTTCCGTGTAGATATAACGGTCCATTTTGGGATCATAGGTATATTTTGTGACTATACTATTGGGGTTTTTCATCAAAAGTCTCCCAAGGGCCACTCCTGTTTTTGTAGAATCGATTTCCTGCTCTTCCGTTTCTTGGGCTGATGAAGTCTGTAGGGTCGCCATAAAAATGACCCCAATTAGTGAAAGCTTAAATAGAAAAGATGTAAGAAATGATTTTGCCCCTGTTTTCAAACTTTTTACAAATTTTTAAGCGCCAATTTAATAATATTCTCTACGCTTAGAGAGGGATCTTGAACCAAAACTTTATCCACCACTTTTTCTGCTTGTTTACGGACAAATCCAAGAACCTCTAATGCTGATAACGCTTCATCTTTGTTTGTATTGTTTGAAGTGAGTGAAACTTCATCTATATCGTAAATTTTGAGAATTTTGTCCTTTAAATCCAGGATTACCCTTTGTGCTGTTTTAGCCCCAATCCCCTTTATTCCTTGTATTGTAGGGACATCTCCGAGAGCAATAGCATCCCTCACTTGACCGGGGGACAAGGATGATAACATGGTCCTTGCCGTACTGGAACCTATTCCTGAAACGGACAATAAAAGCCTGAAAATTTCACGTTCAGATTTTTCGGCAAAACCGTATAAGGTATGGGAATCTTCCTTCACCTGTAAATGGGTGAAAAGCCGAATGTTTTCCGAATCTCCAATTTTAGAAAATGTATGTAAGGAAATATTAACAAAATATCCTACCCCGGAGCACTCAATGACTACATGGGTAGGATTTTTTTCAACTAATTTCCCCTTTAGATGGGTCACCATAGATATTGCTTATTTAGCCTCTGATTTTGCTTTTTTTCTTTTTTCCCTTTCTTGGACATCCACAACGGCGACGGCGGACATGTTGACAATTTCATCCACGCTGGCCCCAAGTTGCATGATATGGACAGACTTGCGCAATCCTACCATTATCGGCCCTATGGAATCCGATTTATTTAATTCCTTCAGCAGTTTATAGGTGATGTTCGCAGATTCCAGATTGGGGAACACCAAGGTATTGACGTTTTTCCCTGCCAATTTGGAAAATGGAAATTTGCTTTGGTGCAATTCCTTATTCAAGGCAAAATCAATCTGAACCTCTCCATCAACCACCAACTCAGGATTTGATTCATGCAAAATCTTGACTGCTTGCTTTACCTTGGCCGCATTTGGATGGTTGGAAGAACCAAAATTGGCATAGGACAACATGGCCATCACAGGGTTGAATCCAAAGGTTTTGACAACATTGGCGGTCATCTTGGCTATTTCTGCCAATTCTTCCCCATTGGGATCTATATTAATGGCCGTATCCGCTAAAAATAAAGGTCCACGATCTGTAATCATGATATTAACCGTTGCCACTTTTTTCACATTCGAGGCCTTACCTATGACCTCAAAAATTGGCTTGACCACAGTTGGATAAGCCCTGGAGTATCCAGAGACCATTCCATCGGCATCCCCTTCCCGCACCATCATGGCGCCAAAGTAATTACGCTCCCGCATTTTAATACGTGCACCGTAAAGGCTTACGCCACTTCTGTTCCTGAATTCACAATATTTAATAGCATATTTGTCTTTGGTTGCATTGGATTCGTCACTGTTTGGATCAATGATAAGTACATCCGCATCAAATTCCAGTTCTTTTTTAAGCTCTATGATCACCTCTTTGTTCCCCAATAAAATAGGAATGGCAATCCCCTCGTCATAGCTGATCTGTGCCGCTTTCAAAACATCCAAATGGTCCGCTTCGGCAAATACAATTTTCTTAGGATTGGATTTTGCCCTGTTATGGAGCAACCGAACCACTTTATTATCGTTTCCGGAGCGCTGCAAGAGTTCTTCCCTATATTTATCCCAATCTTCAATCGGCAATTTAGCAACTCCACTTTCCATGGCCGCCCTTGCCACCGCAGGTGGTATTTCAGAAATAAGCCTTGGGTCAAATGGTTTTGGAATGATATAATCCTTACCAAAGGTCAGCCTTGTTTCACCATAGGCAATATTTACCTGTTCAGGCACTGGGGCCTTGGTCAGGTCTGCCAGGGCTTTTACCGCGGCCATCTTCATTTCCTCATTGATCTTGGTTGCCCGAACATCCAAGGCCCCTCTAAAAATGAATGGGAATCCAAGTACGTTGTTAACTTGGTTAGGATGGTCTGATCTTCCTGTGGCCATGATGATATCCTCCCTGGTCTTATAGGCGATGTCATAGGCAATCTCAGGATCTGGATTGGCCATTGCAAAAACGATAGGGTTCTTTGCCATGGACAACAACATTTCCGGACTTACAATATTGGCCACGGAAAGACCAACAAAAACATCGGCATCTACCATTGCCTCATCTAAGGTGTCTATCTTCCTGTCTGTTGCAAACTCAAGTTTCTCTCCGGACAGGTTTTCCCTATCAGTACGGATCACCCCTTTGCTGTCCAACATTACAATGTTCTTACTACTGGCTCCGAAGGCCTTGTACAATTTGGTACAGGACACAGCTGCAGCACCGGCACCGCTGATCACGATTCGTACTTCCTCTATTTTCTTTTTGGCAATTTCTAGGGCGTTCAACAAAGCGGCGGAAGAAATAATTGCAGTCCCGTGTTGATCGTCGTGCATTACAGGAATATCAAGTTCCTCTTTTAACCTTCTTTCAATTTCAAATGCTTCCGGAGCCTTGATATCTTCAAGATTGATCCCGCCAAAAGTCGGCGCGATCATTTTAACGGTCTCCACAAATTTATCCACGTCCTTGGTATCAATCTCAATATCGATACCATCTATATCGGCAAAAATCTTGAACAAAAGACATTTTCCTTCCATGACCGGCTTCGAGGCCTCAGGTCCTATATCTCCTAGTCCCAAAACTGCAGTTCCATTGGAAATGACCGCAACAATATTTCCTTTGGCCGTATATTTATAAACGTTGTCCTTATCCTTTGCAATTTCCAAACAAGGTTCCGCTACACCAGGGGAATATGCAAGTCCTAAATCTCGCTGTGTTGCATATGGTTTCGTAGGCACAATCTTTATCTTTCCAGGTTGTGGCTTGGCGTGATAGACCAAAGCTTCCCTTCTCCTTTTTTCTTTGCTCATATAAGTGTCATTTTAAAAAAACAAATTTAATGGTATTCTTAATATAAAGATACTTTGGATAGATTAAAACAAAAAAAGCATCAACAAATGCAGATGCTTTTTATATTTAGTTGGTTTTTCTTGAAAAGGTCAAAATATCACTTAATCCATTCCTGAGATATACAAATTAAGAGACCGGGAGTTCACTATCACTTTTGGGCATTTTTATTCGTAATGCCTAAACGGATTCTTTGGCTCGCGAAACGTTTAATCTTTGTGCCAGCATTGCGGCAATAACAAAAAATACTCCAGCAAAAAGGATAGCGTTAACAGCATTTCCGCCCAAGATATATTTATAGATGGGACCAAATGTCAACGTTTCTATCCCCATGGGAATAACGATCATCATGTTCAAAATACCCATGTATACCCCACGTCTTTCTTGTGGAACCACTTTGGAGACCATGGTATATGGAATACCCATCATCGCCGCCCATCCGATACCAAATAATACCATTGGAACAAGCACCAATTTTGGATCACCAATGAAAGGAATGGAGAATAGTGACAATGCCACACCCACTAAACTTAAGGAGTACACGTTTTTTCCCCCAAATTTCAAGGTCAAAGGGACCAAAGCCAAGGCGACGATCATGGTGACAATGTTATAGGTCAAACTCATTTGGGCCGATTGCGAAGCAGCTTCAGAAATCCCATAATCCATGGTAAGCATGAATAAAGGAGTTATATACTGCCAGTACACGAATAATGCGTACCATTGAAAGAGATAGACTGCCCCCAGCTTCCACATAAATAGCGGCATATCCTTTATTGCGCTTACAATTTCCGAAAAAGGTTTTGCAATGCGTTGGCCTATTGGTTTTGCCCTAGTTTCATTGATTTCAGCCAACTCTTCTGCAGTCGGTGGAATTTCCGGGGTTTTAAATACAGACCAGAGAATGGTCGTAATAGAGAGCATTCCTCCTATATAAAACGAATAATATATCCATTTAGGTATCTTTCCTGCAGTTTCAACGGTTTCGGCTCCGAAGATATACTGGAATAATACAATTGATCCCATAGCCAAAAGAATACCAGCGCCCACAAAAAGACTTTGCATTTGATAGCCAAGACTCAGTTGCTTTTCCGGTAATTTATCCCCAACAAAAGCTCGGTATGGCTCCATGGCCATATTATTACCAACATCCAATATCCATAATAGACCTACCGCGAACCATAAGGCCGGACTCGATGGAAATGCGAACAAACACAAACTACCAATAATGGCACCGATCAAAAAGTAGGGCTTACGCCGACCCCATTTTGGAGACCAAGTCTTGTCGGACATGGCACCAATAATCGGCTGAACGATTAATCCGGTTATAGGGCCGGCAATATTCAATATAGGAAGCATTTCTTCAGATGCGCCCAAGAATAGAAAAATAGGGTTAATGGCGGTTTGTTGCAATCCAAAGCTGTACTGGATACCCAAAAACCCAACATTCATATTAAAGATCTGCCAAAAACTTAATTTCGGCTTTTTTATCATTTTCAAAATCTTATCCATGTTCAATAAAATATGTTACGTTTTCAGCCTCTATGTTCGCAGATAAACAACTACACTGTTATTTAAAATTGTTAAGTTTCTTAGACTATTCTTGAGGAATTTACAAAACTTAGAGCAGCCGAATATAGTATAATTAGTTCCTTCTTAAAAAAAACTTAAAAAGAAAATAAAAATATACTTTACGAAAACGATGTAGTGAACCGCTGCTTTATTTTAGAAAATCAATATTTCTGGTCAAACCAGAAAATTTGGTTCGTTTCACCGCTGATTTTTGAAATACTTTTTTGAAGACGTCCTCGGTTATTTCTTCCCAATCCTTTTTTGTCATCGACAAGAGGTCGGGATGTGGATTAAATAGGGGTTCGTTATGGGATTTAGAGAACTTGTTCCAGGGACATACATCTTGGCATACATCACAGCCAAACATCCAATCATCCATTTTATCCTTGAAATCTGACGGTATTTGATTCTTTAATTCTATGGTAAGATAAGAAATACACTTACTTCCATCCACCACATAGGGCTCAACAATGGCTTGGGTGGGGCAGGCGTCTATACAAGCGGTACAGGTACCGCAGTGGTCCGTCACCCTAGCGTCATACGTCAGGTCCAGGTCTACTATAAGCTCGGCAATAAAATAAAAAGACCCGACTTGTTGTGTCAACAAATTACTGTGTTTTCCAATCCATCCCAACCCGCTCTTTGCAGCCCAGGCCTTGTCCAATACAGGTGCTGAATCTACAAAGGCCCGTCCGTTTACCTCCCCGATCTCCTGGGTGATAAATTCCTGTAGTGTTTTTAATTTTGCTTTTATGACGTGATGGTAATCCTGGCCATAGGCATATTTTGAGAGTTTATAGCTATCCTCCTTCTGTTCTTCCTCTGGATAATAATTGAGTAATAATGAAATGACAGACTTTGCGCCATCAACAAGTAACCTTGGATCCAGACGTTTGTCAAAATGGTTCTCCATATAGCCCATTTCTCCGTGCATGTTTTTGTTGAGCCACTTCTCCAGTCTTGGCGCCTCCTCCTCTAAAAATTCAGCTTTGGAAATGCCACACGATAGGAAACCAAGCCGTTTGGCTTCTGTTTTTATAAGTTCGGTATGTTTCTGAATATTGTTCACATTAATTATCGTTCTTCAAACAATAAAGGTACACTCTTTGGCTTCAAGGATATCAATGGATTGATTTCCACATTTTCCAAAGAAGTGGTGATTTTATATTTTCTAACAATTTCCGCCACCGCAAGGATCATTTCATACATGGCAAAATTATTTCCCACGCACATCCTTGGACCTGCCCCGAAAGGATAGTAGTAATCACTATAATCATTTTTATCCGTACCATTGAATCTACTTGGCATAAACTCGGAAGGTCTTTCCCAAAAATCGGCATATCGATGTAACTCATAAATGGACATGAGGACCATGGTATCCTTTGGAAGGGAAATGCCATCAAAGGTATCATCATCCCTTGCAATCCTATCAATAACATATGCCGGTGGATACAACCGTAAGGCTTCTTCCAAGCACTGTTTCACCAAATGCAGTTGCATCGCACCCTGCATCAAGTCCATATTGGTGTCTTCAAAATTTACATTGGCTACTTCTTGATATAGCTGCTCCTGAATTTCTGGGTGACTTGCCAACAGAAACAAGGTAAAGCTAAGTGCATTTGCCGTAGTCTCATGGCCCGCGGTAAAAAGGATCAATACTTCATCTATCAATTGTTCATCGGACATGGCCGTGCCATCTTCATACCGTGCCTTAAGAAGCATATCCAACAGATCATCCTTTTCCAGCCCAGACCTTCTTCTCTCCTCTATAATTCCCAAGAGCAACTTTTGCCCCTCCTTGGCCAAAGACAAATGCTTGTCTATTTTGCCGTTTAATCTATACCACCATCGCAAATATGGTTGCCTCATCTCTTTGATCAGCATCCGTTGATTTGCCTCCGTGATTTGTTGTAATTTGGACATTCTTCCCCTTATGTCCGTACTGCTAAAAAGTGATTTCGCGACCACCTGAAATGCCAGATCTCCCATAAGGGGAAAAATATCCTGCTCAGTGTTGGGTTTTATGCGCTTGAGTTCAAAGAGAATTGCCTCCCTTATGACCCCCATTAAATTTTGGAGCTTTTTCTTGTGAAAGGCAGGCTGCACCATTCTGCGATGCGTCCTCCAATGTTCTCCATTGGACGTCAGGATGCCATGGCCTATGTATTTCGCCAGATCCACCGTTTGCAAGGGTGATTTTTCGAATTTTTTATGCTGCTTTTTTAGAATATGCCTTATCAGGCCAGGACTTCTGGTGAAGATCACTGTTTCTTTGGAGGTTAATTGCACCTTAAAAGAATCCCCGTGTGCTTCAAAGTTTTCATGGTGAAAGGGCAAGGGATTTTTTAGGATCCTCCTCGCATTTTTTAAGACTTGAAACCTGGATACTAACTTCAAATTATTCTTTTGATTATGTGATGGACCCTATAAGTACCTTTAAAAGGACTGGACGGAAAAGCAATTAAAAAAGCCCTCCTGGAACACTCCCTTTAATTCTTCCCAAGTGCCTGTAAGCCAATTCCGTGACTTCCCTGCCTCTAGGGGTACGCATAATGAATCCTTGTTGAATTAAAAAGGGCTCGTACACCTCTTCTATGGTTTCAGCACTTTCAGAAACCGAGGTGGCCAAAGTGGTAATCCCTACAGGGCCTCCTTTAAATTTATCTATAATAGTAGTCAATATCTTATTGTCCATTTCATCCAAGCCATGGGCATCCACATGTAATGCATTTAGGCCAAAGCGTGATATTTCCATGTCAATTTTGCCATTCCCCTTGATCTGTGCAAAATCGCGTACCCTCCTTAAAAGTGCGTTGCAAATTCTAGGGGTTCCCCTACTCCTGCCGGCGATTTCAATGGCCGCGTCCTGGGTGATCGAGGTCTTTAAAATTTCGGCGCTACGTTCCACAATGGTAGAAAGCAATTCTGTTGAATAATATTGCAACCTACTCTGAATTCCGAAACGCGCACGCATGGGCGCTGTCAACAAGCCCGAACGTGTGGTAGCCCCTATTAAGGTGAAAGGGTTTAGGTTGATCTGTACGGAGCGGGCATTGGGACCCGATTCTATCATAATATCGATCTTGTAGTCCTCCATGGCGGAATACAAATACTCCTCCACAATTGGACTTAACCTGTGTATCTCATCAATAAAGAGAACATCCCTTTCGTCCAAATTGGTCAACAAACCTGCCAAATCACCTGGCTTATCCAGAACAGGACCTGATGTCATTTTAATTCCCACCCCCAACTCATTGGCCAAGATATGTGCTAGCGTAGTTTTCCCCAATCCAGGAGGTCCATGAAACAAGGTATGGTCTAAGGCCTCCCCTCTTAAATTGGCGGCTTGAACAAATATTTTCAGGTTTTCAATAACTTGTTCCTGTCCCGTAAAATCATCAAAGGAAATGGGACGCAATGCCCTATCAATTTCAAATTCTTCGTTGGAAAAATTATTGGCCGTTGGATCTAAGTTCTCATTCATAGTCCAACAAAGATAATGGAAATTGCCACTACTTCTTTAGTGCGTAGGTCGTTAATTAAAAGCACTAATCCTTTCTTTTGATAAGTTCAGAGGTATCCAAAAACTCTACAATGGTAATTTTGGGATTGGCATAGATATATGCCTTGGAGGAGCCATTTGTTGCCAATTCCAACTCTTCCAATGCCCTTAGATATGCACTGGATGAATTTTCCAACTTGGCCTTTATGACCTTTGCATCATATCTTTCTGCCTTGAAGTCTGTATTATCTAAGGCTTCTAATTGTACAATATCCACGGAGCCTTCCAAACTAGCTGAGGCATTTGAGGACAATTCCATATAACTTGATTGTCCCACTGCATAAATTCTAGCAACCGCCCTATCTTTCATATTCACATGCAGGGAATCTGCCGCCAAGTTGAAATCTCCTGAACTTTTCTCGTCCATTTGTAAACGTACCAATGCTGCGCTTGCATTAAGTTCCATTCTAGCAGAACCCAATACTTCAATATGCAACACATCAGATACCACAGATTCTTTGGATACCATCTTTCCATCTAGCTGAACCAGGTGCACCAAATCAGCGTAATACACCGTAATCTCCAATTTTTTTCTAGACTGTATTTTATAGAATGAGGAAATATACAGGGTACTATCCTCCACCTTAAACTTCAATACATCCAAAAGATTATCGTCAGCAACGACCTTATAGCCCTCCGAAGGTGCCCTTACAAGCTGAATATCCAAATCATCCTTTAATTCAATGGCGTTAAAGGCCGGCAATTCTTCCTTCACCTCGGTAACCGTCTTATTCCCCTTTATTTTCGGTTTTCTTTGTGCCATCACCCCTACATGACCCAATAGCAACAGCAGTAAAATTAATTTCTTCATTATCTTGATTTATGCCACAAAAAGGCAGTTTGTTTACCATTATTAAAGATATTATAAAAAAGTGTAATACCTATTTATAACCTGTGGATATAAAAAAGCCCCCAACTAAATTTTAGTTGGGGGCTTTCAATTTATCTTAAAACCTTAATGGTCCATTTCTTCTTCGTTCTCCTGCAAAGGTGTCGTTTGTGGCACGAAATCCTGTCCAGGTATTATATACTCTCCATTCTCATATGTCTTACTGTAATCATATGCCCAACGGTGTACTTCTGGAATTTTACCAGGCCAGTTGCCATGCATATGTTTCACTGGTGTGGTCCATTCCATCGTATTGGATTTCCATGGATTTTGTTCTGCCTCCTTGCCGTAGAATATACTGTGTATAAAGTTATACAGGAATACGATCTGGGCGGCACCTGCTATAAGGGCGAAGGTGGTGATCAATATTTGTACATCTGTAAGATCATCAAACATTGGGAATGCTGTGTTTTGGTAGTAACGTCTTGGCACACCGGCCATCCCCACAAAGTGCATCGGGAAGAATACCCCATAAGCACAGATTGCAGTGATCCAAAAATGCACATACCCCAAATTCTTGTTCATCATTTTTCCGAACATTTTTGGGAACCAATGATATACTCCTGCAAACAAACCGTAAAGTGCGGAGATACCCATTACCAAATGGAAGTGTGCCACTACGAAATACGTATCGTGCACATTGATATCCAAGGTACTATCCCCTAGGATGATCCCTGTTAAACCTCCACTGATAAATGTGGAAACCAAACCAATTGAGAAAAGCATGGCCGGGTTTAACTGAAGATTACCCTTCCATAAGGTTGTGATATAGTTAAAAGCCTTTACCGCTGATGGGATCGCGATCAATAATGTTGTAAATGTAAATACAGATCCAAGGAATGGGTTCATTCCAGAAATAAACATATGGTGACCCCAAACAATCGTTGAAAGGAACGCAATGGCCAAAATAGAAGCCACCATCGCCCTATATCCGAAGATAGGCTTACGTGCATTCGTAGACATGACTTCGGAAGTTATCCCCAAGGCAGGTAATAGTACAATGTAAACCTCAGGGTGTCCCAGGAACCAGAACAAATGTTCGTAAAGTACCGGTGAACCACCTTGGTAATGCAACACTTCTCCCTGGATAAAGATATCCGATAAGAAAAAAGATGTTCCAAAACTTCTATCCATGATCAGCAACAAGGCCGCTGAAAATAATACTGGGAAAGAAATTACCCCAATAATGGCAGTTACAAAGAAGGCCCAAATAGTCAATGGCAATCTTGTCATGGACATCCCTTTGGTACGCAAGTTAATTACCGTAACGATATAGTTCAAAGAACCAAGTAAGGAGGAAGCAATGAAAATCGCCATGGAGGTCAACCACATGGTCATACCCAGTCCAGATCCTGATTGAGCCATCGGCAAAGCGGATAAAGGTGGGTAAACCGTCCATCCAGCAGCGGCTGGTCCTGCTTCCAAAAATAGAGAACTAATCATTATGACCGATGACAGGAAGAACAACCAATAAGAAATCATGTTCAACAATCCGGAGGCCATATCCCTTGCGCCAATCTGCAATGGAATCAATAAGTTACTAAAGGTTCCACTCAAACCCGCGGTTAAAACAAAGAATACCATAATGGTACCATGTATAGTAACCAATGCCAAATATACATCGGCATCCATAACCCCTCCCGGAGCCCATTTACCCAATAAAGCTTCGAAGATTGGGAATGATTCACCAGGCCAAGCTAATTGCATCCTAAACAATAGGGACATTGCAATTCCAATAAAACCCATGATCAAACCAGTAATCAAGTACTGCTTTGCAATCATTTTATGGTCCTGACTAAATATGTACTTAGTCATAAAGGTTTCTTTATGATGATGCCCATGATCATCTGCGTGATCATCTACATGTGCGTGTGCGTGTGCTGTTGCAGACATAATCCAATTCTTATTTTATATTAATTTTCTATTTATAGCCCTATTCCTGAATTGAAGCAATCGTGGTAGCAAATGTCTGCTGTTCAGCCATCCACTTGTTATAATCCTCTTCAGATTCCACAATAATCTTCATTTGCATGTTATAATGTGATTTCCCACATATCTTATTACACAACAATATATAATCAAACTCCCAAGGATCTGAGTTAGGCAATCCTTGAGCCGCCCTTTCGGCCCTGATCCCATTTACTCGTTTCACTTTATCAATTACGTCCGGATTTAGACGCATTTCTTCTGTTGTAATTATAGGTGTGTATGAGAATTGGGTAATCATACCCGGGACACAGTTCATTTGAGCTCTAAAATGTGGCATATAGGCAGAATGCAATACATCCTGGGATCTCATTTTAAAGTTCACTTTTCTACCTACAGGTAAGTGCAGTTCCTTTACAATGATATCATCACCGGCATTTGGATCGGCTTCATCCAATCCCATGACATTAGCCCTATCAATATCAATCATTCTTACGTTGGCCTCTCCAAGGACGTTGTCCCCTCCTCCGTATCTTGCCGTCCAGTTAAACTGTTGTGCGTATAATTCCACAATCAACGGATCGTCCTCATCATTGATATCCATGATGTTGGTCCATGTGTAAAGTCCCCAAAGAATCAATCCCGCCAAAACCACTACTGGTATGATGGTCCAAATGAACTCCAATCTATCGTTATCGGCATAAAACAATGCTTTTTTACCTTTTTCACCCCTATATTTATAGGAGAAGTAATGTAATAAAGCTTGTGTAAGGGTCTGAACGATAAAGATGATAATAAATGATACTACCATCAAACTATCGTATTCCTCCCCGTGTTCAGATGCAGCTTCAGGAAGCAATACCTTGGTATATTTCCAAAAACTGAAAATGGTGATCCCGTAAAGGAATATCAAAAATGCAAACATGAGATAGCCGTTGTACTTGTTATCCTTGTCGTTTGCTATTTGCGAATTATCTGCCTTGATCTGGGACAATTCAAATATTTTGGTCATTTGCCAAATTGCAATTGCCACTAATACTAAAACAGCTATTGTTAATAATGCAGTCATTGTATGATTTGATATTATTCTTTAAAACTAATTCTAATAATGAAAATTCTTACTCTCCTCTATGAACGGATTACGTTTTGGCAGCAACGGGGCTTTTGTCATTGCCCTAAAGATCCAAAATATAAACAATCCAGCGAATAATAACACCGCTCCAATTTCGGGAATCCCAATATACCATTGGTCCCCAACTGTAGATGGCATTATCATATTAAATATATCTATGTAATGCCCGCACAATATTACGACACCGGCCATCACGATAAACCAATTCATCCTTTTGAAATCACTGTTCATCAAGATAAGAACAGGGAATATAAAGTTCATGGCCACCATCCCAAAAAATGCAAGTCTGTAATCGGCGATACGGGTAACAAAATAGGTTACCTCCTCTGGAATGTTCGAATACCAGATCAACATAAATTGAGAGAACCATAGATAGGTCCAAAATATACTGAAACCGAACATGAACTTGGCCAAATCATGGAGATGACTGTTGTTTACTTCCGGTAAGAAACCTCTAGACTTTAAATAAATGGTAACCATGGCAATTACCGTGATAGCAGATACGATCATACTTGCAAACACATACCATCCAAATAGCGTACTGAACCAATGCGGGTCAACACTCATGATCCAATCCCAGGACATCATGGATTCTGAAATCAAAAACAAGACCAAGAACGCTGCGGAAGCCCTAAAATTCTTTATAAAGTTGCTGTTATCGCTTGACTCATCCTGTGCCAATGATAACTTTCTTGAATATTCGCGGTACCCGATCCATATGGCCAAGTAGATTGCTGCCCTGATCAAGAAAAAGGTAGGATTTAAATACCCTGCTTTTCCCTGTAACAACTTATCCTCGGCAACCACTTCAGGATCCATCCAAACAAATAGGTGGTTCATGTGCATGGTGGATAGGACCAATATTACGAATACAATAATTCCACCGGGAACCAAGTAGGCCGTAATTCCTTCCATTACCCTAAACAACAATGGGGACCATCCTGCTTGTGCGGCACGTTGGATTGCATAGAACGCCAAGGTACCCAATGCCAACATCATAAAGAAAAAAGCTGCTACATATAGTGCAGACCATGGCCTGTTCTGTAGTTGGTGCAATAAATGCTCATCGTGTGAAGAGTCATGTGCCCCAGCAACAGTTGCTGTACCGTGCTCACCCTCTGTAGCGTGCATTGTCTCATCATCATGTGCACTTTCGTGCCCATCATCATGGCTGGCCACCATAGCTTTTGCTTCTTCAACATCTGACGGCATTGAATAAAATCCAGCTCCAACACCTAGTGCGCCCACAACCATTAAAATAATTGAAGCAATTTTTAGTCTATTTGAAAAAGTGTACATACTTCTAGATCTATGTATTATTTTGTTAAGTCTTGTTTCAGTTTCATAACGTACTCGGCTACTTGCCAACGCTCCTTATGATTCAATTGGCCCGCATAAGACCCCATGGAATTCAACCCATAATAAATGGTATGGTACGTACCGCCTACGCTAATGTTACGTGCTGCATCATCATAACTTGGAACCCCCAATATTTTTTCCCGCTCTACCAAAGTCCCTTTACCATTACCTTTTTCGCCATGACAAATAGCGCAGTAAATGTCGTATAACTCCATTCCTACCTTCATATTATCTTCTATCTGAAGGGAATCCAATGGGCTAGCCTGCACCTTGGCCATTTCCTTTCCGGCAGGACCATTCTCAAATTCATAAGGCATCCAGCCCCTAGGTATGGTATTGTCCGCAGGTAATTGTGCTTCCATTTGACTTGGAAGGAAATCTACCTTTTGATAGGTCTCGTAACCAACAGGAACATACATGTTGGGCATGTACTGATAGTTTCGGCTGTTCTTATCAGAGCAAGATGCTACTGCTAAAACCAATCCTAAAACAATTACTATTTTGCTAAAACTGTTCATAATATTATGACTACTTTTCTGTAACATTAATTTCCACTGCCCCTGTACTCAGCAACAATTCCTTTAATTCAGCTTCATTATCATGAATCTCTATTTCCATCAAGAAATGATCATCTGTTGTTCTTACATCTGGATTTTCTGCTTCTTTAAAGGGCCACAGTTTACTTCTCATGTAAAAAGTGATCACCATTAAGTGGGCAGCAAAAAATACGGTAAGCTCAAACATAATTGGCACAAAGGCCGGCATGTTCTCTAAATAACTAAAACTTGGTTTACCACCAATATCCTGCGGCCAATCTTGAATCATCATATAATTCATCATAACAATTGACACTGCCAAACCAATACATCCATACATAAAGGACATAATAGCAAGTCTAGTGGGAGCAAGACCCATGGCTTTATCCAAACCGTGCACGGGAAAAGGGCAATACACCTCTTCAATATGGAATTTGGCAGCCTTTACTTTTTTGACCGCGTGCATCAGCACATCGTCGTCATTATAAAATGCATGTATAACTTTAGATGACATAATTACTTCTTGTTATTTAAAATCTTAGCCTGTCCTGCCCAATCGTCCCTTTGTGCCCTTCCTGGAAAAGATCCAGTTATTGAGTCCAACAAGTCATATTCTTTTTGGGTCATTCTACTTACCTGAGCAAAAGTATATACCCCGATTTTATTTAAGGTTGCCTCCATTTGTGGTCCAATACCTTTTACCTTTTTCAGGTCGTCCGGTGTGTCTACTGCACTATCAAAAACTCCAATTGAAGTCAACAGGGCCGATACTTTTTCATTTGAATCAGCTTCAGGAAGCGACTTTTTCTCAACAATGTTTTCCTTTATATCTGCTATTCTATGAATTTCATATAATGGCTTTCCAGCTTCTCTTAATTTCTTGTATTTCTCACCAGACGATTTTAAGATCGACTTAACTTCTGCCTGTGCAATTACAGGGAAGGTTCTGGCGTACAATAAGAAAAGTACAAAGAAGAAACCAATTGTCCCTATAAATATTCCTATATCCACAAATGTAGGGGAGAACATGGTCCAAGAAGATGGAAGGTAATCCCTGTGCAACGAAGTAACGATAATTACAAAACGCTCAAACCACATCCCTATGTTCACCACAATAGAGATAAAGAAGGAGAACATGATACTCGTTCTCAACTTTTTGGACCACATAAACTGTGGCGAGAACACGTTACAGGTCATCATTGCCCAGTATGCCCAAGCATAAGGACCGGTAGCTCTGTTCAAGAAGGCATATTGCTCATATTCCACCCCGGAATACCAAGCCATAAACAACTCCGTAATATATGCACAACCCACAATAGAACCTGTAATCATAATTACAATGTTCATCAATTCGATATGTTGAATGGTAATATAAGCTTCCAAATTACTCACCTTTCGCATAATGATCAACAAGGTGTTCACCATGGCGAATCCGGAGAAAACCGCGCCTGCAACAAAGTATGGCGGGAAAATGGTGGTATGCCATCCTGGTATTACCGAGGTAGCAAAGTCAAAGGATACTATGGTGTGCACGGATAGTACCAATGGGGTCGCCAAACCGGCCAAGACCAAGGAAACTTCCTCAAAACGCTGCCAGTCCTTTGCACGACCTGTCCAACCAAAACTCAATAAACTATATATTTTTTTCTGAAAAGGCTTTACCGCCCTATCTCGGATCATTGCAAAATCCGGCAATAAACCTGTCCACCAAAACACCAAGGATACGGATAGATAGGTTGATATGGCAAACACGTCCCAAAGCAAGGGGGAATTAAAGTTTACCCATAGGGATCCGAATTGGTTTGGAATTGGCAATACCCAATACGCCAACCAAGGTCGGCCCATGTGAATGATCGGAAACAATCCTGCCTGAATTACAGAAAAGATGGTCATCGCCTCTGCCGATCGGTTGATCGCCATTCTCCATTTTTGTCTGAACAATAAAAGTACAGCGGAAATCAACGTCCCTGCGTGACCGATACCTACCCACCAAACAAAGTTGGTAATATCCCAGGCCCAGCCCACAGTTTTGTTCAATCCCCAAGTTCCAATACCTGTAGAAATAGTATAAATAATACAACCGATTCCCCAAAGGAATGCCAATAGAGCTATGGAAAAAACAATCCACCACTGTTTGTTGGCTTTCCCTTCTACCGGAGCTGCAATATCAACTGTTACATCGTGGTAACCTTTGTCTCCAATTACTAGGGGTTTTCGAATAGGTGCTTCGTAATGCGACGCCATAATTTATAATATAGTTACTTAACTTTTTTATTACGCTTCGTTTGTATTTCTCACTTTAACATGATAGAACACATTTGGTTTTGTACCTACATGCTCTAATAGGTGATACATACGGTCACTCTTTTTCAACTCAGCAACCTCACTTTCTTTATCATTGATATCCCCGAATACCATGGCTCCATTTCCGCAAGCTGAGGAACAAGCAGTTTGGAATTCACTGTCCTTAACCGTACGGCCATCTCGTTTGGCATCCAAAATACTCTTCTGTGTCTTTTGAATACACATAGAACATTTTTCCATTACACCACGGGAACGTACATTGACATCAGGGTTGATGACCATCTTGCCCAAATCATTGTTCATATGGTAATCAAACTCATCATTGTTGCTGTATGAGAACCAGTTGAAACGACGTACTTTATACGGACAGTTGTTGGCACAATACCTTGTACCCACACATCTGTTGTATGCCATATGGTTCTGACCTTGGCGGCTATGTGATGTTGCAGCAACTGGACAAACGGTCTCACAAGGAGCGTGGTTACAGTGCTGACACATTACAGGCTGGAAGGCTACCTGAGGATTGGTCGCTGGATCTTCCAACTCCCCAAATCCACTTAAAGAACCCTTATCCCCTGATAATCCGTCAAAATCATCTTTTTTCTGATCATCCTGCGCAAAAGTATCCTCAGAAGAGTAGTACCTGTCGATACGCAACCAGTGCATATCCCTAGATTTTCTTATTTCCTCTTTACCAACCACAGGAACATTGTTTTCAGCGTGACAAGCTATCACACAAGCCCCACAACCTGTACAGGCATTTAAATCTATGGAAAGATTAAAGTGATGTCCTATAGATCGATCAAAGCTGTCCCATAAATCAACCGAAGTGGCGTCCACTTCTTGGTGATCCAAAGACACCTTTGGCACCTCATTCCATTCATGTGCATCTTTAGTGTTGAATATCTCGAAAGTGGTTTCTTTGATGATATCACCCCTACCCATTAAGGTTTTTTGCAATTGAACACATGCAAATTCATGCATTCCGGTAGATTTTTCAATGCTTACCGCTTGTTCACCCGTAAATCCCTGATACAAAGCATAGGCATTTACGCCTGTTTGCATCTCTTCATTCATTCCCGCTTTTCTACCATATCCAAAAGAAAGACCTACACAACCGTTGGCCTGACCTGGTTGGATGATCACAGGAACATTATCTACACTTACACCATTCACGGTTAATTTGGCATAACTACCATTTAAACCTCCATTGGCTACATTTTCATTGATCAGACCAAGCTTTTCAGCATCGGCCTTGGAAACAGTCACATAGTTATCCCATGAAACCCTAGAAATAGGATCTGGAAATTCTTGCAACCAAGGGTTGTTGGCTTGTTGGCCATCACCCATTCCAATTTTGGAATACAAGGCCAGCTCCATCCCAGTAGAAGTAGCAGAAGCCAAACTACTAATCGCCGAAGTCAATGGTACTGCCGTTGATTCCATGGCATCGACCATAGGAGCAACAATTTCACCTTCGACTGCCGGAGCAGCAGTTTCAGCAAAAACACCATCGTGCAATGCCTGGTTCCACTCTCCGGAACCTAAGATACCTGCACCCCAAGTTTCCCTGATATATTCATAATAGGTCTTATCGCTATCCATCCACTTTAAAAGGGCGTTCTGAAGCTGACGCGTATCAAACAATTCCTTTATGGTGGGCTGCATTAAGCTGTAATGACCTTTTTTCATTTCTGTATCGCCCCATGATTCCAAATAATGGGAAGCGGCACCAACGTATTGTACTACACTAGCAGTCTCCGTATTGTTCAAGGAAATGGCTACTGATAGGTCAACTTTTTTAAGTCCTTCTGCAAAGTCAGCACTGTTTGGTAATGAATACATTGGGTTTACCCCGTCTAAGATCAATGCACCAACAGTACCCGCATTCATATCGGCAATCAATTGATTAACTGCCGCTACATTACCTTGCCTTACATATTTAGGAGCCATGGCATCAAATGCCTTGCTCTGTAACATCTCGTTTATTGCCAATACTACGGATTGCGCATTAACATCGTCCAATCCCGTAACCACTACCGCATTGGATCCAGCTTTTTGGATCTCTTTGGCAGTAGCATCAATAGCCTTAGCTATTTTTTCCGGTATTTCCCCACCAACAGACGTTCCGTTCAACTGCCCGTACAACTTGGCCAAAGCCACTTTTTGTTGAGATGGCGTTAGTGCTACACGCTTATCGGCATTGGCACCTGCCAAAGACATATTGGATTCAAACTGTATATGTCTGGACATTTTTCCATTCTTGGGCACACGACCCTTGGAATATCCGCCGTCATATCCTCCACCTTGCCAATCTCCCAAGAAATCTGCACCAAAGGATATAATAAGTCCTGCTTTTTCAAAATCATAATCCGCCAAAGCCCTTTCGCCGTATTTAGCAGCAAAGGCACTTAAAGCAGCATCTTCAGAAACAGCATCATAAACCACATGGTTTACATTTCCAAAAGCCTCTTTAAAATCACCTACCAATCTAGTGGTAGACGGACTCGCATAGGTTTGGGTCAATATAGCGATCTGCTTTCCTGAGTTCTTTAACGAACCCAATTTAGCTTTTACCGCATTGTCAAGAACACTCCATTCAACAGGCTCCCCTTTGAACATAGGTCCTTGCAACCTTGTGCTATCATATAAGGACAATACAGAAGCCTGAACTCGTGCATTGGCACCTCCGTTCACTTTGGCATCGGTGTTATTCTCAACCTTAATCGGTCTACCCTCACGGGTCTTGACCAAGATACTTGCAAAATCAAAACCATCGGCTATGGTAGTAGCATAGTAGTTAGCCACTCCCGGAATTATGCGTTCTGGTTGAACTACATAAGGTATGGACTTAATTACAGGTCCTTCACAAGCTGCCAAAGATGCTGCAGCCGTACTAAAACCTACATACTTTAGAAAGTCCCTCCTGTTAGTTGAAGTGGATGCCAAATTGTCCTTATCACCCAAAAACTCATCTATTGGGATATCTTGGACAAATTCATTTTGTCTTAGCGCCTCAACAATGGAATCGTCAGGATTTAACTCCGCCTCGCTTTTCCAATATTTTTTATTTGATGACATATGATATATCTGAAAATTATCTTCTGTTAACTATTAATAGTGACACTTACCGCATTCCAATCCACCCATCTGAGCAACTGTAAGGGTCTCAACTCCGTATTTCTTGGAAAGCTCCTCATGTATCTTATCGTAATACTCGTTACCCTCAACTTTCACATTGGTTTCCCTGTGACAGTTGATACACCATCCCATTGTCAATGGTGAATATTGGTACATTATTTCCATTTCCTCAACGGGCCCATGACAAGTCTGACATTCAACCCCGGCCACAGATACGTGTTGGGAGTGGTTAAAGTAAGCAAAATCTGGAAGGTTATGGATCCTTACCCATTCCACCGGCTGTGATTCTCCAGTATAATTTTGGTTCTCTTCATCCCAACCAACAGCTTTGTAAAGCTTTTTAATTTCACCTGTATAAAAATCATTGGTATACCCATTTGCCAAATCCTCGGCACTTGGGCCTTCTGGGTTTCCTTTGTATTCATAGATGGATTTATGACAATTCATACAAACGTTCAGTGCAGGAATTCCAGAATGCTTGGATACCCTTGCAGAAGAATGACAGTACTTACACTCTATCTTATTGTCACCAGCATGTATTTTGTGTGAATAATGAATTGGCTGTACCGGAGCATAACCTTGATCGATACCTACTTGCATGAAGTACCCGTATACATAATAAGCACTACCCAACAACAAGAAGATCACAGTAACCAATACTAAAAATTGGTTTTGGGCGAATGCTTTCCAGATCGGCGTTCTTTTTTCCGCCTTATCCTTTTCTACCACCACACCATTGGCCTCTGCAATACGTCTCAAGGTCTGGTTGACCAAAACAAGCATCATCACCAACATTGCGAACACCAACACCAAGGCGCCCAAAATAAGCTCATTGGAGATCCCAGAAGATGATCCCTGACCAGGAAGAGCCGCAACCGCTGACGCAGGGGCAACAGGAGTTGCAGGTGGAGCATCCGTATACGCTAAGATATTATCTATATCCGTATTGCTCAACGTTGGGAAGGCCGTCATGGCCGCCTGATTGTATTCGTTGTAAATTTTAAGGGCAGCAGCATCACCGGATTTGATCATCCCAGCACTGTTCTTGATCCAAGTATACAGCCATTCCCTGTCATGCCTTTCAGTGACGCCAGCCAAAGCAGGACCGGTCATCTTTCTATCCAAAGCGTGACAAGCAGCACAATTTTGATTAAACAGTTGCTTTCCCTTTTCTGGATCTACTGCAGATGCAGTAGCCTCTGCAACAACCTCAGTATCCGCCGCAACAGCCTCCTCTTGAGCAAAAAGAGATGTTGAAAACAGTAGAAACGCTACTAAACTGATACCTAAAAACTTAGAAATTTGATTACGGTATGGAACCTTTTTCATATTAAAAATATTTCTATCGAAATCTTGGCACGATATTTACTTGTTATTGTACAAGCTATACTTATCGCCGTTTAAATTGCTGACAAAAATACGACATAGACTTAATTTTTGAAATGTTAATGGATTGATAATTTATAATTTATAGCCATTCTAAATAGAGAAAAAGTATGTCTGTTTAAATGATAAAAAATTACTTTTGCCAAAGTCTTTAATACTAAGCTAGATACACTATGAGAACAGTTTTCAACTCCTTAATATTACTCTCTTTTTCTACCATAAGTTTCGCCCAACAAGGTACAATTACTATAGATCAAGATCCCAAAATAGATGCCCTGGTACAAATTTACAAAGCGAGCACAGACATAGCGGATGTGTACAGAATACAGGTGTTTTTTGGGTCACTCAATGATGCCAAGGACATAAAAATGAAGACAGAAGGGGATTTTCCAGATTGGTATTCCAAGATAGATTTTATATCTCCCAGCTATCGGGTGCGTATAGGACAGTTCAAAACAAAACTGGATGCTGAGCGTAACCTTATAGATGTTCGGAAGAAATATCCTAGTGCCATGCTCATACAGCCTGAGAAAAAACAGTCGTAGAATTTTACAATTAAAATAAAAAAAACCTGTCTGTCGACAGGTTTTTTTTATACTATAATTTTGATGATCAAAGCTTATTTAAGCTTTTTCTTTACTGCTACTTCTTGGAATGCTTCTACAATATCGTTTTCTCGGATATCATTGTAGTTCTTGACCTGAAGACCACAATCGTAACCTTTGGCAACTTCCTTAACATCGTCCTTGAATCGTTTCAAAGATGATAATTCTCCAGTGTATATTACTACACCATCACGAATCAAACGAATATTATGGTTTCTAAAGATTTTACCACTAGTTACCATACACCCTGCAATGGTTCCAATTTTTGATATTTTAAAGGTCTCCCTAATTTCGGCCGTACCTGAAATCTCTTCCTTCATTACCGGAGAAAGCATACCTTCCATGGCGTCTTTCAGATCATTGATGGCATCATAGATAATAGAGTACATCCTGATATCTATTTCTTCTTTTTCAGCCATTGCCCTGGCGTTACCCATTGGCCTAACGTTAAATCCAATAATAACTGCATCCGAGGCAGAAGCCAACAATACATCCGATTCTGTTATCGGACCTACAGCTTTGTGGATTATGTTCACTTGAATTTCAGCCGTTGTAAGTTTCTGGAAGGAATCTGTCAATGCTTCCACAGAACCATCCACATCCCCTTTCAATATAATGTTCAACTCTTTAAAGTCGCCCAAGGCAATTCGTCTTCCAATCTCATCCAGGGTAATGTGTCGCTGCGTCCTTACAGACTGCTCTCGCATTAACTGGGCTCTTTTGGCTGCAATTTGCTTAGCTTCCCTCTCATCTAACAGGACATTGAACTTGTCACCCGCTTGCGGGGCTCCGTCCAATCCCAAAATGGAAATTGGTGTTGAGGGACCTGCTTCTTTAACAATATTGCCACGCTCATCCTGCATGGCCTTTATTTTACCACTGCATGTTCCGGCCAGCACATAGTCTCCAACCTTTAGCGTTCCCGATTGAACAAGAACGGTAGATACATATCCCCTACCCTTATCCAAAAACGCTTCAACAACGGTTCCCGTTGACAAACGATCTGGGTTAGCCTTTAATTCCAATATTTCAGCTTCCAACAATACTTTTTCCAGAAGCTCCTTAACCCCTGTCCCCATTTTAGCGGAAATATCATGGGACTGTATTTTACCACCCCAATCTTCTACCAATAGGTTCATCTGAGCCAATCCATCCTTGATCTTTTCAGGGTTGGAAGTTGGTTTATCAATTTTGTTGATTGCGAATATAATAGGTACTCCAGCCGCTTGTGCGTGACTGATTGCTTCTTTTGTTTGTGGCATGATCGCGTCATCCGCAGCCACTACAATAATGGCGATATCCGTAACTTGTGCTCCACGAGCCCTCATCGCGGTAAACGCCTCGTGACCCGGAGTATCCAAAAATGCGATTTTTTGACCCCCATCCAGAGTTACACCGTATGCTCCGATATGCTGGGTAATACCCCCACTTTCACCGGCAATAACATTTTCCTTTCTAATATAATCCAATAAAGAGGTCTTCCCGTGATCCACGTGACCCATTACCGTGACTATTGGCGCTCTTGGTTTTAAATCTTCCGGAGAATCTTGATCTACCTCAATGGTTACTTCGATATCCGCTGAAACGAACTCTACCTCATATCCAAATTCATCAGCAACGATAGATAGTGTTTCCGCATCCAATCTTTGGTTCATGGTTACCATGAGGCCCAAGGACATACAAGCAGATATAATTTTGGTGGTAGGAACATCCATCATTGTTGCTACCTCGCTTGCCGTAACAAATTCGGTCACTTTAAGGATCTTACTCTGCAATTCTTGTTGTTCAAGATCTTTTTCAGTTTGTTGACGATGCTGATCTCTTTTGTCCCTTCTATATTTGGCTCCCTTACCTTTTTTAGATTTCCCCTGCAATTTCTCTAGGGTCTCCCGTACCTGTTTCTGTACATCTTCCTCCGTAGGCTCTACTTTAGGGCCTTGGCTAAAACGTTGAGCTGGAGCTTTTCTTAGACCTGCTGGTGCATTTTTGCCCCTTGGGCCCGTTCCCGATTGTCTAGGTCCCGTGTTTTGCCCAGAAGCGCCGGGACTGCTAACAATCCGTTTTCTTCTCTTCTTCTTATCTGTGCTGTCACCAGCCTTGGAAACCTCTTTCTTCTTCTTCGGTTTCGCAAATTTTGATAGATCTATTTTGTCACCTGTGATTTTGGGTCCACTAAGTTTCTGGTATTGGGTAGTAAGAGTTTCATTTTCCTGGGCCTTTTCGGCTTCTTCGGCAGGAGCTTTTTGTTCTTCTACCTTTTCTGTTTTGGCAGCTGCCTTCTTTTCAGCAGGTTTTTCCGTTGTTGCGGGTTTTTCAACCGCCGCTTTTTTAACGGGCACCTCGGCCTTAACCTCGGCCTTCTGAGCAACAGGCTCCTCTTTTTTCTCCTCTACTTTTTTCTCCTCAACTTTTTTCTCCTCAACTTTTGCTGGCTTCGCAGCTTTTGCAGGTGCTTCCTT
>JBLGAT010000031.1:0-28888 GCA_047612485.1 Psychroserpens sp.
TGTCGGAAAGGATAATACTGCCTGGCCTCGTTTTTGCAAGTACACTTTCAAAATAAGCATCATAACTTGTTTTGCCAGCATCGATAAAAACCAGATCAAAAACCATATCTAATGTTGGCACTACATCCAGGGCATCACCCACATGTTGCACAATCCGAGGTCCAAAGCCACTCTTCTCAAAATATCGTCGCTGTATATCCCCCAATTCCTCATTGATATCGATCGTATGCAACTTTCCATCCTTTTGCATGCCTTCGGCTAGGCATATGGCAGAATATCCGGTATAGGTGCCTATTTCAAGTATATTCCTAGGAGCAATGAGCTTGGAGAGCATGCTCAACACCCTTCCTTGAAAATGCCCGGTGATCATTCTGGGCTGTATTACTTTTAGATGGGTTTCCCTGGTGAGTTCTTGAAGCACCAACGGTTCGGGTTCGGAATGGTCGGCAATATATTTTTCCAATAATGGAGATAAGAAATGCATGGAGACGTTTTGGTAAAATTATGGAATAATATGCTATTTTTGGTCAGCACCTACTATTGATTAATTCCCTAAAAAATAGCGGACAATGGAAAAATTTACAAGTAGAAAGGCCACTATGGATGATTTGGAAATCCTGTTGGGGTTTGAGCAGGGCATAATAGTGGCAGAACGCCCTTTTGATCCTACGATTAAAAAGGATCCGGTTACGTATTACGATTTACGGGAATATATCCTCTCGGAGGATATAGAGGTGGTAGTGATAGAGGCCGATGGGATTGTGATTGCTTCGGGGTATGCCCTGATCAAAACTGCCCGACCCTATCTGAACCATGAGGAATACGCCTATTTAGGGTTTATGTATACCCATCCCGATTATAGGGGGAAAGGGGTCAATCAATTGGTTGTAGAGGAATTAAAAAAATGGGCATCCACTAAAGGAATGAAAGAAATTAGATTGACCGTCTACGATGACAATATACCTGCCATCAAGGCTTATGAAAGGGTGGGGTTCAAAAAGCATATTATTGAAATGAGATTGAATACCCAATAATACTAGCTAAATCTTACCTTAATATTAAGAATTTGTTCTTTTTTGATATTGTATTTTTACAAAAAACTACCCTATGCAATTTAAAAATACCCTCGAATACGCTCAACAATTGGATGCAGAAGACAAGTTGCGTAGTTATCGTGACGAGTTTCATTTTCCTAAGGTAAATGGAAAGCAGGTCATCTATTTTACGGGCAACTCTCTGGGACTTCAGCCCAAACGGACACAAAAATTTGTGGATGAGGTAATGACCGATTGGAGAGAGCTGGCTGTGGAAGGACATTTTTATGCAGACAAGCCTTGGTGGGATTACCATGAAAGATTGGCTGCCCCTTTGGCAAAGGTAGTGGGCGCAAAACCGGAAGAAGTGACGGTAATGAACACGCTTACCGTGAACCTTCATTTATTGATGGTCTCTTTTTATAGGCCTACCAAAAAAAGGTATAAGATCATCTGCGAGGAAAAGGCATTTCCTTCCGATCAATATATGTTGCAGAGTCAAGTTCGGTACCATGGATATACCAGTGATGATGCCATTGTGGAAGTAAAGAAAAGGGATGGGGAGAATTTTTGGAGGACCGAAGATATTTTGAAGACCATTGAGGAGGTTGGTGATGAGCTGGCCCTAGTGCTAATTGGAGGTGTCAATTACTATAACGGACAGGTGTTTGACATGGAGACCATTACCAAAGCGGGCAAGGAGCAAGGGGCCTTCGTGGGCTGGGATCTTGCACACGCCGCAGGAAATATAGAACTGAAGTTGCACGATTGGGACGTAGATTTTGCTTCTTGGTGCAGTTATAAATATATGAACAGTGGCCCTGGCAATGCCTCAGGAGTATTTGTGAACGAACGCTATTTGGACCGTAAGGATATCCCCAGGTTCGAGGGGTGGTGGGGAACCAAAAGGGATACCCGTTTTTTGATGAAACCAGAATTTGAGCCCATGGAAAATGCAGATGCATGGCAATTGAGCAATGCACCAATTTTGTCCGTAGCCCCTTATTTGGCTTGTTTGGAACTCTTCGAAGAAGTGGGAATGGATGCACTTATAGAAAAGCGCAACAAGATTACGGCCTATTTGGAATTCATACTCCACGAGATTGATAAGGAGGTAGAAAGCTCCTTCGAAATTATAACCCCTAAGGAACGCGGTTGCCAATTATCGGTATTCTTGCATGGTGAAGGGCGACCATTATTCGATTATTTAATGGAAAATGGGGTCATTACAGATTGGCGTGAACCCAATGTAATACGACTGGCTCCAGCACCATTTTATTGTTCCTATGAGGATATGTACAGGTTTGGACAAATTTTAAAATCGGGTGTCTTAAAGAAATAAGGTATTTTTGGCCATTAAATACCCTTTGGTCCATGAAATCATTACGGCTCATCCTTTCCAATCCAAGATATTTTGCCCCTGCATGGGCCTTTGCCAGCCTTAATATCCTTTTTGGTACCTGGGCCATTTATATTCCCCAAGTAAAAGGAGATCTGGGGATAGATAAGGCAAGTCTGGGATTGGCGTTATTTTTCCTTTCCCTTGGAAATTTCACCATTTTCCCTGTGGCTTCCAGAATCATTAATACGATAGGGGTAGGGAAGGCTACATGGTACGGCGTACTTATAATATGTATTACTGCCATACTGCCTTTTTTGGCACCCAATTATTTCGGTTTGCTGGGAGGTCTCTTTTTTTATGGTGCGGCCAACGGTTTTTTGGATATTTCCATGAACACCTTGGTCACTGAAATTGAGAAGGAGGATGGCCAAAATTTCATGTCGGCTGCCCACGGCTTTTTTAGTCTTGGCGGGGTTTTGGCAGGGTTGGGCAGTTTTATGATTTTGTCCTTGGACAACCCAATAGTGCATATCGTCCTAGCGGTCCTATTGGTGCTTGGGGTCAACGTTTTTTTCTACAAGAATTATGTCCATATTGTTTCTCCCCGCTTAGAAATTGAACCGTTTAAATTAAAAAATTTAAGGCCGTTACTGTTAATTGGAGTGGTCTCCTTTTTGATCATGGGCAGTGAAGGGGCCATTGTGGATTGGAGTGGTATTTTTTTACAGGAAATAAGCAATGCCCCGATATCACTAATAGGAACAGGATTTTTAGCCTTCTCCGTAACAATGACCTTGGGTAGGTTTTTGGGAGATAGCATCAGTGCCAAAATAGGTTCCGTAAAAATAGTTGGCCTCGGGGCATTGGTGGCCATAATGGGGTATTTTATGGTTTTGACCACCAATATGTACTTGGCCATAATTGGTTTCGCCTTTATCGGATTGGGATTTTCGTCGATTGTCCCCGAGCTTTTCCGTATAGGGGGGAACATCAAAGGGGTTAAAACATCCCAAGGCGTTGCCTTTATTGCTGGCACCGGGGTCTCTGGATTCCTTTTGGGCCCTGTAATTCTTGGCTATTTAGCAGAGTCCTCTTCCTTAAAACTAAGCTTTATAACCCTACTAGGGTGTTGCATCGTTGTTTTGTTCGCAACCTTCGCCTTAAGAAAAAAGAAGTGAGCTTATGGCTTACTCGGTGACGGCCTTGATGTTGGTAAAATAAAGTTTAAAGCTCCCATCTTTGTTCTGGTGCATTCTGGCTATTTTTAAGCCATCCGCATCCATGTAATCCTCCCAAGTGGTCATGGTGGAGGGCTCAGGAGCATTTCCTTTTCTAAAGACCCATTCTTTGATGACATAGTCATCGCCAAAATAAAAATCATAGGCGTCCCCAGGAGTGTATCCACCTTCATTGCCATAAACAATGGTCAATTTTTGCATTGGGGCATTGCTAATTGGTGAAATCGCCTCAGTATTATGTTCAAAAGAGAAATTGGCCTTGTCCCAAACTAGGTTATATGGGGCCAACAACCAGTATTTATCATTTATAAATCCACCATCTGCCTTCACGGACAAGCTATCCACACTTTTTCTATTGTAAGAAAGAGTATCTGTGGCACTCATGGACGTAACCTCGTTGGTTTTTGTATTCCAGATCCAAGAACGTTCAAAATGGGTGGTATCCCTATCTACGTTGAAAGTAAATTCCAATTCCTTTAAATTATTCCATTTCTCAATACCGTGGGCATTGGCCACTTTTTCCAAAATGGTCAGTTCAGTTACTTCCGGTTGTGTTTCTTTTTTTTTATCAGTCTTACAGCTTACGAAGAGTGCAGTAACTATGACAAAAAGGAAGGTATATTTTCTCATATTATTTAACTTTTCACAAATATAAATTCTTTTAGGTATATATTTGAGAAATCGCTGGGTTTGTTGGGATAACAAATCCCAAGAAATTGATTATTTTTGGATGTAATAAAGAAAACTAACAATGAGTTCGAAAAAAGGTAAGATACAAGAAGCTATAGATGAAAAGTTACTGGACGAAAGAAAAGTGTTTCTATGGGGAATGGTCGATGACGATTCTGCAAAACATGTAATTGACCGTCTGTTATATTTGGATTTACAGAACAATAAAGAAATACAATTGGTCATCAATAGTCCTGGGGGATATGTTACCTCTGGGTTTGCTATATATGATACCATTAAATCATTGAAAAGTCCGGTTTCTACCGTTTGTTCGGGATTGGCGGCTTCAATGGGTTCTATTTTATTGTCGGCAGGAAAAAAAGGAAGACGATTTATTCAGCCACATGCCCAGGTGATGATTCACCAGCCTAGTGGTGGGGCAAGGGGACAAGCTTCCAACATAGAAATTCAGGCCCGTGAAATACTGAAGACCCGTGAGCTTAGTGCCCATATTTTGGCTGATAACTGTGGTCAGAAATTTGAAAAAGTGAGGAAAGATTTTGATAGGGATTTTTGGATGAACGCCAAGGAATCCTTGGAGTACGGTATAGTAGATGGAATTTTAGAATAATTCCTGGAATCATATTATGTGAAAAGTCCTTTCCAAAACATTGGGAAGGACTTTTTCTATATATAGACGCCTAAGCGGAAAAATTAGTATATATACGTTTGGTCTTTTACTTTTGGATGAAAGAGATCTAAAAAAAATAAACGAATTATGTGATTAGAATTTTTCTGGGTGCTCAATTATATGTTGGGCCCTTTCCTTTAAAGCTTCCATTTCCGTTTTGTCTTTTTTATCCAAGAGGTTCATCATCATTCCCATACGGGGATTGTTTTTAAAATGTGCTTTCTTTTCATCTAAGAAGTTCCAGTACAGGGCATTGAACGGACAAGCATTATCTCCTGTTTTTTGGGTATGGCTGTAGTGACAATCGGAACAGTAATTACTCATTTTATTGATGTAATTCGCACTGCTTACATAGGGTTTGGTGGCTACAATACCCCCATCGGCGAATTGACTCATACCTCTTGTATTGGTGATCTCCACCCATTCAATGGCATCTATATATATCCCCAAATACCAGGCATCTACGGCATCTGGATGGGTTTGTGTTAGCAGTGCATAGTTTCCTGTGATCATCAATCGCTGAATATGGTGGGCATAAGAGGTTTCCAAACTTTGTTTTATTGCATGTTGCAAACAATTCATTTTGGTTTCTCCTGTCCAAAAGAAATCGGGAAGTTTGTTGTGGTTGTCCAATTCGTTCTTTTTCTTGTATTGGGGCATTTCCTTCCAATAGATGCCGCGCATGTATTCCCGCCACCCTAGAATCTGCCTAACAAAGCCTTCCACTTGTGAAATATGGATTTGGTCACTTTGGTCGTAAAAATGTTCCAATACCTTTTCAATTACTTCCTTGGGGGATACCATCTTACTGTTCAAGGCAAAGGAAAGTCTGGAATGGAAAAGGTAATACTCCTCTGTATGCAGGGCATCTTGGTAGTCCCCAAAATGGATCAATAGGTTTTTACAGAAGTAGTTCAGAACAGAAAGGGCATCTGCTCTGGAGGTTGGCCAGTTAAAACTATCGGTCTTTATGCTTCCAATGGTTTTTATCCCAGAGGCCTGAATTTCATGGACCAAAGCGGTTACGTCTTTTCTAAAACCTCTTTCGTGTGGAATTATCGGATCTCCTTTCCATTTTTTTCGATTGCTCTGGTCAAAGTTCCATTTACCGCCATCAGGCTGCCCGTTGACCATCATGATATCATGCTTCTTGCGCATCATTCGGTAAAAGGATTCCATGATCAATTGTTTTTTGCCTTCAAAAAAATCCTTTAGTTCATAACGGGAAGTGTAAAAATGTTCACTATCATGTGCTTCTGAAGCAATAGAAAGCTCCTGGCAAATACCCAATAATTGCTGGTCCAAACGATACTCATCCGGCCATTGGTATTCAAACTTATCTGCATTGGTTATTTCTACCTGGCATTTTATAATATTATCCAATGTCTGGGGGTTATCTAGGTCATTGATGTTGAGGTAGATGACCTGATGCCCTTTTTCCTTTAAATCCTTCGAGAATTCCCTCATGGATAGGAAAAAGGCCACTACTTTTTGGATATGGTGGGTAACATAATCTGTTTCCTGCCGCATCTCGGCCATAAGATAGGTGACGTTTGGGTCCACAGTATCAAACCACGAGTGCTTTATGTTCAACTGGTCCCCTAAGATTAATCGTAATATCTTCATTCTACTATATTAAAGTGTACTATTAAAACAAGGTTTCCTGCAGCCATAATTTTTGAAACTTTCCTGTTGGGTCATACATTTCGGTTTGTCTCCCAATATTGAATTTCCGATCTCGGGGGTCGTTGCCCACACCACTATTGTACATCCAGTTTCCCCAATTGCTGTGCACATCGTAATCTATCAGCATACTTTCAAAATAAGCTGCCCCTACACGCCAATCCTGACATATTTCTTTAGACCAATAACTAGCGACGTTTTGTCTGCCCCGATTGCTCATCCAACCAGTTAGGGCCAATTCCAGCATGTTGGCATTAACAAATGGATATTTGGTATTCCCGGAAATCCATTGGGCCCTAAGGCTTTCGTCCATACTCCATTCGTATTGCTTGTTGAGGAGACCTCCGATTTGGAAAATCTTATTTCCGTGCTTCAGGGAAACATATTTAAAATAATCGCGCCACATGAGTTCAAAGATGAGCCAATAGGTATCTTCATTTTTTTGTATTTCCCGTTCAAAGCGTTTTACTTCCCAATAGATGGTTCGGGGAGAAATGCTGCCATTGGCCAACCAAGCCGATAGTTTGGAGCTGTAAGCCTCACCCACTAGGCCATTTCTTGTTTTTTTATAGATGGCCAAGTTTTTGGTTTCCCAAAAATAATTGTGGATTCGTACTAGGGCTTGTGTTTCCCCTCCTTCAAAGGAAAAGGCAGATCTCCTGTCCATTGTGAATGACGCCAAGCCTAGATCTTCAAGGGTTGGCACCGAGGTAGAATTGCCTAGCAGGTTTTCAGGGAGCCTGGCTTTCAGTTCTGGAAGGCAGGGTCTTATTTGGGAATATTCTTCACACCTTTTACGAAAGGAGGTGAATACCTCTGGAATATTTTTGAAGCCGTCGTAGGGGATGTCGTCCGGGTGAAATAGAAATTGATCATAACTTTCCTTTAAGCGAATTGTTGCGGGTAATTTAGAGGATACAGCGGTAAGGATCTTGTTTTCTTCCAATGTCCATTCCTTTTGAAGATAAATGTTACCTATGTTAAATTCACTGGCCAAGGAAGGGATAATCTCTTCTGGTCGCTGATGATATACAAAGAGAGGAATGTTGCGTTTTTCGAGATTGTTCTTGAGATCAACAACAGATTCCAATAAGAATTTGGCCCTATATTTTTCGATCTTTTTAAATCCGAAAGGTCCATGATCAAAATTTCTGGGATCAAAACAATACACCCCGATCACCTTGTGATCCGTGTCAGCACAAGCTTGGGAAAGGGATAGGTTGTCTTTAATTCTCAAATCATTTCTAAACCAGACTAAATTGTTCATCAAAGGCTATGATTGTTTGGTGTAAGGGTTTGTATTTATTTATTACGTCGACAACGCTCACTGCAATATTTTACTTCTTCCCAATTCTTTTCCCATTTTTTTCTCCACGAAAAGGGGAGGCCACAGGTGGAACAAATTTTACTGGCCAAATGCGGTTTTTTATGCGCCATGGATTAAGGAATGGGATTCTTGATCGGGCTTGGCGTAGGAAAATCGATCCAAGAGATGGGGTAGGGCATACCCATCCAGACCTATGATTGCCGCAGTATCTGCTCTATCCAGTTGTACCCAGCCATCATGTTGAATAATGTCTTTAGGCACATAAAGATCTGTGACTTCCCCAATAATGAGAAGACATCCATTTTCCTTTATCTCGTATTCGTTCACGTACCTGCATCCTAATTTTATATGGCTTTCCTGGACAAAGGGAGCTTGAAACTCATTGATATATTCTTCGGTCAAATGTGTTTTGGCAAACTCGGAAACATCCTGGTCATATTTTGCTGAAGTTTCATGGGCCTTTTTGATGATATTGGCGGGAATTTGATTTACGGTAAAGTACCCCGAAGCCTTAAAATTGTCATAAGTGTTCCTTTTGACCGTTAAGGGTCGGAGAATAAACCCCAACATGGGTGGATTACTTCCAATATGCACCACTGAATTGAAAATGGCAACGTTCGATATTCCCTTTGGGGATTTTGTGGCCAAGAGATTTGCAGATTTATAGCCGGTACAACTATTGATGAGGTTGGCCCTAAATCTGGAACCCAATTGTTGTAGCTGCTCTTTGGAGTAATGGGTCATACAAATTTGTTGTCTAACAAATGTAATAAAAAATTAAACAAAAATTTGAAGTATTGTTGATTCGTGTCTAAATCCCCATGTATATACCAATATAACTAGAAGGTGTGTTTTTTAAATTTAGTATTTTTACAACTTAACATTATTTCCCTTATGGGGCAACCATGGCAAAAACTCCTAAAAACATTGCAATCGTTGGTTCAGGACTGGTGGGTTCTTTATTGGCAATATATTTGAGAAAAGCTGGGCATACTATCACCGTCTTCGATCGTAGACCAGATATTAGAAAAGTTCAGTTTTCCGGTCGTTCCATTAATTTGGCAATGAGCAATCGGGGATGGAAGTCCTTGGGGGCGGTAGGGATAGAGGACGAGATTAAAAAGATTGCCATCCCCTTGGATAAAAGGGCAATGCATGTTGTAGGGCAACCAGTGTACTTTCAGAAATACGGCAAGGACGGAGAGGCCATTTGGTCTATCTCAAGGGGGGTGTTGAATAGAAGAATGATTGATTTGGCGGAAGAAGCTGGAGTAGAGTTCCGTTTTGAAGAGAAGGTCTGGGATATAGACCTTCCCAATGCCAAGATATTTACAGGGGAAACAGAGAAGGGGTTATGGGAGGAATATGCCTTTGATGTAATTTTTGGGTGTGATGGTGCTTTTTCCAGGGTAAGGCATAAAATGCAACGCCGTAGCCGTTTTGATTATTCACAAGAATTTATTGATGTGGGATATAAGGAACTTACCATACCGGCCAATGAGGATGGTTCCCATAAGTTGGACAGACATTCCTTCCATATTTGGCCACGGGGCAAGTTTATGTTCATCGCTATGCCAAATTTGGACGGCAGTTTTACCTGTACCTTATTTTTGCCTTTTGAGGGGGAAGTATCATTTGAAAGCATTAAGACCAAGGAGGATGCCAAGATTTTTTTTACGGCTTATTTTCCAAATGTAATGCAGGATATTGAAAACTTGTCCCACGACTTTTTTAACAACCCTACCAGTGCCATGGTGACCACAAAATGCTATCCTTGGACCTATTGGGACAAAGTGGCTTTGGTGGGCGATTCTGCCCATGCCATAGTTCCATTTTATGGGCAGGGCATGAATGCTGGCTTTGAGGATATATACGTGCTCTGTGAATTGTTGGAGACCAGTGGAGAGGATTGGAGCAATGCGTTCCAGGCCTACCAAGAGATTCGGAAGCCCAATGCGGATGCCATTGCAGAACTGAGTTATAGAAATTTTATGGAAATGAGCAGTAAAACTGCGGATCCCAAGTTTATATTGCAAAAAAAGATAGAACGCCGCTTCTCTGAAAAATATCCCGATAAATGGATCCCGAGCTATTCCAGAGTGACATTTTCGGACGGTTCCTATGCGGAGGCATTGGCCATTGGGGATGCACAGGAAGAAATTATGAAACAAATAATGCAGATGCCTCAAATTGATAAAAAATGGGATAGCCTGGAGGTGGAGCAACAAATATTGGAATTACTTTAAACCGAATAGTAGTCTAATAAAAAAGCCAGCTTAAGAAAGCTGGCTTTTTTATTAGACTATGTGTTCTTCTTATATTTTAGAGAACAATTTTTGCATTTTTTCTTGTTCTTCTTCTGCCAAAATAGGATCTACCAAAATTCTTCCGCTATGCTCATCCGTAATGATTTTTTTACGGGAAGCGATCTCTACCTGTACCTGTGGTGGGATGGTAAAGAAAGAGCCTCCTGAAGCTCCTCTTTCAATTGGAACTACGGCCAATCCGTTCTTAACATTGTTACGGATACGTTTGTATGCTTTTATCAAACGCTCCTCAATTTGCTCTTCGTATTCAGCAGATTTCTTGATCAATGCTTTTTCTTCCTTTTCAGTTTCGGCCAAGATAGCATCCAATTCACTTTTTTTGTGTTTTAGATGTGCGTCCCTTTCTGATAAACGTTCCTTTGTTTGGGAAATAATCTCTTTTTTCTGCTCAATTTGAACTTTGAACTCCTTAATGTTCTTTTCGGCCAATTGTACCTCCAGTTCTTGGAATTCCACCTCTTTTGTCAATGAGTTGAACTCCCTACTGTTCCTAACGTTCTTCTGTTGCTCGGTGTATTTCTTTACCAAAACTTTGGATTCGTCAATAAGGTTCTTTTTGGCAGTTATCTCATAGTTGATGGTTTCAACATCGGTTTTTAACTTATCCAATCTTGTCTTAAGGCCAAGCACCTCATCTTCTAAATCTTCTACTTCCAAAGGTAATTCTCCACGAACATTTCGTATCTCATCAACTCTAGAATCAATTAATTGCAAATCATACAATGCTCTTAATTTTTCTTCTGCTGTTGCTTCTGTTTTTTTTGCCATATATTAAAAATACTTGATGGGATTTGTTATGCTCTCCGCTAAAGAGATTGCAAAATTAGGAATTTTTTTTGTAAGATGGTCAACTAATAAATTTTTTGTAAACTGCTCTGTTTCAAAATGTCCAATATCTGCAAGTACTATTTTGTTCTCGGCCTCATAAAATTGGTGATATTTAAGGTCGGCGGTAATAAAAATATCGGCTTTTGCCCCTTTGGCAGCTGAAATGGCAAAAGAACCACTACCTCCCAAGACAGCCACTTTTTTGATTTTTTTGCCCAATAAATTGGAATGACGGATGCAGGAAACATTCATTTGTTTCTTAACCCATTGCATGAAATCTTCTTCACTCATGGGTTTTTCCAGATTTCCGACCATACCAATGCCTATATGCTGATTTTTGTTCTCCAAGGTCTGTATTTCATAGGCGACCTCCTCATAGGGGTGCTCTTGTAGGAGCGCATTGATGATATTGGCCTGATCCGCCCTGGAATAGGTAACGTTGATCTGGGTTTCTTGTTCGTAATGTTCCTCTCCAATTTCCCCTATGGTGGGATTGGCATTTGGTCCGGCCTTATAACTGCCTGTGCCATCCACAGAGAAGCTACAGTTACTGTAGTTGCCAATATTTCCAGCCCCTGCCTTAAAGAGCGCTTCTTTGAGTGCCTGCGCACTGCCTTTGGGAACATAGGTGGTCAATTTTTTAATGGTACCCTTTTGGGGAATAAGGATTTTTGGATTTTGAATCCCTAAAACCTCACATATTTTGGAATTGACACCAATTGGGGCATTGTCCAAAGCCGTATGCATGCTATAAAGGGCTATGTCATTTTTAATGCACTTGAGTACCACCCGTTCCACATAGTTTTTGCCCGTAATTTTTTTTAATCCGCCAAAAATGATCGGATGAAAGCTTATAATGAGGTTGCAGTTTTTTTCTATGGCCTCGTCAACCACATTTTCCAAGGTATCCAAGGTCACCAATATGCCTGTTACCTCCATTTTTTTATCTCCAATGAGTAGGCCTACATTGTCAAAATCCTCTGCATAGGCCAAAGGTGCCAACTCCTCAAGTATTCTGGTAACTTCGTTTACGATCATTTTTTAATTTTATAGCCCTTCAAAGATAAAATATTATATTTTCGTTCCGATGAAGCTACTCAGAAAAATAGGGTTTCCATTTTCCTTGGTCTATGGATTGGTGGTCTATATTAGAAATATGATGTTCGATAAGGGGATACTCAAGTCCCATACCTGTGACACACCCACTATTTGTGTAGGGAATCTAAGTGTTGGGGGAACGGGAAAGACCCCCATGATCGAATATCTCATTGAACTTTTAAAGGAAAATAAAAAATTAGCGGTACTGAGTAGGGGATATGGAAGGAAAACCAAAGGTTATATTAAGGCCGAAGCATTCACTGCCGTAGAGCAAATAGGTGATGAACCCTTCCAGATTTATAAAAAATTCCCTGAAGTCACCATGGCGGTGGATGCCGATAGGAGACATGGAATATCACTTTTGGAAACCCAAGAAAAGCCAGATCTGATCTTATTGGATGACGCCTTTCAACACCGTAAGGTGCAACCTGCATTTTCTATACTATTAACTGCCCATGACCAATTGTATATAGATGATTGGTATGTGCCAACTGGAAATTTACGGGATAGTAAAAAGGAAGCCCGAAGGGCAGATCTCATCGTGGTAACCAAATGCCCAGCCAAACTAAATGATGAGGAGCAAGAAAAAATAATTATAAAGTTACATCCCTTAAAACATCAGCAAGTACTGTTCAGTAGTTTGGTCTATGATACCGTTTTGCAAGGAGATGGGAGAACCTTGGGACTGGGAGCATTACGTGATAAAAAAATATTCTTGGTCACAGGTATTGCCAATCCGGTGCCATTGGTCACTTATCTGAAAGAGGCCTCAATAGTATTTGAACATCTGGAATTTGGGGATCATCATTTTTTTACTGAAAAAGAAATAGGCACTTTTAATTCCAAAGAGATGATCTTGACCACGGAAAAGGATTATGTAAGGCTAAAAGGTAAAGTTGCCAATCTTTATTATATCCGTATTGAGCACCGGTTTATAGGTGAAGGAAAGCAGCAACTGATTAATGCCCTACAGTCTTTATGATGCTGGATTGTTAATTTGGGGAGAAAAGATATTCTGGCCAATTTTCTGATAAAAGACTTCTGGCTTAAAAGGTTTTGTGACCACATCATTAACCCCTGCCGCATAGAAACTCTCCAAACTATCGTCTAGGGAAATAGCTGTCAACGCAATGATGGGCAATGTTGTGTTAAATTTCCGTATTTCGATGGTTGCCTCTTCTCCGCTAATACCCGGCATATGAATGTCCATCAAAACGGCATCGTACTTATTGTTCCTCACCATTTCTATGGCATCCGTTCCATTGCTGGCAATATCACAGGTAACCTCTTTTTTAAGCAACATTTTTTTGGTAATGACTTGGTTGATCTTGTTGTCTTCCACGATTAAAATATGTAACCCTGTCAGATCGTATTCCCTCTCCGTGATTTGGAAGTTCATATCGTCAATTTCACTGCCTTCCGTTGTTTTGAGCTTCAGCTCAAAAAAGAAGGAACTACCTTTGCCCAGTTCACTTTTTAACCTGATCTTACTTTCAAAGAGCCCTAGTAAACTTTTTACTATAGTAAGGCCAAGTCCCGTACCACCATATTCTCTATTGATTTGTATGGATCCCTGTTCAAAACTATCAAAAATGTTTTCTTGTTTTTCTGGGGCGATTCCAATACCGGTATCCTTTACCTCAAAATAAATGGTGACCTCGTCCTCGTGTTGTTCCTGTAGTTTGGTAATAACCGTTACCTCACCTTTTTTGGTGAATTTAAGGGCGTTACCAACCAGGTTGATGAAAATCTGGGATAATTTTAAAGGATCACTGAGCAAATGGGTTGGTATATTTGGGTCGAAATCCAAAGTAATTACCGTCTTGTTGGCTTTGGCGCTTTGTTGCAAGGAACTGATGACTTCCGTTAGCACCTTTTTAAGGTTGAGCCTAATATTTAAAGGTTCCAGTTTATCCGCATCAATTTTATTGATCTGTAGAATGTCATTGATGAAATTCAATAAATAATCACCTGAAAACTTTAAGGCTTTTAAATGTTCTTCCTGTTTTTTACTTGGGTTTTCCTCTAAAAGCAAATGCGTAAGACCTGTAACGGCATATAATGGGGTCCGCAATTCATGGCTGACTGTTGATAGGAAATTGGTCTTGGCCTCCATGGACTGTATCGCGGCATCCCTAGCACTTTGTAGTTCCCTGTTTTTAGTGTGTAGAAGGTCGTTTGTTTTTAGTTTAATCTGATTGTTCCTATATAATGAAACGGCCAAGAGGGATATAATGGTCAAAAACGCGGAAGTCAAGATGGCCGTAATTTCGGAACGACTCGAAGATTCATTCAAATCTCTAATTTCAATATCCTGCTTTTTAATGGTGCTTTCCATTAACTCTCCCCGTAATTGGTCAGCGGTTTTGATCTGGGCAGTGATTCTCTCAGAGGCGATCAAAGAATCTTTGATCTGGAGAAGATTTCTATTGTAGACCAATGCAGAATCGTATTGGCCCAATTCTTCAAAAGCTTTCCCCAACAATATATTGGCTTCCAATATTTCTTGTTGGAATTTGTTTTCCTGTGCAAGGGCCAGCGCATTCAATCCGTTTTTGGCTGCCGAATCCAAACTGTCCAAGGCAATATTTAACTGTGTCAGCCCCAAATAGGCTTTTGTGGTCAAGTAGGCCTTTTCGTAAATATCGCTATTGACAACCAAGGAATTGAAATTCTTGGAGGCAACACTATATTTTTCAATTTTAAGGGAGATGTTCCCCTCCAACAAATAGATTTCGTTTAAGAGATGTCGGTCATTGCTTAATACCTTGGCCTCTTTTAATAAGTTTAAAGCTTGATAGGGTTTATCGTTCCTAAAATAATTTTGGGCTTCAATATACTTATGGGTTGCATCACCATGTGGGTAAGCTATCTCGTTCAGTAAGATTTCTGCACGTTCATAATAGAAAATGGCATTTTCTTCCCTCTCCAGCTTGTGGTTTAATAATGAGATTTCGTGATAGCTATCAATAATGGTCTTGATATCCTCATTTTCCTCTGCTAAATTGGCTGCCTTGGCCATTGCCTTTATCGCAAGATCTATCTGGTTTTTGTTCTTATACATTCTTGCTTCAGAGAAATAAGCGTCTATGTCCTTCACAGGAGGCTTATTATCCTGAGCGGAGATATCGTGAAAAGTGGTCATGACCACTACCATCAATAGGATGTTTAAAATCCTTTTATATCTAGATTTAATTCTCAAACGTACTTATTCTTGATCAATAAATTAATTAGGTCAATGATTCTGCAACTGTATCCCGTTTCATTGTCATACCAGCCTATGATTTTAACCATTTTTCCAATTACGGAAGTCATCTGAGAATCAAACGTACAAGAATAGGAACTATTGTTTATGTCAATGGAAACTATAGGGTCTTCTGTGTAAAAAAGTATATTTTTTAATTCCTTGTTCGATATTTTCTCAAATGCCTCATTAATTTCCTGTATGGAGGTCTCTTTTTTTACATTCAGGGTAATGTCCGTTAATGACCCGTTTGGCACGGGAACACGAATCCCACATCCTCCAATAACATTGGCCAAATCTGGAAAAATTGTGGTCAATGCCTTTGCTGCTCCGGTGGTAGTGGGTATTATAGACTGGGAGGCTGCCCTGGACCTTCTTAAATCCCGATGAGGTTGGTCATGGAGGCTTTGATCCGAGGTGTAGGAATGCACCGTAGTGATATAGGCCTGTTCTACCCCACAAAGGTCGTTGATGACCTTGATCATGGGAGCTGCATTGTTGGTGGTACAGGATGCATTGGAAAGAATATGGTCGTCTTGATTGATAATTCCCTCGTTTACGCCATAGACAACCATTTTTATGTTGTCGTCCAAAGGAGGGGAGGATAAAATCACCTTCTTTGCTCCGTTATCCAAATGGTATTGAAGGTCTTTTCGGGTTTTGAATTTCCCTGTGGCCTCGATCACTATGTCAACCTTATGTTCAGCCCAATCAATTTGTTTGGGATGTTGATGGTTTAGAAGCGTTATTTTTTTGTCGTTCACCAAAATATGGTTTTCATCGTATCCTATTTGTTTGGATGATACCCCATGGAGGCTGTCGTATTTTAACAAATGGGACAACGTCCTGGCATCGGCCAGATCATTTATGGAAACGATATTCAGGTGCGGATTATCCAAAATCAATCTACAAACTGTCCGACCTATCCTGCCAAAACCATTTATGCCGATATTTACTTCTTTCATATGAAAAAAATCCCGCATTAGCGGGATGGATTTTATTTGTATGTCGTTTTTTTGTTAATGGATGTGCTTATGGGCCTTGTAAGAAGAGCGGACCAAAGCTCCACTTTCCACATGTCTAAAGCCCATTTGTAATCCCAATTCTTCGTATTTCTTAAATTGTTCCGGTAGAATAAATTCTTTTACGGGCAAATGCTTTTTGGAAGGCTGCAGGTATTGGCCAATGGTTATTACGTCTACATTTACCTTTCTGAGGTCTTCCATGGTCTCAATTACCTCTTCTTCCAATTCTCCAAGTCCCAGCATAATACCAGATTTGGTTCTTTTGGCCCCATTATCCTTTAGGTATCTCAAAACTTCCAAACTTCTTTCGTACTTCGCCTGTATTCTAACCTCCCTTGTTAACCTTTTAACCGTTTCCATATTATGGGAAACAACTTCGGGGGAAACAGCTATGATTCGGTCAATATGGGTTTCAATTCCTTGAAAATCAGGAATAAGGGTTTCCATGGTGGTGTTTGGGTTCATTCTTCTGATGGCTTTTACCGTTTCTGCCCAGATAATGGAACCCATATCCTTGATGTCGTCCCTGTCCACTGAGGTGATTACAGCGTGCTTTATTTCCATGATTTTGATGGAACGGGCAACTTTTTCTGGTTCTTCCCAGTCAACATCCTCAGGTCTCCCGGTCTTTACGCCACAAAAACCACATGACCGGGTACAGACGTTCCCTAGGATCATGAATGTTGCAGTACCTTCACCCCAGCATTCTCCCATGTTGGGACAACTTCCAGAAGTACATATGGTATGAAGATTATATTTATCTACCAGTCCCCGTAATTGGGTATATTTTTTTCCGGTAGGAAGCTTTACACGTAGCCATTTTGGTTTTCCTTTAGGTGGACTTACACTTTCTGCGGTTTCAATGCTCATGCTTTAATTTTTTACAAAGATACGAAATGGTATTTGTATTATTCCATATTGGGACATGAACCAAAATCATATTATTTTTTATTTCCGATATGCTGATTTAATTTGGATATAATTATAAAGGAAAAGGGACCAAGCTCTTATTTTTTGTTCTGGATGACTTCTGCCAGTAGTTTTTTTGCGCGGAGTAATTTAACTTTTACATTATTGAGGGGTTCCTTGAGTTCAACAGCTATATCGGCGTAACTCATCTCATTAAAGTACCTTAGATTGATGACTTGTTGGTAGTGAGGTTTTAGTTTTTTGATGTAATGTAAAAGGGTAGCCAAATCCTGTTCCCTTATTAACTGGTCCTCTGCAGATGGGGCATCGTCCAAGACCCTTTTAATGGCATCATTGGTGCTTTTACCAGAGTTCTCGAAAATAGTTCGCTTACGTTTTCGGATTAGGTCAACATGTAAATTCTTGGAAATGGTGATCAACCATGTTTTAAACTCATAGTTGTCATCGTAGGTGTCAATTTTGTCGAAAGCTTTTGAAAACGTTTGGATGGTGATATCTTCCGCATCATTTTCATTTCTTGTCCTTATGAGTTGGAAGCCGTATACATCGTTCCAAAAGGTGTCCAATAAGGTACTGAAGGCTATCTGATTTCCCAGTTTGGCCTTTTCAATGGTAAGCTTAAGTGTGTCTTTAGTTTTGTCCAAATAGAGTTCTTAATAAAAAGCTGATGGCACTCTATTGAAGTTCCGTTCCTGTATCTTTTTTGCAATCGAGCTCGCTGGGGAGTTTTCCACAGAAACCACAAGCTTCTCCGTCCTGATTTAAAAAAGGACTTTGACTGGCACAGGTGCCGGCAAATTCCCCATCTTTCTTAGCCCAGATTTTAATGGCTATTCCAGCAAATCCTATAGCTAATAGACCAATAGTCAATAGTAATAGTTTCATATCCAAATTTTGAACAAAGATATAAAATTAATGGCCTTTTCAGGGGTATTTAAAACTACTTTAAGAGATGCACTTTTTAATAGGTGATATTGGCAACTATGTTTTCCACGGTTGGGGCCATATTGCCGCCTTTTTGTTCTATGGTTATGTATCCTATGGCATTTTCGGCGTAAGGTAGGGCCAACAATTTGTCCTTATCTTTAATTTCCTTGATAACACCTAGATTTACCATTTGACCATTGACCTCTGCCCACATTTGGAAACATTTATCCTCTGGTAACTGTGGTAGGTTCCTAACGTTGATGAAGGACAGTTTTTTTACAGGATTGATATATGCTATGGCCTTTAGGTCCTTAGCATTTTTGTTGCCTTTCACGGTATATTTTTTGGTCAAAGGATTGTTGAGCACAATGAACTGGTTTCTTACATCTTCCAATTGCTCCCTCATATTTTCCTCCAAAGACTTAATTTTATTGGAAACAATAGTGTTTTCTTGCATAAGACTTTGGTTCTGATTCCAAAAGAAATAGGAAGAACCTGCAAATATGAATACGGCTACACTAGCTGCAACTGCATATCTCGTGAATCTTTGTCGCAATGAATTTTGGGCCCTAATAGTGCTCAATATTTTTTCTTTAAGCCCATCCGGAGTTTTTAGGGCGTGCAATTTGGCATAAGCCTCTAAATTTTCCTGTAGCTCAAGGTACATTTCCCTTACTTCTGGATACATGGCAATGTATCTTTCTACCTGCAAAGTCTCTTCCTTTGAAGTGGTGCCGAGTAGGTATTTTTCCAACAGATCGGAATCTAAGAATATTTTTATTTTATCTTTCATGACAACATACTTATTAGAGACAAAAGCACCATAGACGAGCCGTAAATTTTCTTTAACTCCCGAAGCCCGATTTTTAATCTAGATTTAATGGTTCCCAAAGGTATATCCAGTTCATCACTGGCCTCTTGTTGCGTCATCCCCTGAAAAAAAAGGGCATCCAATACAATTTGATACTTGGGTTCCAACTTGTCCAAATTCTCCCGAACATCCATCAGCTCTGGCTTAGTGCTATCTACGCCTATTCTATATACGTCGGAAACATCCATTTGGATTTCCTTGTCGGTTTTTGTGTTTACGCTTCTTAATTTGTCAATGGCCGTATTCCTTGTAATACGAAAGAGCCATGTAAAGAGCTTGGCTTTGGAAGAGTCATAGGAGTCCGATTTCTTCCAGATTTTAACGAAACTTTCTTGAACAATGTCTTGGGCGAGGTCATGGTCCTTGACCACTTTCATGGCAACTCCGAACAAGGTGTCACCATAGTGCTCGTAGAGAAGGGAAATGGCTTTTTCATTTCGCTCCTGCAGTAGTTCAACAATATGTTTTTCAAGAAGTACGCTCATAAAATAAATTGCGTTTAGAGAATTTTAACGCTATTAAAAAATCCAAGGGTAACTATGTATCGTAAATACATCTGAAAGTTAAGGTATAAAATTGATGGTTAAACATAATTTTATAACCTGTTTTTAATAAGATAAGTGTACAGCTGGTAATTGTACATTTAAGTTTGGTTAGTTTGGTTTGGTTTGACCCCCGTTGATTTTTTCATCGGGGGTTATTTTATTATATTAACCTCCGGTACAATTTCTATGTGGTAGTTGTCCCATACTTTCTTTTGGATGGTCTGGGCCAATTCTATTATATCCTTCCCGCTGGCATTGCCGTAATTGACCAAAACCAGTGCCTGGTTTATATGAACACCGGCATCACCGAATCTTTTTCCTTTGAAACCACACTGTTCTATCAGCCATCCTGCAGGAATCTTGTACTCATCGTCGGAAACCTGGAAATAAGGGGCTTCTGGATGTTGTTTTATAAATAGTTCAAACTCATTTTTGGACAGCACAGGGTTTTTAAAAAAACTGCCGCTATTTCCCAATTCCTTGGGGTCTGGCAGCTTACTTTTTCGAATTGCCACTACGGCATTCGAAACGTCCTTAATAGTCGGATTTGATACTTGTTGTTGTTTCATTTCAGTTTCAATGGCCCCGTATGAGGTATTGAACTGATGGTCTTTTTTTGTCAATCTGAATTTGACAGAGGTAATGATATACCTGTCCTTGCCGTCATTTTTAAAATAGGAGTCCCTATACCCAAACTGGCAATCGTCTTTTGTGAATGTTTTGAGTTCTAAAGTGTTTTTATCCATGGCCTCGCAACTCACAAAACAATCTTTTAGTTCCACCCCGTAGGCCCCAATGTTTTGAATGGGGGCGGTACCGGTAAACCCTGGGATCAGGGACAAATTTTCAAGTCCCCCAAAGTTGTGCTCCAAGGTCCAGAGTACCATTTCATGCCAGTTTTCCCCGGCCATCACCTTTATAACGACATGGTTTGCGTTTTCCTGCTCTACCTTGATGCCTTTAATATGGATATAAAGCACCAAGGCATCAATGTCTTTGGTAATCAACATATTACTGCCGCCACTTAGAATGAATTTTTCAGGATGGTACTTTAGTTCCAGGGCTTCCCGCAACTCTCCCAATGAAGTGATCTCACAAAAAAACCGTGCCTTGGCATCAATTCCAAAGGTGTTGTAGGGTTTTAAGGATATGTTCTCTTGTATGGTCATTATCCTTTATAAACTTCCAGGGCTACCTTTAATATTTGGACTGCCCTAGTGATGCTTTCCTTGTCCAATACGTAGGCGATCCTAATTTGATTTTTTCCCAGACCTGCGGTAGCGTAAAATCCGGCTGCAGGAGCCACCATTACCGTTTCGCCATTGAGTTCAAAAGATTCCAATAACCATTGTGCAAAATGGTCTGCGTCCGAAATTGGAAGCTCTGCAATGCAATAGAATGCCCCTTGGGGTTTGGCGACCTTTAGGCCATTGATTTTTTCCAATTCGGAAATAAGGAGGTTTCTTCTGGACACATATTCTACCTTAACATCATCAAAATAGCTCTGAGGCGTCTCCAATGCGGCTTCGGCGGCTATTTGTGCATAGGTTGGAGGGGATAACCTCGCCTGGGCAAATTTTAGGGCCGTTTTGATGACGTCCTTGTTTTTGGAAACCAAACAACCAATTCTTGCACCGCACATACTGTATCTTTTGGAAACAGAGTCCACCACAATGGCATGCTCCTCCATGCCTGCTACTTGCAGTGCGGAATAGTGCTCTTTGCCCTCATAGGTGAATTCCCTATAAACTTCATCAGCCACTAAGAACAAATTATGTTTTTTAACGATAGCCGCTAACTTTTCGATTTCCTCTTTACTATAGAGGTAGCCCGTGGGATTTCCTGGGTTGCAGATCAAAATAGCCTTAGTCTTGGAAGTGATCAGTTTCTCGAATTCCTCTATGGGTGGTAATGCAAAATTATTTTCAATTTTTGAAACTACCGGCACCACGGTAATCCCTGCCGCGGTGGCAAATCCATTGTAATTGGCATAAAAGGGTTCGGGGATGATGATTTCTTCATCATTGTCCATGATGCTGCCCATCACAAATGCCAAAGCTTCAGATCCACCAGTAGTAATGATGATCTCCTGTGCCGTAACATGGATGTCATATTTTGCGTAATATTTGGTCAATTTTTCACGATAGACCTCAGAACCTTCCGTTCTGCTGTACTCCAATACCTCTAGCGTATTGTTCTTGACAGCGTCCAAGGCTATTTTAGGTGTTTTTATATCTGGTTGCCCGATATTCAAGTGAATTACCTTTGTGCCTCTTTTTTTAGCATCTTCAGCATAAGGCACTAATTTTCTGATGGGGGATTCGGGCATGGATAACCCTTTTTGTGAAATAGTCGGCATGAATTCAAATTTTCAACAAAAATGAGAAATCAAAATGAACCAAGCAATAAGATTGGGTTTAATTTATGCCATCAATTAAATGTTAATATGTTATGACGCCTACTGTTAATTCACTAATTTAAAGAAGTCTATGAAATTGAAATACTGAAATTTGGTCCGCTATTTAAAATATATTGCAATAATTATTTTTTGTTTTCCATTTTTATCCTTCGCCCAAGGATTCAAATTGGAGAAAGGCGAGAAATTTCAAAAAGTAAAGTTCGAGCTCATCAATAATTTAATGATCATTCCCGTAGAGGTCAATGGGGCAAAACTATCCTTTCTTCTAGATACCGGAGTGAGCACTCCAATCTTGTTCAACCTTTCCGATCAGGATTCCATACAAATAAATAATGTTACCGAAATAGCCATTAAAGGTTTGGGAGAAGGTACTCCTATGAAAGGACTTAGCTCTGTTGGCAATACCTTAAAAATTAATTCCATTGTAAATAGAAGTCAAAAACTTTATGTGGTCCTTGACAAGGATATAAATTTCTCCCCAACCCTAGGTGTGCCGGTACATGGAATAATTGGGTATGATCTATTTAAGGATTTTGTAGTGGAGATAAACTATGGGTCCAAGATTATTAAATTTCATGATCCAAGGACCTACAGGTCCAGACTGAGTAAAAACCAAGAAAAGCTCCCTTTGATTATTAAAGATAAAAAGGCCTACGTGGATGGTATGGTTTATATGGGTAGTGGTTTGGAAATTCCTGTGAGGTTATTAGTGGATACTGGTAGTTCAGATGCGATATGGCTTTTTGTAGATGAGGAAAAGGGCTTGGGTATTCCCGAAAAGCATTATGACGATTATCTGGGAAAGGGACTCAGTGGCAATATATTTGGTAAACGGACCATGGTAGACGGGTTTAGACTAGGCAGTAATAGCCTAAAGGGTCCAAAAACCGCATTTCCCGATATGGAATCATTTAATTCTATTAAAAACCTGGGAGAGAGAAATGGCAGTCTTGGGGGCGAAATTTTAAAAAGGTTCAATATTGTATTCAATTATTCTGAAAACGAGATCATCATAAAACGAAACGGCAATTTTAAGGCACCCTTTAATTACAACCTAAGTGGAATAGAGCTTATGCATGACGGAATGCGTTATATCGCGGAAAAACTGACCGATGCAAGGGGCATTGTAAAAAGTGACGAAAAATCCTTCGGGAATGTTCAATTGCTTATGGAGGGCAGAACAAGATTGAGCTTGGTGCCAGAAATAGTGGTCTCCTCCATACGGGCAGGGAGTCCAGCTCATGAAGCAGGATTGCTAGAGGGAGACCTTATACTCACGGTCAACGGTAAGAGCGTTCACCAGTACAAACTCCAAGAAGTGCTTCAAATGCTTAATGAAAGGGAGGGAAAAAGGGTGAAACTTGTAATAGAACGTTATAACAAAGATCTATTATTTTCCTTTGTTCTGAAAAAAGTATTCAAATAAAAAAAGCCCGCGATTGCGGGCTTTTTTTTTATTAAAATCATATTAGGCTTTTACTTCGCCCTTAATCTTTAAAATAATCGTTGGTTCATCTGCATTGGAGATAACCGTGATCGCCTTTCTAATAGGACCAACTCTGCTGGTATCGTATTTTACTTGGATTTCACCTTTTTCCCCAGGCATAATTGGACCTTCCGGTTTTTTAGGGATGGTACAACCACAGCTAGAACTTACCTTGCTTATGATTAAAGGAGCGGTGCCGGTATTTGTAAATTCAAAAGCACGAACACCTTCACTTCCTTTTTCAATAATACCGTAATCTACGGTATCCGAATTGAACTTAATTTTCGCAGTTTTATCCTGCGCATTTAGGCTAATTCCTAATAGTCCAATAAACAATAACAGTACTATTTTTTTCATCATTTCTAGTTTTGGGTAAATTTCAAATGTAAATGTTTTCACATCAACCTCCAAAATTCTTTTGTTATGTAATAACGTTACTTATTTTTGTTTCGTATTTCCAACTTATAAAACGAGTGATGGATGTATTAAGGTTAACATTACTTGTTGACATAAATTGAACAATACCTGAATAAGGAAGACAAAAACTATACCAAACAATGGAGATTCCCTCAAAATACGAGCCCCAAAAGGCCGAAAACCGCTGGTATGACTACTGGATGGAACACAAATATTTCCACTCCGTACCTGATAAAAGAGAGCCTTATACCATTGTAATTCCCCCACCAAATGTTACCGGGGTATTACATATGGGTCATATGCTGAACAATACCATTCAGGATGTTTTGATCCGTAGGGCAAGACTTATGGGCAAAAATGCCTGCTGGGTTCCGGGAACGGATCATGCTTCCATTGCAACGGAGGCCAAAGTGGTGGCGAGATTAAAGGAAAGGGGGGTCAATAAGGCGGATATTACCCGAGAGGAATTTTTAGGACATGCCTGGGATTGGACCAATGAATATGGTGGCGTAATCTTGGAGCAGTTGAAGAAATTGGGATGTTCCTGTGATTGGGATCGGACCAAGTTTACGATGGATGACAATATGTCCGCTTCAGTTATTAAGGTATTTGTGGACTTATTCAATAAAGGCCAGATCTATAGGGGGTACCGCATGGTAAACTGGGATCCAGAAGCCAAAACAACACTCTCTGATGAAGAAGTGATCTATGAGGAAAAGCAAGGACTGTTGTATTATTTGGAATACGGAATTGAAGGATCTGATGAAACCGTGACCATTGCGACCACAAGGCCGGAGACCATTTTAGGGGATACCGCCATCTGCATCAATCCAAATGACGAGCGTTATGGCCACCTTAAGGGTAAAAAAGCTATAGTTCCCATATGTAATAGGGTCATCCCAATCATAGAAGATGAATATGTGGATGTGGAATTTGGTACGGGATGCCTCAAAGTAACCCCTGCCCATGATATCAACGATAAGGCTCTTGGGGAAAAACATAATCTGGAGACCATCGATATATTTAATGATGATGCCAGCCTGAACAGTTATGGTCTTCATTACGAAGGCAAAGATCGTTTCGTGGTAAGAAAGGAGATCTCCAAAGAATTGGAGGAGAACGGGTTTTTGATAAAAACAGAGCAACACCTAAATAAGGTGGGTACTTCTGAGAGGACCAAGGCGGTGATAGAACCTCGTTTGTCCGACCAATGGTTCCTGAGAATGGAAGATTTGGTAAAACCTGCCATCAAAGCGGTTCTGGAAGATGAAGAAATCAAATTGTTTCCCAAAAAGTTTGAGAATACCTATCGTCACTGGATGGAAAATATCCGCGACTGGAATATCTCCAGGCAATTATGGTGGGGACAACAAATCCCAGCTTACTACTTTGGGGATGGGCAGGATGATTTTGTGGTGGCTGAAACCAAGGAGGATGCTTTGATCCTTGCCAAGAAAAAATCCGGGAACAGCGCTTTGACGGACAAGGATTTGAGACAGGATGAAGATGCCTTGGATACCTGGTTCTCTTCCTGGTTATGGCCAATAAGTGTCTTTAACGGAATTTTGGAGCCTGAGAATAAAGAAATTGAATATTACTATCCAACAAATGATTTGGTGACCGGTCCGGACATCTTATTTTTCTGGGTGGCCAGAATGATCGTTGCGGGATATGAATATAGGGGGGAAAAGCCTTTTGAAAATGTATACCTAACCGGATTGGTAAGGGACAAGCAAAGACGTAAAATGTCCAAATCCCTAGGGAATTCTCCCAATGCCCTGCAACTGATAGAAGACTATGGTGCCGATGGAGTGCGGGTTGGACTATTATTGAGTTCAGCAGCAGGTAATGATCTAATGTTTGATGAGGCCCTGTGCCAACAAGGGAAAAATTTCGCCAATAAGATCTGGAACGGTTTTAGGTTGGTGGAAGGTTGGGAAGTGGCAGATTTGCCTCAGCCGGAATCTTCAAAATTGGGAATTGAATGGTACCATTCCAAATTCAATAAAACCTTGTTGGAAATAGAGGACCATTTTAGCAAGTACCGAATTTCAGATGCCCTAATGTCCATTTATAAATTGGTATGGGATGATTATAGTTCATGGTTATTGGAAATTATTAAACCGGCATACCAACAGCCCATAGATAGGGCAACTTTTGATGCCGTTATCGGAATATTTGAGAACAACCTTAAATTGCTGCATCCGTTTATGCCGTTCCTAACAGAAGAAATTTGGCAGCATATAGCCAAGCGTGCGCCCGAGGAAGCCCTAGTGGTATCACAATGGCCAAAGGGACAAAAGGTAAATCAGGGTCTGATAAACGAGTTCGATTTTGCCGCAGAGGTAATAGCAGGGATACGAACCATAAGGAAGGAAAAGAATATTCCCATGAAGGACACCTTGGAATTGTCCGTATTGAATGAAGGCCAAATAGCTAAAGATTGGGATGTGATCATTAGAAAGCTCACCAACATTTCTAAAATTTCCTATATGGACAGCCCATTGGAGGGCGCTTTAACCTTTAGGGTAAAATCAAATGAATATTTTATACCGATAAGTGGTACAATTGATATTGAAGCGGAAATAAAAAAGATTCATGAGGAATTGAACTATACCAAAGGATTTCTGATCTCTGTTCAGAAGAAGCTTTCCAATGAGCGTTTTGTGAGCAATGCCCCAGAGCAGGTAATTGCTTTGGAGCGACAAAAAGAGGCCGATGCAGTTGCCAAGATAGAAACCTTGGAAAAGAGTTTGGCCAGTTTGGAATAATTTTATTTTTAAATATTTAAATGCGTTTATCCTAAGTTGATTAAGGTAAGCGCATTTATGTTTCGATAATATGCCATCTTTTTTTTATCTTTAATAAAAGAAAGAATTATGAAACCACTACTATTCATTTTATTCCTGTTGTTATTGTTGTCTTCATCGGCACAGGAAGTGAAGACTGAAATATTACCAAAGGACATACAAATAAAAACAGCCGTGCTGCCGGCTCCATATGAGAAAAAGGGTGGCGCCATGGTCTATGGCTATGATGCCCAAGGCCATTTAATAGTCCTAAGGGATGGAACCAATAATTTGGTCTGCATTGCAGATAATCCAATTCAGGATGGGATCAATGTAGCCTGTTATTCCAGTCAATTGGAGCCTTTTATGAAACGAGGACGGGAGTTGGGCGCCGAGGGTATGGACGCCAAGGAAAAATTTGATATTAGGGGGGCGGAGGTTGCTGCGGGAAAACTAAAAATGCCAAAAGACCCCAGTATGTTATATGTTTATTTTGGAGAAGCGGAAGGATATGACAAAACTACCGGAGAATTAAAAAACGGGAAGTTTAGATATGTCATCTATATTCCTTTTGCCACCACGGAATCTACTGGACTACCGGATAAGCCACATGCTCCAGGCATGCCATGGCTTATGGACCCTGGCACTTATAGGGCACATATCATGATCGGTCCTAATTAATAGTTGGCATCGACATTAACCTTGTTTTAAGCTGCGTGGAATTTCTACTAGACGTATATTGATTGATTTTTGTGCTAAATTTAGTTGATTTTAACTGTACATTTGCCCCGTTTTAAAAAAGCGCAATAATCCTGATTACATGAGTATTAAGAATCCAAATGAGCCAAAGGAATTGACATCGTTGGAGGTGAGTCTTGAGGAGATAGAGCAGTGTATTTCCGTTTTGGATAAACTGGTGGACAACGCGCATCAGATAATGGAATTGCCGGAAGTTAAAAGGGTGGCCCTTTTAAAGGCGGCCGGAATTCTTTCCCGACCGGACCGGCACGAATTTAAACAGCGCAAAAAAGATTCTGCCAAAGCCGCTAAGAGAAAAATGATAGAGCGGGACAAACATGCCCGTAAGGAAACCGGTATTAGAAGTGCCAGAGAAGCAGTGGTATTTGTGGCACCCAAATTATTGACGGCTGCCTCTAAAGAGCAATTGGATGCAAGGGAATTAGAGTCACCAAGGAATTGTTATGTATGTAAAACAGTATATACCAAATTACATCATTTTTATGACACCATGTGTCAGGATTGTGGCGACTTCAATTATGCCAAAAGGTTTCAAACAGCAGATCTCACAGGACAAGTGGCCGTGGTTACGGGATCGCGATTAAAAATAGGATATCATATTGCATTAATTTTATTGCGTTCTGGCGCAACTGTTGTAGCCACAACTCGATTTCCTGTAGATGCCGCCTTGCGTTTTTCAAAAGAAGAAGATTTTATGCAATGGGGAGATCGATTAAAAATTCATGGTCTGGACCTTCGTCATATTCCCAGTGTGGAAATATTCTGCAATTTTATAGAGCAGCAGTATGATCGTTTAGATATTTTGATCAATAATGCCGCCCAAACCGTAAGGAGACCTGCAGGGTTCTACCAACATTTAATGATTAATGAGGAGATTCCCTTTGAATCCTTGCCACAGTTTGCAAAGCAAGTTCTATCAGATCATAATTATTGTTTACAGGAATTGAAAACTTTGGGCAAAGGGGCTTCTTCTGAACAGAATAATGCTTTACCGGTTACTTGGCATGCACCAGAACCTGGAATAGGAATACGTGCTTCGGCCAAGTTATCCCAAATCCCTTACAGCTTTGATAATTCACTTTCTGCGAAGGAGGTCTTTCCAGAGGGAGAACTGGATGCAGATCTACAACAGGTAGATCTTCGTAAGACCAATAGCTGGCGCTTAAAATTAGGGGAGATTGAGACTCCGGAAATGATTGAGGTACAATTGGTGAATGCCATAGCTCCCTTTGTATTGTG